>DASXOX010000066.1:0-30412 GCA_036493975.1 Solirubrobacteraceae bacterium
GCAGCACGCTGATCGCGGCCACGGCGACGATCTTGGGGATCAGCGTGAGACTCTGCTCCTGGATCTGCGTGACGGCCTGGAAGATCGACACCAGCAGGCCGACGACCATCGCCGCCAGCAGCATCGGTCCCGCGACCTTGAACGCCATGCTCATCGCCTGCGCGGAAAGATTTATGACTGTGTCCTGGTTCATCGTCGCCTCTCCGAATCAGTGAAAGCTCTGCACGAGCGCCTTGATGACGAGGTCCCAGCCGTCGACGAGCACAAACAGCAGCACCTTGAATGGCAGCGAGATGAATGTGGGGGGGAGCATGATCATCCCCATGCTCATCAGCGTCGAGGAGACGATCAGGTCGATGATCAAGAACGGCAGGAAGATCAAGAAGCCGATTTGAAACGCGCTCTTGAGCTCGGAGACGATGAAAGCCGGGATCAGGACCTCCGTCGGCACATCCGCGCGTGTCCGCGGCCGTTTGGAGTGCGCGAGGCTCACGAACAACGCGATGTCCTGCACGCGGGTCTGGCGGAACATGAATTCGCGCAGCGGCTGCTCGGCGCGCTTGATCGCGGTCGTCGTGCTGATGTGATGCGCGTCCAGCGGTTCGATCGCGTCGCGCTTGATCGCGCCCACCGTCGGCGCCATCACGAAGATCGTCAGGAACAGCGCGATTCCCACCAGCACCTGGTTGGGTGGCGCGTTGTTGGTGCCCACCGCCGTGCGGATGAAGCCCAGCACGATCAGGATCCGGCTGAAACCGGTGACGGTGAACAGCGCCGCCGGGATCAACGCGAGCCCGCCGACGAGCAGCAGGATCTGGACGGCGTTGGAGGAGCTCAGGTTCACCGGCGCACGGTCCATTCGCGCAGGCGGTCCACGATGCTGGCGCCGTTGCCCGGGGAAATCGGCGGCCGTGTCGCGCCTGCTGCGGGAGTGCGAGTCTTGGTGAGGACCGACAGCACGCGTTCGCGCGCCGTGCCCATCGCGGTGCCCGCACCGGGTCCGTCGTCGTCGCCACCCGCATCGCGCTCAAGCAGATCGAGCAGGCCGGCCTCGCGCGCCTGCTGCTCGGTGTAGCGGTGGATTGGCGCGACGCCGTGCTCGGCGCTTCCGACGAGCAGGTAGTCGCTACCCGCGCGCACGAGGTGCATCGAGCGACCCGAGCCCAGCGGCAGTGTCGCGACGCTCCTGAGGCCGTCGCCGGTGCCGGTCCGCTCGCGGCCGGTCTTGACCTGCTTGAGGATCCACGTCAGGCCCCAGATGACCGCGATCACGATCAGCAGGCCGACGATCGTGCGCACGATGCTCGCGCCGCCGGAGCTGGTGTGGGGGCTGGCGCCGGAGGGGGAGAGGTTGAGGGGAGTCGCTTCGCCGCCGCCCTTCGAGGTCGGCTTGAACGCCTGCGCGGGGCCGGCCCCGAGGAGGGCGTAGACGAGCAGGGCCAAGCCAATCGTGGCTGTGCCGAGCGCGGGAAGGGCGGCCCGCAGGGCCGCGCGCTGAAGCGTCATGGTCCTGGTCATCGAGGGACGACTCCGAGGGAGAGTCGCTCCCGGTTATCGGCGGGGGGCGCAGGTGCTTGAGTGCGGGAACCTCACCGCCACGACGAATATCAAGTTATTAAGAATAACGCTCGATATCTAGAGCACTAAAGGATATAATGACTAAGATATAATGCCTAAAATTGAAAACCTAAAGCAAGCTCCGCTTCCCATCAGGCGCGCCGCCAGGCAGGTGGCCGAGCACGTCGTGACGTGGCGGAAGCTGCGCGGGCTGACTCAGGCGCAGCTCGCAGACCGCGCGGGCGTGGCGCGCGGGACCGTGCAACGGATCGAGGCCGCCGACATGGGGATCGCCGTCGAGAATCTCCTACGCGTGCTGCGCGCGCTGGGCTTGCTCGACAGCATCCCGAGTGCGCTCGACCCGTTCGAGAGCGACATCGGGCGCCTGCGCTCAGGCGAGCAGCTTCCTCGACGGGTGCGGCCGCGGCGGTTGGGTGTGGACGAGCCCAAGGACGGAGGCCGCGGTGGCTGATCGGATCGTCGACGTCGTCGTACAGATCGCCGGCGAGGACGTGCCGGCGGGTCGGCTGTGGGCGCACCATCGCGCTCGTAGCGGCTCGGCGACGTTCGAATACCGGTCCGAGTACCTCGCCCGCGACGATGGTTATGCGCTCGATCCTGGTCTTGCCCGGCACATCGGTCAGCAGCAAACCGCGGACGGGCGGGCACTATTCGGTGCGTTCTCCGATGCCGCCCCCGATGGTTGGGGACGCCGACTCGTCCGCCGCGAGGGGATTCTCCGCGCGCGCGAGCGCGATGTCGCTGAGCGCGACATCGCCGAGATCGACTACCTGCTTGGTGTGCGCGACGATCTTCGCCAGGGGGCGCTGCGCTTCCGCGACCCGCAAGTCGGCACGTACCTCGCCGGACACCGGGGAGTTCCCCACTTGATCGACCTGCGACGCCTGCTCGGAGCCGCCGAGCAGCTCGAACGCGACGAGGTCAGCGACGAGGACCTGCGAATCCTGCTCGACGGTGGCAGCTCGCTCGGTGGTGCGCGCCCCAAGGCGCACGTGATCGACGGTGAGGGGAGACTCGGCATCGCGAAGTTCCCTGCACCGGCTGGCGACGAGTGGGACGTGATTCGCTGGGAGGCCGTCGCGCTCAAGCTCGCCCGCGATGCCGGCATACAGGTGCCGCGATTCGATCTCCATGACATCGACCGCCGACCGGTCTTGATCGTTCGACGCTTCGACCGCGACCCGCGGGGACGTATCGGGTACGTGAGTGCGATGACGATGCTCGAGGCCATCGACGGCGAGCACGGAAGCTACCTGGAAATCGCCGAGGCGATCGAAGAGCGCTCGTCTGCCGCAACCGCTGACTTGAGAGAGCTGTGGCGGCGGATCGTGTTCTCGCGTTTGATCTCCAACACCGACGACCACCTGCGAAACCACGGGTTCCTGCGGACAAGTACCGCGGGGTGGGCGCTATCGCCCGCTTTTGACTTGAACCCAGACCCCAACCCGGGCACTAAGAGGTTCAGCACCGCGATCGACGAGTCTCGTGCCGACGGCGAGATCGAGATCGCGGTCGAGCTCGCCGATCTGTTCAGGCTTACCGCGCGAGAAGCCGATGAGGCGATCGCGGACCTCTGCGCGGCGACATCGCGGTGGCGAGACGTGGCCGTTGCCACGGGCCTTTCACAAGGCGAGATCGAAAGGATGAGCGGAGCGTTCGAGCACGAGCGGGCGCACCTGGCCCGCGAGCGGGCCAAAGCGATTCGTCCCCTCAACAAAGCCCATCGATCTGCACGGCCCACTCGCCCTCGCCGCTGACCTGCAGCGTCCCATGGGCGAAGCTCATCCCGTTGGCGAACAGCTGGATCGCGGCCTCCGCGCTCTGGTCGAGCTCGATCACTGAACCCGGCGGGAGCTCCAGGGCACTGCCGAGCGGGATCGTGGTGCGCCCGAGCTCGGCCCACACGCGCACGGGGATCCCCAGCATCCGTTGCAGACGCGCGGGCGCAGGCTCATCGGCCTCGCCCTCGGGGTGCAGGATCGTCGGCAGCGGCGGCGCGCCGCTGGGTCCTATCTCCTTGAGCGTCGCCCCCGCACCGGGGTCGATCGCCTCGGTGAGCTTGATCGCGCGGCGCGTGCCGCGGAGGCCGGGCCGCGCGCGCCCCAGCGGGACGCCCTCGGCGAACAGCTGCACACCCTCCTCGGCGGGCTCGCCGAGCGCCAACAGCGATCCGGGCGCGAGCGCGAGCATCTCTGTCACCGGCATCCGCACCGCGCCGACCTCGGCGCGCAGGCAGACGTGTGCGCCGGCCAGGCCGCGGCTTACCGCGGCGCCCTCGTGAGGATCAGCGTCCTCGGCGGGACGGTCGCCGCCAAGGATCTCGCTAGCGATCGGCTCGATCCCCGACCACGGGATCAGCAGCGACATCGAGGAGGGCAAGCCGTCGATGCGGCTGTCGATCGTGAGCGCAAACGTCGGTTCGCCGAGCGGCACGACGACCCCGGCGTCGCCCTCGAGGTCGACCTCGCCGAGCTCCAGTTCGACATTGCCGAGATCGCGCCAGGTTGGGTTGAGGTGGGCGACCATCGTCTGTAGCAGCCGCCGCATGAGGGCCCAGTCGATCTCGCTCAATTTCCGCTCGGAGGTCGCCTGTGCGGCGGTGCCGCCGAGTAGACACTCAAGTGCTTGCGCGACCAGCGCGGGCTCGACGCCGAGCAGCAGCTGGCGCTCGATCGGGCGCACATCGAGGGCGACGGCGATCGCGTCGGCTGAGAGCTGGGCCTTGGCGGCCGACCATGTCAGCTGGCTGGATTCGCCGACGGCGAGCTCGACGGGCGCGCGCAGCTCTGTGGAGAGGCGCAGCGCGAACGCTTCACAGAACGGGGCCAGGGCGCGCACGATCCGGCGGCGCAGCTCGGCGGTGAACTTCGTCGGCTGGGAGAAGTCGACCGTGCGGATCTCGGGCTTGCGCCGCGCAGCGCGAATCTCACCGGCGCCTTCTGGCGGGCCGCCGTCGGGCTCGGTCGCGGCTTGGGGCTCTTGGACTGCCTCGCTCAAGGTGGCCTCCAGCTCAACCTTGCGCGACGGCGTCGGCTCCGGCGGGGTCATCCTCGGACACTGCTGCGGACTCGCTCGCGAGCGCGGCGGCAGTGTGCTCGCCTTCGAGAATCTCGCTGACGCGCAGGCCGAATTGCTCGTCGACGACCACCACCTCGCCTCGCGCGATCGGGGTGCCGTTGACGAGCAGGTCGACGGGCTCACCGGCGAGCCGCTCGAGCGTGATGACCGAACCGGCGCGCAGTTGCAGGGTCTCGCCGACGGTCATGTGGGCGCGGCCGATCTCGACGCTGAGTTCCATCGGGACATCGCTGAGGCGCCGCAGGTCGGTCTCAGGGTTAAGGCCAGTCGCGGACGCGTCCTCGCCCGCCTGGTCGAGCTGCTCGTAGACGACTGCCTCGCTCATCGCGCTGGCTCCTTGCAATCTCGCTGGGCCCCTGGTGGGGCGGGGACCTCTCTGGGTTCGCTCATGGGAGTCGGCCTCCTCTACTGCACGGTGAGTTCGGGGAAGATCACCGATTCGACCTTGACGTCGGTTTGGTGTCGGATCGACTCGAGGATGTGGTGCCTGATCGAGTTGCGGCTCTGGCCGTTGGTGAGCGAGGTGCCGCTCTGCCCGGTCACGGTGTTGGTCACGATTTCGCGGATCAGCGGTTCCTCGGGGAGGGTGCCGGCGCCTTCGGTTCCACTGCTGCCGCCCTCCGCTGAGGCGCCCGTGCTCTGGCCCGGGGCAAGGTCCAGCGCGACGGACAGCTTGGCGTAGTGGCCTTCGTTGAGGTTCAGCAGGAACGACTGCGGCATCGCGTAGATCGTCCCCGGGACCTTCATCTTGATGACCTTCTTGGGCTTGGTCATCGTGTAGCCGACCCCCAGCACGAGCAAGAGCACAAGTGGAATAAGCAGCTTCTTTTTTGACATGTCGTTTCTCTCGCTCTCGGATCAGTAGATGCGTTGCAGGACGATCTCCACACGCCGGTTGCGCGCGCGTCCTGTGGCGGTCGCGTTGGAGGCGATCGGCCGAAGATCGGCGTAGCCGGTCGCGCTCAGGCGCTGCGGGTCGACTTCGTGGGAGATCAGGAAGCGCACGACCCCGCTGGCGCGTGCGGTGGAGAGCTCCCAGTTGCTCGGGAACGTGCCTCCCTGGATCGGCACGTCGTCGGTGTTGCCCTCGACGGCGATCGGGTGGACGTGGTCGACGTTGACGAGCTGGGCGACCTCGCTGAGCAGCGGGTCGCCCTGCTGCTCGATCGTCGCGCTGCCGGAGGCGAACAGCAGGCTGTCGGTCAGCACGCGGATCACGAGGCCGCGTTTTTCGATCGTCGTGTTGACCTTCTGCGCGAAGCCGTGCTTGGCGGCGTAGGAGTCGAGTTGATGCTTGAGCGCTTCGAAGCTGCTCTGCTCGCGCTGGGCGGCGGCGGTCTGCACGCTGATGCTTTGAGCGGCGACAGAGGCGCTCTGGGCGTGAGAGGCGCTCTGGGACTGGCTGGAGCTGGAGGCGAGGCTTTCGAGGTTTGTGGAGCTGCGCACGGTGAGCGGCACGATCGACTGCAGGTCGGAGCTGCTCGGGGCATGGCTTGAGTTGGCGGTCGCGCCGGGCTGGGCGATCGCCCTGCCGCCGGGGAGGATGTTCCCGGAGAACGCGGCGCGCAGCGCCTGCTGGAGGGTGTGGAACTTCGAGATATTCACGGAGGAAATCGAGAACAGCACCATGAACAGCGCCATCAGCAGCGTGATCATGTCGGCGTACGTCAGCAGCCAGCGCTCGTCGCTCTCCTCGGAGTGTCCGCCGCCGCGCCGTCCGCGTCTTCCGTGTGAGCGCGCCATCGCTACGCGGCCTCCGCCGCCGGTCGCCCGGTTGCTCCAGCCGCGCTTGGCTCCGCCTCGCCCTCGCGTTCGGCGGGCGGCAGGTAGGACATCAGCTTTTCGGAGACCAGCCGCGGGTTGTCGCCGGCCTGGATCGAGAGGATCCCCTCGAGCGTCATCATCCGCAGCTCGACCTCTTCGGCGGAGATCGCCTTCAGGCGGTTGGCGATCGGCAGGAAGATCACGTTCGCCGAGCCCACGCCCATCAGCGTCGCGAGGAACGCGGTGGAGATCGAAGGTCCCAGCGTTGAGGGGGCGGACAAGTTCTGCAGGACGTGTACGAGCCCCATCACGGTCCCGATGATCCCCATCGTCGGCGCGAACCCGCCGGCCTTCTCAAAGGGGGCGGCGGCGGACTCGTGGCGGGCGGACATGCCGTCGACGTCGGCCTCCATGATCGCGTGGACCATCTCGGGGTCGGTGCCGTCGACGACGAGCTGCAGGGCGTTGCGCGTGAACATGTCGTCGATCTCGCCGAGCTGGGCGTCGAGCGCGAGCAGGCCGTCGCGGCGCGCCTGGTCGGCGAGTCCGACGAGCATGTCCAGTCGCTCGCGCATCGCGGGGGGTTCGGCTGAGAACGCGAGCTTGTAGAGGCTCGGGATGCGCTTCATCGCGGGCATCCCGACGCTCGCGAGCGTGACTCCGCCGGTCCCGCCGAGGATTATCAGGAGCGCCTCGATGTTCAGGAAGGCAGCCGGACTCGTCCCATCCATCATGGAGCTGAGTCCCAGGGCGCCGAACGCGACCCCGATCCCGATTGCAGTGGCGGCCTTCATCGCCCTCGTTCATCGGCCGCGGGACGCAATCCTTCAACTCTCGCTGGACGCTCGGCACGGCGATTGCGCATCGCGTCGGAGAGCACGTCGACGCGCCATGCGCGCACCTGCGCGGCGACCTCGTCGGGACTCTCGGCGACCACGACCTTGGCTGTCGTCGCGAGCGTCACGACGGTGTCGGGGGTCGACTCGACGGTGACGATCAGGTCGGGGTTGAGCTGGAAGGGCTCGTTTGCGTGCCCGAGCCTGTGTAGGACGATCATTGTGAGCCTCTCTGTAGGGAACGTGCTCCGCCCGCCGAGTCGCTGCTCGCGCGGGCGGGTCGCAGCGGGCTACTGGACCATCGACACCACGGTCTGGAGCATTTCGTTGGCGGTCGTGATCACGCGCGAGTTGGCCTGGTAGCCGCGCTCGGCGGTGATCATCTGGGTCATCTCGGTCGCGAGGTCGACGTTGGACATCTCGAGCTCGCCGCCGATCGTCTGCCCGAAACCGCCGGTGTTCGGGGTGCCGACGAGCGGCGTCCCGGAGTTTGCGGTCTGCGCCCACAGCGAGCCGCCGAGGCGCTCCAGGCCGGCTTGGTTGGGGAACTCGGCGAGCGTCAGATAGCCGGCCGTGACCTGTTCCTGGTAGGTCGCCGATTCGGGGTTCTCGTCGGTGTAGCTCACGGCGCCGTCCTGGCCGATCGACACGTTGGCCGAGCCGGGTGGGATCACGATGTAGCTTTCGGCTTTCCCGGGCGCATAGGTCGTGCCGGCTTCGGTCACGGTCGGGACGGCTTCCATGCCGACGACGTAGAGGCCGGCCTGCGTGGTGAGGAAGCCCTTGGTGTTCGTCGAGAGGTTGCCGGCGCGGGTGTAGTCGACGCTCGTCGGCAGTGCTTCGGTATAGGGGGCTTTGGCGGGCGGGGAGCCGCTGCCGACGCGCAGGAACCCGTCGCCCTGGAGCGCGACGTCGAGCGGATTGTTGGTCGACTGGAAGGAGCCCTCGGACATCTCGTTTTCGGTCGCCGAGACCTGCACTCCGAGGCCGACCTGCAGCGGGTTGGTGCCGCCGTTGGTCGCCGTCGTGCCCGACGCGCCGCGCAGGACCTGCGTGAGCGAGTCCGCGAACGTGACGCGTGATGCCTTGTAGCCGACGGTGTTCACGTTGGCGAGATCGTTGGCGGTCTCGTTGAGCATCGTCTGGTTTGCGTCGAGGCCGCTGATCGCGGCGTACATTCCACCCATCATGGTGAAATCACTTCCTTTCGCGGCCTCCTCGGTGAGGTCCGGCCGTCGTCGTTGGTAAGGGTTTGGTTGGTGAAGGTGTGAAGCGGCTGGTGTGACTGTGAGGCTGCCGCCGTCAGGCGATGACGGCGCTGTCGATGTTGGTGAAGACGTGGTCGCGCATGTGCTCGGAGCCGACGGCGGTGATCACGGTGCGGCTGGGCACGGAGACGACGAAGGCGGTGCCGTCGACGAGCACGATCGAGTCGCGCGAGCCCTTGCCGGAGGCGCGGGCGACGCCATCGGAGAGCCTTTCGAGTGTCGCTGGGCTCACGTCGATCCCGCGGCGCTCGACGCGCTGCAGGGCGTGCTTTGAGAAGCGCAATCCTTCCGTGCTCGTTGCGTCCTTGCTCGCGCGATCGAGGACGCTCGCAAACGTTGGGCCCGCCGGGGAGCCGGCGCTCGACGGGGTGCCCGACGCGGGCGTGCGCACGCCGCCGGCGCCCTCGGGGGCTCCAACGGCGCCGGGCGGCAGCAGCGCGTGGTTGAGCGCGATGCTCACGAGACCTCCGAGATCGCGCCCGGTTCGATGCCGCTGGTGGAGCCGACCGTGAGGCTGGCGCCGGTGGCGGTGATCTCGACGCTCTGCACGGTGCCCTGCTGCGTGGCGCCGGTGGCGGGGTCGACATAGGAGACGGTGTGCCCGATCAACCCCAACGCCTGCGCGACGGTCTCGGAGGCCGCCGACTGAGAGCTGCTCTGGGCGATGTTGGTGGTCTGCTCGAGCTGGGAGAACTGCGCGAGCTCGCTGATGTATTCGGTGCCGTTGCTTGGTTCCAGCGGGTTCTGGGCCTGCAGCTGGGCGACCATCAGCTTCAGGAAGTCGTCCTTGCCGAGTTCGCCGCCGGGGTTCGTGGGCAGCGTTTCCTGTGAGCTTGCGCCGGTGGCGCTCGATGCTGGCGCGGCGGTTGCGGCTGTCATGGGAGTGGTCATGTCGGCGTGTGCCTCTCGATGCGAGTGTGTGTGTTGATTTCTCAGACGAGGATGTCCACGAGCGCGCGGCTCGAAGACGGTGGTGGAATTGGTTCGACCTGTGCAGCGGCCGGGCCAGGGGTGCCGTCGCTCGCGTCGATCGCGTTCGTGCGACTCGCGGTACGCGCGCTGCCGAACAAGCCGGCGCGGGCTCCCGAACGATCGTCGCCTCCGCGGCCCTGTGCGGTGGCGCCGTCGCCCTGGACGGTCGCTTGGCCGCTGTGGCCGATGTGCAGACGAGTCAAATTGAGGCCGAGCGTGCCCAGCGACTGGCGCAGCTCGGCGTGGCCGGCGGCGAGTGCCTGGGCGGCGGCGGGCGTGTCGGCGGTAACGCGTGCGAGCAGGCCCTCAGCGGTCTGGGTGAGGTGGATGCGGATATCGCCGAGCTCCTGCGGTCGCAGCGCGATGCGCGCCTGCGAGATCCCTTGGCGCGCAGCGAGCTCGACGGTGGCGTGCAGCGTCTCGATCGCCTGCTGCAGGCCTCCGGTGAGATCGAGCGTGCCGAGGTCGGCTGCAAGTCCCGGTGAGCCCGTGGGAGCGGTGTCGTAGACAGCTCCGGAGGCCTCGGCGAGCGGTGCGCTCACACCTACGCCTTCAAGCGGCGATGAGGATTCCGGGATCCACAGCGTGTCGTGGACCTCGCCTGCGCGTGTACTAGTCCCGGCCGAGGATCCGGTGCCGGCCAGCGATCCCGGCGTGCCTGAGTGCGACTGCGTCAAGGATCCTTCGCCGCCGCTCGCGGCGGAGCCCGCCGCCGAAGCGACCGTGCCGGAACGCGGTTCCACGTCGAGAACTGCCGCGCTGAGGCCCGTTGCGCCGGGCCCCGATCCCCGTGGCGAGGAAGTCGGGGTGACGCCGGCGGGGGCTGAAGCGTTGGAGGCAAGCGCCGCTTCCTGCTGTTGCCCGGGGACTTCGGGTTGCGCCTGACCGGCGGTTGCCAGGGAAGGGGAAGAGGAGGGGGAGGGGGAGGGGGTTGCGGATCCGAGTCCCGCCGCGGCGGATGATGAACCTGGCGCGGTCTGTTCGGCGGCAGCCGTGGGGGAGAGCGACACGGTGGTCCCTGAAGGACTCTTCGCGCCCATCGCACTACCGAGGCCGCTGGCAAGATCGCCGCTGGACGGGCTGGTTGCGTTTGCTGCTCCGGTTGTGTTTGGCGGCGCAAGAGCACTCGACGCGCCGGTGGCGTTTGCTGCGTCTGTGGTGCTCCCAACGTCGGTGCCCGCAACCCCATTTGCCGCATCGCCGCTTGCCGCATCGCCGCTTTGAGATCCGGAGGTAGTGTCGGTTGCGGCGCCGAGATCGGCGGCGCCTGCGCTAGTGGAGGAGCTCCCTGGGCTCGGTGCGCCGGCAGCGCCTTCGGTGGTGAGGAGCGTATTCTGCGACGCCTCTGCGGCGGTGCCTTGCAGCGTGCCGGCGCCGGCGCTCGCCGCGCTACTACCAGTCTTCGTGTCGCCTCCCCGAGGCACATCTGTGCTTGGCGTCGAGGCCGATGTTTGCACCGCCGCAAAAGGGACCGCGTCGGCGCTCTGCGCGTGCGCGGCGCTCTGGTGATGGGGAGCTTGCTCGAGGTGGTTCGCTGAGCTCTTCTTGGAGCTTTCCTGGTGGCCTTCCGCGGAGGCGGTCCGGGCCCATTCAGATTCGAGCGCGCTGTGAAACGGCGGCCCTTCCGGTGGGGCGCCGGGTGGGGCGCCCCCGTGGTCGGTATGAGGGCTCGCGATGTCTGACAGGAGTCGCGTGGGAGCAGGGGAGCCCGTCATGCGATCACCGCCGGCGTGCTCTGACGATATTCAGCGGCGTAGCCGAGGACTTTGGAGACGTACTGCTGTGTTTCGGCATATGGCGGGACCCCGTCGTAGCGCTGCACGGCGCCCGGTCCGGCGTTGTACGCGGCGAGCGCCTTTTCGGTGTCGCCGCCGAAGTCGCGCAGCATCTCGCCCAGATAGTGCGCGCCACCTTCGATCGACTGCGCCGGATCGAGCGGTTCGGTGACTCCCAGCGAGGCTGCGGTCCCCGGCATCAACTGGGTCAATCCGAGGGCTCCGGCGCTGCTGGTCGCGTGCGGATCGAAGCCCGACTCCTGCTGAATCAGGCCGTGCAGGACAGCGGGGTCGACGCCGTTGCGGGCCGCGGCCTGTTCGATCAGCGAGTCATAGCCCGCGCTCGCGCTCCCAGCGCCGGCGGGCGCGGTTGTCGCGGTCGTCGTGGGCGTAGCAAACGGGATTGTTGGCGAGCCGCTGGAGAGCGCCGGGCTGCTTGCCTGCGAGCCACTCGCGAGCGCGGGGGTGCTCGCCTGCGCGGCCTTCAATGCGGCCGCGAAGCCCGTTGGGCCCGCTTCGACGCTAGCTATCAGTGCCTGCAGGTGCTGCATGCGCTGCGCGGCGGCGACAGGTCCAGTAGGGCCTTCTTGGGGCGCGGACGCGAGGATCGGCTGAACGCTCACGCGGCGCTCCGGCGGAAACGATCGATGGCGATCTCGTCGAGGACGAGTCCCTCCTGGCGTCGGGCCTCGCGATCGTGCTCTGCGTGCTGACGCTCCTTGAGGCGCTCGAGCATGCGGTGATCGCGTGCCGCGAGCCCGAGCTCGTCGTCGCGCTCGGCGACGTCGGCCTCTCGCTGGGCTAGTTCGCGCGCGCCGCCGGCGCGCTGCGCCTCGACGTGCTCGACGATCGCCTGGCGTGTGCGCAGCTCTTGCACGTCGACTGCTTGTGGCGTACTTGCTGCAAGGCGCTGCTCGGCGTGGATGCGCTGTAGCTGTGCATCGACGGCCTGCAGGCGGTCGCGACTGCCGGCCAGACGCGAGACGGCCTTGGCGAGCTCTTCACGAGCGAGATCCTCGCGGCGCTCGCGCAGCGCACGGACGCGCTCAAGGCGGAATCGGAACGAGGATCCGGTGCTCACGGCCGCGTAATCGGATGCTGGGCCCGGTTCTTGAGCGCTGACGATGCCGGCCTTCGATCCTGAAGGCCGATGCCGCGCGCGGGAGCGCTAAGTCGGGTCAGTTGGAGCAGCCGGGCGGATGGACTCTACGATCTTCCCGCAAAGTCCGCATAAATGGAGCTTCTCGATCGTTATCTTTTCGCAACAAATTGTGATCCGAACCGCCCAACTATTCGCAAACAGAGCATTGGGCCTACGTGCGTCTGTCATCAACGGCACCTATGAACAGCGCCGTGGGATGGCTACTGCCGTTGGATCAAGTCAATCTCACCCTGGGGATGAACATCAACATGAGCAAGAAAAAAAAAGACGAGATAACGATTGTGCTATCTCCGATGCAAGTCGAGCAGGTCTTGCGAGAGGCCGGCCAACAGCGCAACGGCACGGTCTCCAACCTACTGCTGGCCGCGCTGGACAACGCTTACCAGCCAGCCAACGGGCATCGCTCCGCTGCCCTGCAGAAGGCCACACGTCGCGCACTGGAGGACGCGCTCAATGACCCTCAGCTCTCACAGTCATTGTTGCGTGGTCTTGCGATCCTCGCCTCCTACGGACCGGATCGGCCCTGGCGCGCGATCATCGATCTCGCCCAACAGCTCGGGATGTCGCCTTCGACGACGCATCGCTACGTCAAGACGCTGCGCGCAGTGGGATTGCTCGAGCAGAACCCCTCGACCCGCGAGTACCGCCCGGTAGAGGTCTGAGTAGATGCGTGCGCATCGCCCCTCGCGTCCGCGTCCGGGTCTGGAGTGCCGCTCGGGCGGCTACCGGTGCCTGCGGCGCGGATGTCGCTCCGCAGGACGCCCGGTACGTGCCGAGCGCTCCGCACGCAGGCTTGGATCGCCACTTACAGGCTCAAGCCGAGTGCGGGGATCGCGGACGGCCCTGGCTCGGACTGGGCGTCGTGGGGCGCCGCGTCGGTGACCTCCTCGGCATCGAGAATCTCCCCGCTGCGCTGAGCCGTCGACTGCTCCAAGGACGCGGCGAGCTCCAGCAGTTGCCTGTCGGTGCTTTGAGGATCGCTGGATTCCTGCACAGATTGACGCAGGAAGCCGTCGATGCGCAGACGGTGCTCGAGCGCCGCGTCCAGCAGCGGATCGGCTCCGGAGTTGTAGGCGCCGATCGAGATCAGGTCCTGCTTGTCGTGCAGCGCAGCGAGCGCGCCGCGCAGCTTTTGGCCGGCAGCGGCGACCTCGGGTGAGACGATCTCCCCGACCAGTCGCGAGACGCTCTGCAACACGTCGACCGCGGGATAGTGGCCGGCGTGCGCGAGCGAGCGCGTGAGCACGACGTGGCCGTCGAGGATCGAGCGCACGGCGTCGGCGATCGGCTCGTTCATGTCGTCGCCGTCCACCAGCACGGTGTAGAGCGCGGTGATTGACCCCGCCGGGCTCGTCCCCGCGCGCTCGAGCAGGCGTGGCAGCAGCGCGAACACGCTCGGTGTGTAGCCGCGTGTTGCCGGGGGCTCGCCGATCGCCAGGCCGACCTCGCGCTGGGCCATCGCGAAGCGCGTGACGGAGTCCATCATCAGCATGACGTCGTGGCCCTGGTCGCGGAAGTGCTCGGCGATCGTGGTCGCGGTGAACGCTGCCTTGATGCGCACGAGCGCGGGCTGATCTGAGGTCGCGACGACCACGACGGAGCGCTCCAGGGCATCGCCGAGGTCGCGCTCGATGAACTCGCGGACCTCGCGTCCGCGCTCTCCGACGAGCGCGATCACGTTGACGGAGGCGCTCGTCGAGCGCGCGATCATGCCGAGCAGCGAGGACTTGCCGACGCCCGATCCGGCGAAGATGCCCAAGCGCTGGCCGCGGCCGCAGGGCACGAGGCCGTCGAGCGCGCGCACCCCGAGCGCGACGCGCTCGTTGATCCGCGGCCGCTCCAGCGCCGCTGGCGGCGAGGCCATCGTCGAGCGCGCTCCGCTGCGAGCGGCGGGCGGGCGTCCGTCCAGTGGCGAGCCAAGGCCATCGATCACGCGGCCCAGCAGTGCGGAGCCGACGGGCACGCGAAACGGTGTGCCGGTGCCGAGCACCTTCGTGCCGGGGCCGATCCCATGCAGCTCGCCGAGCGGCATCAGCAGCGTGCGGCCTTCGCGAAAGCCGACCACCTCGGCCGGCACCGCGTCGGGCGCGGCGCGTGAGGTGCCGTTGACAAGGCAGACCTCGCCGACCTCGGCCTGCAGGCCGGTGGCCTCGATTATCAGGCCGATCAGGTTGCTGACCCGTCCATGCGAGCGCGCGAGGTCGGCGCCATGCAGCGCATCGCCGGCGCGGGCGAGCAGCGCGCCGCTCATCGTGCGCGCTCCTCGCCGCTGAGCTCCAGGCAGACGACCTCGCGGGCACGTTCGAGCTGCGTCTCGATCGTGACGTCGACCTCGCTCTCGAGGGTCCGCACGATCGCCCCGCCACGGCCGACGCGCCGGTCGGCCTGGATCTCGCAGAGCTCGACGCCGCCGGCCTGCGCTTGCAGGTCGCCGATCGCGGCCCCCACAACCTCCAGGTCCTCGGGATCGACGAGCACCGCGATGCGGCGGCGGTCGGCGACGCGTCGCAACGCTCCGGCGATCACGTCGAGCACGCGGTCGGGCTGGACCTCAAGGGTGCCGGCGAGGATCTTCGCGGCGAGCGCGAGGGCGAGCTCGACCGCGTCGCGCTCTACTGCCTGCGCGATCTCCTGGGACTGGCGCTGGAGCTCGCCGAGCGCCTGTTGGAGGGCCAGGGCGGCAGCGTGTGCTTGTGCGACGCCCTCGGCGCGGCCCTGCTGGAGGCCTTCCTCGTGGCCCTCTTCGCGAGCCTGTTCGCGGATGTGCTGCGCTTCGGCGCCCGCGTCCGCGAGGATCCGCGCGGGCGTGCCCTGCGGGGGTGGTGCGGTGTCCTGCAGTTGCTCCAGCGGGTAGCTGACGGCTGGCACTAGACGACGGCTTCCTCTTCGCTCTCGCCGTCGCCGCGGGAGAGCACGATCGTGCCGGCCTCCTCGAGGCGGCGCACGACGGCGACGATGCGTCCCTGCGCGGCGTCGACGTCGCGCTTGCGCTGGGGCTGCTGGACCTCCATCTCCTCCTGGAGCATCGCGGCGCCGCGCTCGGACATGTTGGTGAGCAGCTTCTCCTTGACCGCGTCGGGGACGCCGCGCAGTGCGAGCACGAGATCCTTTTGGTTGGCCTCCCGCAGAACCTGCTGAATCGCGCGGTCGTCGAGCTGGACGATGTCCTCGAAGACGAACAGCATCCGGCGCACTTCTTCGGCGAGCTCCTCGTCGGTCTCGGTGAGATGGTCGAGCACGGCGCGCTCGGTCGAGCGGTCAGCGTGGTTGAGGATGTCCGCAAGCGCCTTGGAGCCGCCTGCCGCCGAGTACTCCTGTTCGACGACGGTTGTGAGCTTCTGGCGCACGACCTCCTCGACCTGCTGGATCACGCTCGGGCTCGTCTCGCCCATGCGCGCGATGCGCAACGCGACGTCGGGCTGCATGCGCTCGGGCAGACGCGCGAGCACCTGCGCGGCAAGCACGGTGTGCAGATTTGCGACGACCAGCGCGATTGTCTGCGGGGACTCGGCGCGCAGGAACGCGACGATCTGCTCCGGCGGCGTGCGCCGCAGGAACTCGAAGGGGCGCATCTCGATCACCGTCGAGAGGCGCCCCAGCAGCTCCTCGGCGCGCTCGGCGCCGAGCGCGCGCTCGAGCACCTCGCGCGCGAAGTCGATCCCGCCCGCGACGTCACCGACGCCGTCGGGGCCTGCCGCGGAGGCGAGCTCGTCGAGGATCGCCTCGGTCGTCTGCTCTTCGATCGCGCCGAGCTTCGCCATTTCCAGCGAGAGGCTCTCGATCTCTTCCTCGTGCAGATGCTGCATCACGTCGGCTGCGCGCTCGGAGCCCAGCGCGGCCATCAGCACAGCGGCCTTGCGGCGGCCCGCCAGTCGCGCGACGGTGCGCAGCGGCAGCGAGGCGATCGGCTCCTCGGAGGCGGGGGAGAGCTGGATGCTCACTAGTCCTCCTGCATCCAGTTGCGGACCTGCTGCGCGACGCGGTCGGGGTTGTTCTCGGCTAGTTGCTCGACTTGGCGGCGCACGGGCACGGCGGCGCCGTTTGCGGCTGTCGGCATCAGGCTCTGCTGGGGCTGCTCGGCGCCGCGCGCCGGCGTTTCGCGTTCGAGCTCGGAGAGCCGGATCGGCAGCTCCAGCTCGCGCAGCCACACCGGCTGCTCGTCGATGCCTTCGCGCTCGCGGCGGCGCAGCGCGCGGGTCGTGAAGAACAGGAAGACGGCCGAGGCGATGCCGATCGCGGCGTACTTGGCGTAGCCGAGCATCCCGCCGGCGGGACCGGCGGCGCTCGTGGTGACCGGCTTGGCGAACGCCATCTGGCCGATCGAGATCGTGTCGCCGCGCTTGCTCTGGATTCCGGCCGCGTTGCTGACCGCTTCCTTGATCGCGGGAATCGAGGTGGCCGGGACCGTGTGGTCGAGCAGCACCGAGACGTGCTCGTCTTCGACGGCGCCGGGGGCAATGGTGGAGTGGGTGACGGTCTTATCCACCCCGAGCGTTGCGGCGCTGACTTCATGCTTGTAGTTGGACTTGCCCCCGCCACCCGCCTGGGCGTAGGCGGGGATGTTCGCGGTGCCGGCCGCACCGGCGCTGCTGCCGTTGCCGGCGAGCGTTTCGAGGTTCTTGCTCTGTTGCAGCGGGACGCCCTTCTTGCCGTAGGTCAGCGATTCCTGTGTGGTTTGGTTGGTGTTGAGATTCGCGTAGACCTGCACCTCGGCTTTGCCCGCGCCGATCGTCTGGGCGAGCATCGCGTCGATGCTGGCCTGCATCGAGGCGTCGTAGCGTTCCTCGGCGGCTTGCTTGTTCGTGCCGGCGGCGCCGGCTTCGCCGTTCTGGTTGGGCCACAGCAACTGCCCGGTCCCGTCGGTGATCGTGACCTTCTGCAGACGCAGGCCCGGCACCGAGGAGCTCACGAGCTGTGCGATGCCCCGCACCGAGGCGGGGTCGAGTTGGCTGGTGCCGCTCAACAGCACCGCCGCGGTGGCCGTGTTCTGGCCTTCGCCGAACAGCTGGTTCTGTGGGGAGGGGAGCACGAGCTCGACCTGCGCGCCGGATACCCCTTGGACGTTGTCGATCGTCTGTTCAAGCTGGCCTTGCAGGGCGCGCTGGTAGGTGACCTGCTGCTGGAAGTTGCTTTCGCCGAGGCTGGTTTTGTCAAACAGCGAGAACCCCGGCTGGCTGTTGCCCAGGAGCCCCGCTCCCGCCAAGACGACGCGGGCCTGCGCGGTCTCGTTGGACTGCACAGCGAGCGCGGTCCCGTTGTTCTGTAGTTCGTAGCTGATGCCGTGCTGGTCGAGCGAGCTTGTCATCTTGCCGGTCTGCGCCGGTTCGAGGCCCGTGGCGACTGTCGAGTAAGAGGGCTTTGAGATCATGTGCAGGAACAGGTAGACGAACAGGATCCCCACGATCGCGGCGCCGCCGAGTGCGATCCAGCCGCGTGGGGTGAAACGTGTGGTGAGTGCGCGAACGGGCATTTCTTACACCTGTGTTTGGAAGATTTGCTGGAGCGCTTCGGTGCCCTTTGTGCGCAGCTGCGAGGCGAGCTGCATCGCGAGCTGGGCATCGGCGACCGTTACGACTGCGCTCTCAGGATTGCCGGTGCTGCCTGTCGCGAGCGCCTGTGCCGCGGCGCTTGCGCTCTTCTGGGTACCTTCAAGGGACGAGATCGCATTGGTCAGCGCTTCGCCGAAGCCTCCGCTTTCCTGGCCGCCCGCGCCGCCGGCGGCTTCACCGGCGCCGACCGCGGTGGGGGAGCCAACGGCGCCGACTCCCGCGGTCGGTTCGGCCGTTAGGGATACACCTGCGCTCCCAGCCGGTTCAGCGAGGCCGAGCGCGGATGGTGAGCCACCCGCGTTGATCCCGGCGGCGGAGCTCGACAAGCCCGAGCCACCCACGGCATTCACAAGTCCCTGTACCGCGCCGATCGGGAGCGTCACTTGAGCACCCCGAGGGTCGCGCCGAACATCGACTTCGCGGTCTGCATCGCGGTCACGTCGGACTGGTAGGAGCGCGACTCCGAGATCAGGTCGACCATTTCGGTGACGGTGTTGACGTTTGGCATCTTCACGTACCCCTGCGCGTTGGCTTCGGGGTTGCCGGGGTCGTAGACGAGCTGGTCGGGTGTCTTGTCGGCGACGATCCCCGCGACCTCCACACCGCCGGCAGGGCCGCGCGCGGCCATCGCCGCCGCGGGTGCCGCGCCTGGTCCCATCGCGCCGGCGAGCGTCGCGTCGAAGTTCTGCGCCGGTGAGCCGCTCTGCTGGAGCAGGACCTCCTGGCGCTGGTAGGGCTGGCCGTTGGCGGCGCGCGTGGTCTGCGCGTTGGCGAGGTTCTCGGAGGTCACGTCCATGCGGACGCGTTCGGCGCTGAGGCCGCTGCCGGCGATTTCGATCGCGTCGAAGAGACCCATCAGGCGAGCCCCATCGCCGAGCGCATGATGCTCTCGCGCGTGCCCATGACCTGGACGAGCGCCTCATATTCAAGGCCGTTCTCGGCAAGCAGTGACGATTCGCGGTCGACGTCGACGCCGTTGCCTTCAGCGTCGACGACCCCCTGGCTCACTTCCGGGGAGAAGCTGACTTCGGCTGGCGATTGCCCGGAGACGAGCGCCGCGCGCAACGCGCCCTGGAAGTTGAGATCCTCGCGCTGATAGCCCGGCGTGTTGGCGTTCGCCATGTTGTTCGTGAGCAGCGTCTGGCGCGTCCACGCGCCGCGCATCGCGGTCTCGAGGGCGAGTTGGGTGGTGTCGATCAGGGACATCCGGGTGGGAAGCGAGAGCTGGCGGGAAGGGTTTTTGTGGTTCGCCCTCCGTGGGCCCTGCCCGGCTCCCATCCGTGTGAGCCGCGTCCCGGTCGAGTTCCGGGTCGCTCCGGTCATCGGCACGCGCGGGCGGACCTTTAGTGCTGCCGGCGCCGCGTCTGAGTTGAACCGCGCCAACCAAACCCGGCGCGGCGGGGAGCGGTGTTAGGCGTCGAGGTCCACGCGCCGCACGCGGCGGTGGCTCTGGCCCGCGTAGCCGTGCGCGGCGCGGCTCGCGCGAGCGGTCGTGCGCAAGTCGCACAACATCGCCTCGCGCAGGCACATCAGCGTCGCGCTGGTGCGCTCGTGCAGGGCCGCAGCGCGCTCCAGGGCGCCGCGTGCGCTCGCCGGTGGCTGCGCCGGCAGGACCGCGGTGAGCGTGTCCCACTCAGAGGCAAGCGAGCGTAAGTCTTCGATGCGCCCGTCACGCGCGAGCTCGAGCTCGCGCTCCGCGAACGCCACGATCGCCGCGTAGGGATCAAGCGGCGAGTCGATCCCGCTCGTCGCGCCACGGCTGTCGGGTGGCGCCAGTGCCGTCGCGGTGCCGCCGGCAGGGCTTTGATCGAGAGACGCCATCGCGCTCACCCGTTCGCGAGCTCCGCCCAGGACCCGCGCAGCTCGCCCAGCAGGTCTGAGACCTCCACGAGCTTGCCGGCGTCCTGGTCGATGCGCGCGCGGTTGAGATGCGAGAGAGCGAAGCCGTAGATCGCGTGCAGGCGCTGGGCGAGATCACCGCCCTGCTCGTCGTCGATCACGCCGTCGAGGTGAACGATGATCTGTTCGGCTCTGCGCAGGGCGTTGTGCGCGCTCTCCACTTCGCGCGCCCGCATCGCATTCGTCGCTTGGCGCAGGAAGCGCCGCGCGCCGTCGTAGAGCATCACGACGAGCTGCTCGGGCGTCGAGGAGAGGACGGTGTTCTCACGATACGCCTGCGGTGCTGCCGTCAGCGGAGTCATCGCGCCGGGTGATCGGTCGGGTCTCGCCAAAGTTGAGCCCTACGACGCAACGGCAATCGAGCGCCCAAGCACAGGGCGGGCGAGACGCCAACATCCAGCCGGGTTGTCCCGAAGGAGCCGCGTGCTAGTGGCTGGAGGAACTGGAGCTCGAGCTCGACTGGCTGGCGAGCATCGAGGCCAGCTGCGAGCTCAGCCACGAGGCCTGGGCCTGATTCTGCTGGACGACGCGTTCCATCGCGATGAATTCGCTCTGCAGGGCTTGCTGGCGCACGGCGAGCATTTCGTTCATCGTCGTGATCCTTCTGGAGATCGCCGTGGCCTGGGTGGTATCGCCTTCGATGCGGGCGTCGAGCGCGCCTCCCGGCCCCGAGTCCACTTCGACGACGGCCTGGAAGCTTTTGGACCAGCCCTGGAGCATTTTCTCGACTTCGCTTGGGTTCGTGCGGATCGCGCTTTCCAGGGTGGCGGTGTTGAGTGTCAACTGGCCTTCGACCGCCGACTGCGACGGAGTCCCTTTGCCGGTAGCCGACCCGGTGTTGATGCCGATATTCGCGAGGCTCGACATTTCCGGAGGCAGTTCTTTGACCGGTTCATAGACCGCGCGGCGCATCCGGGAGACCAGGGTGCCAAGGTCGAGATCCCCGAAGAGTGTGCCCGTTTGCAGTTCTGAGCTGGTCTGTGGTGTCGCGGGTGGTTTGGTCGTGAGCTGCGTCTGGATCTTGCCGACGGCGGTGTTGTACAGCTTGACGAACGACTGCACCTGTTCGACGATCGCGCTCACACTCGGCGCGGGTGGCTGCACCGCGACGGTCACGGGTCCCGGTGTCGTCAGCGCTTTGAGCGTCAGTGTCACGCCAGGGATCGCGCTCGTCACGGTGTTGGACGCCGAGCTGCCAGCGACTCCGTCGATCTTGTATTCGGCGTTGCGGCCTTCTTTGGCCAGCGCCGCCTGTTCGGTGAGCGTTTCCCCGGCGCCGGCGACCGCGATGAAGCCGGGTCCACTCGCGCCGGTTTCGCGAGTGGAGAGCACCACCGTTTCTCCATTGGGCGAGGCCGCGTAGACGGTTGCGGTGCCGTCGGAGTTGATCTTGTTCACGAGATCCTGAATGCTCGCGCCCGCCGCCAGCGCGACTTCGTGGCCGTCGACCGTGAGGGTCTGCGCGGCGGCCGGGCTTTTGAACGCGAACGTCCGCTGGCCCGAGTTGGCGAGCTGGGTGACTTCGACCTCATAGCCGCCGACCGCGGCGCCCGCCGTGACGGCCGCCGCGATGCGACTCGGTTCGCTTGATTCGACGGTCTGGGCGCTCTTGAACAGCAATGGCGAGCCGAGTTCCTCGGCGGCGAACGTGAGTCCCGTGAGTTCGCCCTGGATCGAGTTCAGCTGTGCCTGCTGGCCTTCGAGCGTCGTGCGCTCAGTCGCCAGCTGCGTGATCGGGGCGCGTTCGACGCCCAGCAACGCCGAGATGATTTCGCTGGTGTTGAGGCCCGACGCCAAGCCGTTGAAGCTGATCGGGGCTCCGCCGGCGGAGCCCACTGAGGTGACTGTCATCGCGCTAGTCCAGCGGTCCGCCTGCCGCGATGTCCAGCGCCTGCGAGGGGGAGAGCGTCTTCATCAGACGCCCTTCGCGATCGCGCACCTCGATCCGCGTACGCCCGCTTTGCTCGTCGCGGGCGAAGCGCAGCTCGCGGCCTTGCGCGGTCAGCTCGTCATAGCGCTGGGCGGCGCCGGCCATCTGCTCGAGAACCTCCGGCGGTGGCGAGGCGGGCAGCGTTTGCAGGGCGACCGCGGGCTGGATGGTCGCAGAGCGCTGTGCGCCCTGTGACGCCGCGAGTGACGATCCCGCGCGGATCTCCCCAAGCGGTGCCGGCGCAGTCGATCCCTGGGGTGCGGTGATGGGCGAGCTCATGCGTGTTTCCTCCTGAAAGCACTCTTTGCGGTCCCGTCCGTGGGCCGTTTCGCTCTTGCGTTTCCTCATCGTGATCGGCTGCTCCCGGAAAAACTTGAGGTCCTGTGATTGTTGTGGTCATCTTCGCGCTCCGCCGGCTGCCCGGCGCACCGGTCATCGGCCGCGCCACGCGATCCCTGAGCAAATGTCCGAGTTGCTGGGTGCAGTGTCCAATCAGCTCGCCGGCGAGGGCAAATCAAGGCCGTAGCAGGGTTAAAGCGAGAGCTTATACCCGAGATCGAACAGTTATATGCGTCGAATTTGCTGAGAACGCGTTGCCTGCACTCAAGTCAATGGTGCAACCCACCGATGACGCCGACGTCTTCACGGATGGACGGGCTTGGGGGTCTGCCGCTTAAGGGTCTCGAGGTCGCTGTCGGAGACGCACCACTTTCCCTCGAGAGTCGGAGCACGCAGATGAAAACTATGGAGCAGCGCACCGCCAGAGCCTCGGCAGCCGACGTGCTTTCGACCTGGCAGGAGTACCGCCGTACAGGCGACCGCAAATTGCGCGACCGCCTGATCTTCACATTCACCCCGATGGTCCGCTACATCGTGTATCGCAAGGTTCGCGAGATCCCCGCGCAATGCGATGTCGAGGACTTTCTCTCTTGCGGTCTAGAGGCCCTGATCCGCTCGATCGAGCGCTACGACCCCGAGAAGGGCGCCACCCTCGAGCAGTTCGCGTGGACGCGCATCCACGGAGCCGTGCTGGATGAGCTGCGCCGCCACGACTGGGCGCCCCGCTCGCTGCGCCGCGCCGAGCGCGCGATCAACGGCGCTCGCGATGGCTTCCTCGCCGAGCACGATCGCCAGCCCAGCCGCGGCGAGCTCGCTGCCGCCGCCGGTATGAGCCCTACGGAGTTGAACGGGCGCCTGGATGAGCTCGCGCTTGTCGAGGTCGGCTCGCTGAACAAGACGATTCGCGCCGAGGACAGTACGACGATCGAGCGCATCGACACCCTCCACAGCGAGGACGAGGGCGCTGATCCGACGATCAGCGCCGAGCGCGGCGCGGCCAAGGAGCGCTTCCGCGCGGCGTTCGCCGAGCTGCCGGCCCGCGAGCGCCAGGTCGCGGTGCTGCTGTACGTAGAGGGTCGCACGCTGCGCGAGATCGGCAGCCGTCTCGGCGTGTCCGAGAGCCGCGTCTCGCAGATCCACACCGAGCTTCGCCGTCGTCTGCGCGAGCGTCTCGCCGACGACCAGGCGCTGTTCATGGCGGTGTAGTTGCGCCCCTAAAGAATCCTCTCGTGCGGGCGATCACCCGCATTGAGATGGACCTCGGCCTCTACATCGCCGCGTCGGGAATGGTCGCCGAGCAGACCCGACAGGCGCAGCTCTCAAACGATCTCGCCAACGCCTCCACGCCGGGCTACAAGGCCGATGAGTCCCCGCAGCACAGCTTCGGCGAACTGCTGCTCTTGAACACCACGACCGGGCAGCCGATCGGCGCCGTCAACACGGGTGTGCAGATCGGCAAGACCGTGACCGACATGACCCCTACCGGGATGCAGGACACCGGGCAGCCGCTTGACTTCGGGATCGTCGGGGTCGGCTTCTTCGCCGTGCAAACGCCCCAGGGTGTGCGCTACACCCGCGACGGGCAGTTCACGAGCTCCGCCCAAGGTCAGCTCGTGGATGGTGCCGGTGACGCAGTGCTCGGCCAGAGCGGCTCGCCGATTCAAGTTGGTGCGGATGGCACCGTGCCCGCCAGCGCACTCGGGGTCTTCGAAGTCCCGGGTGCGGTCAAGCAGGGCGAAAATCTGTTCTCGGGCACCGCTGCGGGGCGCGCGACGGGCACCGTGCGCGTGGGTGCGCTGGAGGAGTCAGGCGTCAACGCGGCGCGCACGATGGTCGCGATGATCGGCTCTCTGCGCACTTTCCAGTCCGGCCAACAGGCCATCCAGGCAATCGACCAGACCCTTCAGGCTGCCGCCACTCAGGTCGGCTCGCTCACGGGGACCCCGTAGGAGGGAGCGCGCGATGCTCGAAGGAATGTACGCGGCGGCCTCCGGGATGGCGGCGCAGCAGCAGCAGCTCGACTCGATCGGCAACGATCTCGCGAACGTCTCGACGACGGGCTACAAGGCGCAGCGCACCGGCTTTAGAGATCTCCTCTACAACCAGGTCACGATCGCGGGCACGACAACTGCGGTCGGCGCGGGCGCGGCGACCGAAGACGTCGGGCGCGATCAGCGCGAGGGGACGGTGCAGAGCACCGGCAACCCGCTCGACCTCGCGATCGAAGGCCCGGGATTCTTCACCGTCAAGCGCGCTGACGGTTCGGTGGCACTGACGCGCGATGGTTCCTTCCAACTCGACTCCCAAGGCCGTCTCACGACGGCCGAAGGCAACCTCTTGGATCCACCGATCGCGCTGCCCAAAGGGACCTCGCCGGACGATGTCGCGATCGGGCCCGACGGCACGGTGCGGGTGGGTACGCGCACGGTCGGCAAGATCGCCGTCGTCGACGTCGCGGCCCCCGACCGCATGCTCGCCGACGGCGGAAATCTCTTCACTGCGACGGCCGCTAGCGGAGCCCCGCGGCCGCAGGCCTCCGCGACGATCCACCAGGGTGCGGTGGAGGGCTCAAACGTCGACGTCGGCAGTGAGATGGTTCGCATGATGAGCGCCCAGCGCGCCTACCAGCTGGAGAGCTCCGCGATCCAGACCGAAAACCAGATGCTCTCGATCGCCAACCAGCTGCGCTCATGACTACTTTTCCCGCACCGATCTCCACAGCGCCCACGACGACCGCGGTCGCCGATGCGCACCTGCCACCCGCCGTGCGCGACGGGGCGCCGGGAGCCAAGCAGGCATATGAGACCGCCCAGAGCTTTGAAGAGATGCTGCTCGGGCAGCTCTCGCAGTCTTTGATGCAGAGCTCCGGTCTCGCCGGCGAAGGTGAAGGCGAATCCGGCGAAGCAGGCGCGAGCTCTGACGGGGCGGGGGGGATGCTTACATCGCTACTGCCCCAGACACTCACCGAAGGCGTGATGCGCGCCGGTGGCCTTGGACTTGCTGCGCAGCTGGTCGATGTGCTCGATCCGAGCGCGCGCGGCGCCGGCGCGGGGAGCGGCGGGACGCCGGCCACGGTTGCCCCGCCGCCCGTAAACCCCAACTCACCGGCAGTAGCGAGCACTGGAGGCGTGTCGGCATGAGTGCTTCGGCGTTGGTGCTACAGCCGCCGGCGGGGCTGGCTCCCGAGAGCGGTCCGTTCGACGTCGAGGTGCTGGCGCATCTCGATGCCCAGATCGAGTCTGTCCAGCGGCTGCTGGAGGTCGTGCTCGAGCAGGGCGCCGCGATCCGCACACGCGACGTCCATAACGTGGTGCGTCTCGCGGGCCTGTTGCACGGTGAGCTCACGCGTCGGGCGCAAATCGAGCACACACGCTCGGCGCTACTTGCGCGCGCCGGCGCCGAGCTTGGGATCGCGCCCGCCGCCGTCACCCTGACTCGTTTGGGTGCGCTGATGGGGCAGCCCGCCGCGGCGCTCGCCGCTCAGCGCTCCGCGCACCTGCGCGGTCTGCTCGCCGAGCTGCGGCGCGAACACTCGTGCAATCGCGCACTCATGCAAATCGAGCTTTCGTTCCTCGACCACGTCATGAAGTCGCTCGCCCTCGACGGTGCCGTGCACTCCTACGACGCAGCCGGTGCTACCGCCACCGGCGCGCGTGCGGCGAGTCACGGGGCGTTGCGCGTCCTCGACCTCCAGGCATAGGCAACTACCGAGCCACGCGCCATGCCGATCCCGACGCTTCAAGGACTACAGACCGCCCTTTCGGGCCTGCTCGCCGATCAGCAGGCGATCGACGTCACGGGGCACAACATCACCAACGCCAATACCCCTGGCTACTCGCGGCAGGTCGCGGTGCTGCAGACCAACGAACCGTTGCGGATCGCCGCGCTCTCGCCGATCGACGGTGAGGGAGGTCAGCTCGGCACAGGCGTCTCGGTCTCAACTTACACCCGCATTCGCAACACCTATCTCGATGCCCAGTACCGCGATCAGAACGCGGCGCTCGGCGCGGCCTCAACACAGGCCGAAGAGCTCCAGCAAGCCCAGGGAGCCTTTGACGAGCCCTCTTCGGCGGGACTCTCCAGCCAGCTCTCGGCTCTCTGGAGCGCGTGGGGCGCGCTCGCGGACTCGCCCTCCAGTGAAGCGGCCAAGGTCAGCGTGGTCTCCGTCGCGACACAGCTAACCGACACTCTGCACCAGCTTCAGGGGCAGCTGCAGACGATCGAAGGGCAGGCTGGCGCTCAGTACGCTGCCATCACCGGGCCCTCCGGTGAGGTACAGGGTGACGCCAATCAGATCGCGCAGCTAAACCAGCAGATCAAGCTCTCGCTGCTCGCTCACCAGCAGCCCAATGATCTCGAAGACCGTCGCGATCAGCTGCTGGACAAGCTCTCCACGCTTGCCAACGTCACGGTTTCAAAGGAAGCCGACGGCACCGACACGGTGTCCTTCGGAGGCGCCGCGACGCCGCTCGTGGAAGGCGCCAAAGTCAACTGGCCCCAGGCACTCACACCGGCGGCCGGCGGCCAACTTGGGGCGCTCCTTGAACTGTCGAGTCCCACAGGAGCCCTGGCCCAGTATCAGACGGCGCTGAACGAAGTCGCGGCGACGCTCGCGTCATCGGTGAACGAACTGCATACCGCGACGCCTTTCTTCAAAGGCGCGACTGCGGCCACGATCGAAGTCGCGGTCGCTCCCGGCGCAGTCCAGACCTCCTCGACCGGCGCTCCCGGCGGCAACGACGTGGCGCTTGCGATCGCTGCCCTGCGCGGGGGGAAAGCCGACCAACGCTACGCGGCGCTGGTCGAGCAGGTGGGCTCGGGCGTGCAGACGGCCAAGGAGAACGAAGCCAACTCCCAGGCCGTCGTCACCACTGTCGCAAACCAGCGCCAGAGCGTCTCCGGGGTCTCCTTGGATGAGGAAATGACCAACCTCATCACCTTCCAGCGTGGCTACCAGGCTTCCGCTCGTGCGCTCACGACGATGGACGAAATGCTCAACGTGCTCATCAACCACACTGGGATCGCGGGACTGTGAGCCGGCCATGAGCACTCGCATCACGACCGGCATGGTGATTGGCTCCACGCTCGCCGACATCAATGCGGCTCAGCTGGCGATGACGCGCACCCAGGGCGAGTTGTCCTCGGGCAAGTCGATTCTCGAACCCTCCGACAACCCATATGGCGCCAGCCAGGCGATCGCGCTGCAAAGCTCACTTGATGGTCTCGGCTCCTACGAAAGGAGCGCCAAGGACGGGATCTCTTGGCTGAACACTTCCGCCAGTGCGCTGACCTCGATCGACTCCCAGGTACAGCGCGTCCGCGAACTCGTCTTGCAGGCCGGCAACGGCATCGACAGCCCATCCGACCTCGCCAATATTGCAGCTGAGGTGGAACAGCTCACCGAAGGCGTCAAGCAGGACGTCAACACCCAGTACGCCGGCCAGTACGTCTTCTCGGGCACGCTCACAAACACTCCCGCCTACCAACCCGGCGAAAACGACACCTATCAAGGCAACGCCGGCACCGTCTCACGGGTCATCGGCCCCGGGGCCCCCGCGAACATCTCCGTAAACCTCGCGTCCGTTTTTGGCAACGGACCGGGTGCCGCCGATGGCAAGCTGCTGGACACGCTGCGCACGATCGTCACCAACCTCAAGGAAGGCACCCCGGCTGCCGTCGAAACGCTGCGCACGACGGACCTGAAAAACCTCGACACCAACCTCAATGCTCTTACAGGTGTCCAGGCCGAAGCGGGCGCCGTGACCGACCAGCTCGACCTAGCCCTCAGCCGAATCCAGTCCTTGCAGATAACGGCCACGCAACAGCTATCGAACGTCCAGGACGCCAACATCGCGCAGGTATCGATCGAATTCTCAAACCAGCAGGCGGCTTTCAACGCCGCGCTGCGCGCCGGCGCCTCGATTGTGCAGGAGTCGCTGCTGGAATTCCTGCACTAGGTCTCGCCGAGAACTCCACCACCCAACCCAGTCTCCTATACATAATCCATGACCACAATTCAGAGCACCCGCTTCGGCACGATCGAGGTCGCCGCCGAGAACATCGTCGAGTTCCCCGCCGGGCTCATCGGCCTCGGCGGGCTTCGCTACGCGCTGCTTGACCCAAGCCCCGGCAGCAATTTTTTTTGGCTGCACTCCCTCGAAGATCCGGCGCTCGCGCTGCCGGTCGTCGATCCCCGGACGTTCTTCCGCCCATTCGCCCTCGCGGTTTCCGACGAGGATCGCGAACGGATCGGCGCGGAGGATCCGGAGGCCGCCGACGTGTACGTCACGGTTCGCACCGCTCCGGACCCGGTAGACACGCTTGTCAACCTTCGCGCGCCGCTGGTCATATGGGAGCGTCGCGGCTACCAGGTCCTCAACGGCGCCCCCGGCGCGGAGCTGCGAGTTCCGCTATTCGCGCCCGCTGATCCGCCGCACGAGCGCTCTGCGCAAAGCATGGGTGGCGGGACGCCGATCGCGGATGCGGCATAATCCCGATTCATGCTGATCCTGACGCGTCGGCCGGGAGAGCGCGTCGTCATCGGCGAGGACGTCCTGGTCACCGTCATGGAGATCAGCGGCCAGACCGTCCGCCTCGGGATCGCCGCCCCGCAAGGCTTGCCGATCTACCGCGAGGAGATCTGGCTGGCTGTCAAGGAGGAGAACCGCGCGGCCGCCGAGGCGCCCGCCGATGCGCTGCCCGACGGTCGCGCAACTGACGGCGGCGCAACCGACGGCGGCGCATCTGACTCCGGTACAGGCGAGTCCTCCTCAGCGGCGCCGGCCGGCGAGGGCGAGCAGCAGGCTCGTTAGCTTCAGCGGCCGTTGTAGGTCGCGTGGCCTGGGCCGCGCTCGAGGAAGGAGCGCACCGCGCCCTTGAGATCGTCGGTCTCGAACAGCCCGCCCGCGAGCTCGGGCACGCGACGGTCCGCGCCGCGCGCGCCGCCGTCTTCCAGCGCGGCTCGCACGATCGCCTTTGTCGCCGCGTGGGCCTTCGTCGGTCCCTCGGCTAGGTTGCGCGCGAATGCGCGCGCGGCGGCGTCGAAGTCCTCGTCGGCCAGCACTCGGTTGACGACATTCCAGCGCTCGAGCGTCTCGGCGTCGTAGAGCTCGCCGGTCATCACCAGCTCCCGCGCCCGTGCCGGTCCAGCGCGCTCGGCCAGGCGCTGGGTCCCACCCATCGCCGGGGTCAGGCCAACGACGGTCTCCACCAGACCGAAGCGCGCCGAGCGCGCCGCCAGCAGGACGTCGCAGGCCAAGGACAGCTCGAAGGCCGCGGTCAGGCACAGGCCGTGCGCCGCGAACACCGTGGGGGCGGGGAGCTCCTCGAGTGTGTGCACCATGCCGAGCAGTCGCTCCCACAGCGAGCGCGCCGCCTGCACGCTCAGCCCATCGAAGACGTGTACATCGACACCGCCGCTGACGACGCGCCCCTCGGCCCGGATGAGCAGACCACGCGGGGGGTTCGCGGCGAGCTGCGCGATCGCTTCCTCGAGCGCGCCGATCAGCCGGTCGTCGAAGAGGTTCAGCGACGGGCTGGCGATGCTCAGCACGCTCAGGGCGCCTTCGCGCTCGACTGTGATCGGGCTCTGGGTCTCCGTGGACATATCGTTCACGTCACCCAGACGATGTCCCCGATGGCGAGCATCGGGTAGACCTGCGCGGCCGTAGAGATCGGCAGCTCGACGCAGCCATTTGACTGCGGCGAGCCGTAGGAGCCGCGCGGGAAGCCGTGCACGGCGTCTCCACCGTTGAAGTAGCTGACCCACGGCACCCCGGGGTCTTTGTATTTGCTGCCGTCGGGGTTCGTTCCGCTCATCGTCGTCGAGGTGAAGCGCGAGAAGATCGGGAAGATTCCCTGGGCTGTTTCCGCGCCAGGCACACCGGTGTTTGCGGGACTACTGAGCGCCACGTGGTGGCCCTGGTGGACCTCCAATGTCTCCGGGATCGACTCGGTCACCGACACCCATGTGTATGGGCGGCGGTTGCGGTGGTACAGCGAGTCGACGATCAGCAGCAGCCGCCACGTCGCGGCGTTCGGTTCCCCGGTCGGTTCCAGGTCGTGGTCCTCCTGGAATACCTCCAAACCACCTTTGGTGGTCGCGTCCAGCGTTCCCATTTCCACGGGCGGCGCGTCGGTGGGGTCAGGCGCGAGGCGTCCGTGGAACGGGCGGTACGCGTGGATCGCTGCTTCGCGGCGCGACTCGCGGCCGTGGGGGAGACTCACGGCGTACTTCGGGTGCAGTGTGGCGCCGAGATAGCC
>DASXOX010000067.1:0-37419 GCA_036493975.1 Solirubrobacteraceae bacterium
GAGCGACTCGGCTTTGCGCGAGCTCGAGCGCCATCGCGAGCAGGCGCGCGCGGGCCTGCGGATCCTGATCCAGGTCAATGTCGCGCGCGAGCCGGGCAAGGCGGGCGTCTTGCCCGAGGAACTGGCGGGTTTTCTGGAGCGCGCGCCGGTGCCGGTGGCGGGCTTGATGACGATGCCGCCGCTGACGCGCTGGCCGATCTCCGATCGGTCGCGGGAGAGCCGGCGCTGGTTCGCGGCACTGCGCGAGCTCGCGCAAACACACGGCTTGAGCGAGCTGTCGATGGGCACCAGCCAGGACTACCCGGTCGCGGTAGCCGAGGGCGCCACAATTGTCCGGATTGGCTCAAGTCTGTTTGTGTAGTTGGCGATTGTTAGCATGTGCAGGGAAAATCCTGCCCCCAACGAAGAACGCCCCTAAGCAATGGCCTTTCGCGATTCATGGCACCGTGCGCTCGTGTACTTCGGCCTCGCCGAGGAGTACCACGAGGACTACGAGGACGACGCTCCGCCGGAGGCGGAGATCGAGGACCGCTACCGCGAGCGGCCCAACGTGCGGCGCCTGCGCCGCCGCCGTGACGAGTACGACGAGATCTTCGCCGACGACGACGAGCGCGAGGTCGCGGCGAGCCGCGGCCGCGCGACCGCGGTCCTGCGCCCCGTAGGGGGCCGTGGCTCGGGCAACGGCGACGTCCGCGTGCACCTGGTGGTGCCGAAGTCGTTCAACGACGCGCAGCAGGTGGCGGACAAGTTCAAGGACTCGATCCCGGTGATCCTCAACCTGCAGGGCACCGAAGTCGACCTCGCGAAGCGCCTGATCGACTTCGCGAGTGGCCTGACTTACGCGCTCGACGGTGGGATGCAGCGGATCGCGGACAAGGTCTTCATGCTGACGCCGCGCAACGTGGAGATCTCCGCGGAGGAGCGCGCGCGGTTGATCGAGAAGGGCTTCTTCAACCAGAGCTGACCCGGCGGTCCTCCGTGCCCGCGGCGTTCGCGGGGTCGGATGCTCGGTAGCCTAGGCGCGCGATGCAGATCGGTCTGATCGGAGCAGGCAACATGGCGCGCTCGCTTGCGCGCGGGTGGGGGCGCCCGGTGCTGTGCGCCGATCCGCTCGCCGAGCGCGCGCGGGCGCTCGTGGAGGAGGTCGGCGGGGAGGCGCTGGCGTCAAACGCCGACGTCGCGCAGCGCGCGGAGCTCGTCGTGCTCTGCCACAAGCCGGCCCAGCTCCAGGGTGTGGCGGGCGAAGTCGCTCCCCACGCGCGCGCGGTCGCGTCGATCCTGGCGGCGACCCCGCTCCAGGCGCTGAAGGCCGCGTATCCGCAGCGGCCCGTGTACCGCTTCATTCCCTCGCTGCCGGTCGAGGTGCGCCAGGGCGCCGTGGTGCAGGCCGCCGACCCCGGCGCCGGCTCCGACAGCGCTGGCATGCCCGTCTCCGACGGCGCCGGTACGCCCGGTTCTGATGGCGCCACCACGCGAGGGACGCGTGAGCTCGACGAGAAGGTCCGTGAGCTATTTGCAGAGCTCGGCACGCTCGTGGTCCTCGACGACGCCCTGGTCGACGTCGCGATGGGCTTGATGTCGTGCGCTCCGGCGTACGTAGCGCTCGTCGCGGAGGCGCAGGTCGACGCGGGCGTACGTCGCGGCATCCCCGCGGCGCAGGGGGCGGAGCTCGTGATCCAGACGCTCGCGGGCACCGCCGAGCTGCTGCGCCGGCGCGGCAACGACACGCTCGCGGTGCGCCGCGAGGTGTCCTCGCCTGGCGGCGTCACGGCGCGTGGACTCGATGCTCTGGAGCGCGGCGGGGTGCGGGCTGCGTTCAGCGACGCTCTTGACGCGGTGCTCGAACCAGCACCTCGCTCACGATGACCCTAGTGCCTGCACTTTTGGGGGCGACGACCGTGCTCGGCACGGCGCGGGTGGAGATCGCGAACTATCTGTCGACGCTGATCTACGTCTACACGCTGCTGATCTTGCTGCACATCGTGGTGAACTGGCTGTTCGCGTTCGGTCTGCGCCCGCCGTACTCGCGCGCGAGCAGCGCGGCGCTGGGCTTCCTGCGCGACGTCTGCGAACCGTTCCTGAGGATCTTCCGTCGCGTGATCCCGAGCTTCGGGGCGATCGACCTCAGTCCGATCGTCGCGATTCTGGTGCTGGGGATCGTCAACAGCGTGGTCGTCCAAGGCGTAATCCACGGTTGACGGCGCGCGTCTCTCCGTGGGCGCGTACCGCGCTGGTCGCACTCGCGGCGCTAGCGCTCGACCAGCTCGCCAAGCACGCGGTGCGCTCGGGGATCGTGCCCGGCGAAGAACACCGTCTGTTTCCGGGCGTGGAGCTCGTCGACACCCGCAACCACGGGGTCGCGTTCGGCTTCCTGCCCGGCGACCATCTGGCGGTGACGATCGTGATCGGACTCGCGCTGCTGGCGCTGCTGGCGTATTTCGCGCGCCACGCGACGCGCCCGCTGATCTGGCTGCCGACGGGCATGCTGATCGGGGGCGCGCTGGGGAACATCGTCGACCGCTTCCGCGACGGCTCGGTGACGGACTTCATCAAGCTCCCGCTGGGCTGGCCGCCCTTCAATCTCGCGGACGCGTCGATCACACTTGGAGTCCTGCTCCTGGTCCTGGTCATCGAGCGTCCCGATCGCGCGTGAGCGCGCCGCCGTTCACGATCGCCTACGAAGACGAGCATCTGCTGGTCGTCGACAAGGCCGCGGGGATCGTCGTGCACCCGGCTCGTGGCCACCATGAGGGCACGCTCGCGCAGTTGCTCGCCGGGACTGCCGCAGGCGGGGATCCGGAGCGCGCCGGGATCGTGCACCGCCTCGACCGCGACACGTCGGGGTTGATCGTCGTGGCGCGCTCGGAGGAGATCCACGGATTGCTCCAGCATGCGCTGGCTCAGCGACACATCGAACGCGAATACCTCGCGCTCGTGCTCGGCCGCCCACCGGCTCGCACCGGGACGATCGAGGCCCCAATCGGGCGCGACCCGCAGGTCCGCACGCGCATGGCGGTGGGTGGGAACTTCCCCCGCGAGGCCCGGACGCATTTCGAGATCTCGCGTGCACTTGCCGGTTTCACGCTGCTGAGCGTCAAATTGGAGACAGGCAGAACGCACCAGATCCGCGTGCACATGCAGGCCATCGGGCACCCGGTGGCGGGCGACCCCGAGTACGGCGCACCGGGCGCTCTAGGCCTGGAGCGCCAATTCCTGCACGCGGCGCGGCTCGCCTTCGAGCACCCGCTCGGGGGGGAGCGCGTGGAGGTGCGCTCTGCCCTTCCCGAGGATCTCGCCCGGGCCCTGGAGCGAGCCGAGCAGCTATCCTGAGCGACTCGACAGATAGACCCCGACCCGTGCGGTAACGGATCGCGGCCCTGCTCGCGGCGCACGCGCGAGTCCGCACCGACGGCACGGCAGCCAATCAAGCAAAACATAAGGGAGTTGCATAACCGTGGCCCAAGTAGGCATCGCGGAACTGCTGGAGGCTGGCGTCCACTTCGGCCACCAGACGCGCCGCTGGAACCCCAAGATGCGCCGCTTCATCCATGATGAGCGTGCCGGCATCTACGTCATCGACCTGCTCAAGACGGCGACGCTGCTCGAGCAGGCCCGCCAGTTCGCTGGCGAACTCGCCCACCGTGGCGGCACGGTGCTGTTCGTGGGCACAAAGAAGCAGGCGCGCGACACGATCAAGGAGGTCGCGGCGGGCGCTGGCATGCCCTACGTCAACAACCGCTGGCTCGGTGGCCTGCTGACGAACTTCCAGACGATCAACCAGCGCATTCGGCGCTTGCACGACCTCGAGCGCTACGAGAGCGAGGGTCAGCTCGCGTTGCTTCCTACGCGCGAGCGCATGGCGGCGCAGGCCGACCTCGCCAAGCTCCGTTCGAACCTGGGCGGCGTCAAAGACATGCAGCGCGTCCCCGACGCGATGTTCGTCATCGACCTCAAAACCGAGGCCATCGCGGTCAAAGAGGCCCAGCGCCTGCGGATCCCGATCATCGGCCTCGTCGACACCAACTGTGACCCCGACGGCATCGACTACGTGGTCCCGGGCAACGACGATGCGATCCGCTCGTGCGCGCTGATCACGCGCGCCATCGGCTCCGTCGTCGCCGAAGGCCGCTCCGTGTTCCGCGCCGAGGAGGAGAAGGCGCGCCAGGAAGCCGAAGAGAAAGCGCGTATCGAGGCCGAGGCGCGCGCCAAGCGCGAAGCCGAGGAAGAGGCCAAGCGCGCCGAGGAGCAGGCGGCGCGCGAAGCTCAGGAGAAGGCGGCCCGTGAGGCTCAGGAGAAGGCGGCCCGTGAGGCTCAGGAGCAAGCCGCTCGTGAGGCCGCTGCTGCCCAGGCGGCAAGTGCGCAAGCACCGTCCCCTGCGGCGCCCGCGACACCGGCGGCCAAGACATCTGAGCCGGCGGCGCCTGCGGCTGCGGCGTCCGAGCCCGCGGTGTCACCGGCGGCGACATCTGAGCCGGCGGTGCAGGCTGCTGTGTCCGAGCCCGCGGCGCCTGCTGCATCAGCGCCCGCGACACCGGCGCCCGCTGCGCCCGCGCCCGCGGCTGCTGCGCCTGACCCGGCGACCCCTGCGCCTGAGCCCGCGGCGACCCCCGCACCAGAGCCCGCGGCGCCGGCCGCGGAGGAGCCTCCAAAGGCGGCTCAGGACACGAATGGCCCCGCGGCGGGAAATTCTGCGGTGGAGGCCCCTCAACAGGAGAACGCGACAGTCGAGACCCAGGAGGCGAAGGCGTGAGCGCAGTCGAGATCACCGCGGCGGACGTCAAGGCCCTGCGCGAACGGACCGGCGCGGGCATGATGGACTGCAAGAAGGCCCTCTCGGAGGCCGGTGGCGACATCGAGCAGGCGATCGAGCTGCTACGTGTGCGCCAGGGCAAGAAGATCCAGGATCTCGGTGAGCGCGTTGCCACGGAGGGCACCGTGCAGTCCTACGTGCACGCCGGTGCAAAGGTCGGCGTGCTCGTCGAGGTCGACTGCAACACCGACTTCGTCGCCACCAACGAGGACTTCGTGGGCTTCGCGCGTGACGTCGCGATGCAGATCGCCGCGACACCGACAGTGCGCTACGTAAGCCGCGAGGACGTTCCCGAGGATGCCCGCACGGCGGAGGCGCGCGTCTACGAGCAGGAGGCCGCCGACAAGCCCGAGAACATCCGCGGGAAAATCGTCGAGGGCAAGCTCGACGCCTGGTACGGGACGATCGTGCTGCTCGAGCAGGAGATGCACAACCCCAAGTTCGACGGCGCGACCGTGCAGCAGCTACGCGACGAACTCACGGCGAAGACCGGCGAGAATGTCGTCATCCGCCGCTTCGTGCGCTTCGCCGTGGGCCAGTAGGCTCTCGGCCTGAATGGCTGCCGCGTTTAAACGCATATTGCTGAAGCTCTCCGGCGAGGCCCTGATGGGCGAGCTGGAGTACGGCACCGACCCCGAGCGTGTCGCGGCTGTCGCGCGGCAGGTCCGGGCGGTGCGCGACCAGGGTGTCGAGGTCGCGATCGTGGTCGGCGCCGGCAACATCTACCGCGGGATGAAGGGTGCCGCTGCCGGCATGGATCGCGCGACCGCCGATTACATGGGGATGCTCGCGACGGTGCTCAACGCCCTGCCGCTCCAGGATGCGCTGGAGAAGACGGGCACGATCACCCGCGTACAGTCCGCGCTGGCGATCTCCGAGGTCGCCGAGCCCTACATCCGCCGCCGCGCGATGCGGCACCTGGAGAAGGGGCGCGTGGTCATATTCGCAGCCGGCACGGGCAACCCGTTCTTCACGACCGACACCGCCGCTGCGCTGCGCGCGGCCGAGGTCCACGCCGAGATCATTCTGATGGCCAAGAACGGCGTCGAAGGCGTCTACACGGCGGACCCCGCGCTTGACCCCACCGCGCAGTTTCTCCCCGAGATCACCCACATGGAGGCGCTCGAGCGTCGCCTGCGCGTGATGGACTCCACTGCGCTGGCGCTGTGCATGGAGAACGGGATGCCGCTGAACGTCTTCAACATGGACGACGAGACCAACATCGCGCGGATAATCTCCGGAGAGCGTGTGGGCACGCTCGTATCCACATCCGATGGGGAGGCCGACGATGGAAGATGACCTGATCGACGCGCTGCTCGAGGACGCCCGCACCCGTATGGCGAAGTCCGTAGAGGTGACCCAGCACGAGTTCGCCACCGTGCGCACCGGCCGCGCGAGCCCCGCGCTGCTGGAGCGCGTCGTCGTCGACTACTACGGCGCCCAGACCCCGCTGAACCAGCTCTCGACGCTGTCCGCGCCGGAGGCGCGCCTGCTCACGGTGCAGCCCTACGACAAGTCTTCGATCAAGGCGATCGAGAAGGCGATCAACGAGTCCGACATCGGACTCACGCCGTCCAACGACGGCAACATCATCCGCCTCGTCGTGCCCGAGCTCACCGAGGAGCGCCGGCGCGATCTCGTCAAGGTGGTGCGCAACCTCGCTGAGGAGGGCCGTATCAAGATCCGCAACGTCCGCCGCGACGTCATGCATGACCTGCGCGAGCTCAAGTCTGGCGGCGACGCTGGCTCCGACGACGAGCACCGCGCCGAGGTGGGTTTGCAGAAGCTCACCGATGCCCGCATCGCCGAGCTCGACGCTGTCCTCAAGGCCAAGGAAGAGGAGATCCTCGAGGTCTGATGTGCGCGCGAGCCCGAGCCCGCGGCGACTGCGGAGCATGATGGCTGCCGCGCAGAGCATTGAGGTCCAGCAGGATGCCGCGCAGGCGGCGCGTTACGTCGCGATCATCACGGACGGCAACGGCCGCTGGGCGCAGGCGCGAGGCATCCCGGTCAACGAGGGGCACGACGCCGGCGCTGAGACCGTCAAGGCGCGCCTGCGCGATGCCGTCGCGCTGGGGATCCGTGAGCTCACGGTCTACTCGTTCTCCACGGAGAACTGGTCGCGCTCCCCCGAGGAGGTCGAGGGTCTGCTGGCGATGTTCTCAAACCGCATCGCTCGCGAGACGCCGGAGCTCCACGCCGAGGGTGTGCGCATGCGCTTCGTCGGCCGTCGCGAGGGAATCTCGCAAGACCTGCTCGAGCAGATGCGCTGGGCGCAGGAGCTAACCGACGCCAATCGCACAATCACGCTGTTCGTCGCCTTCAACTACGGCGGGCGCGCCGAGATCCTCGACGCCGCCGCGAGCTATCAGGGAGGTGGGGAGGACGAATTCCGGCGCTGCCTCTACGCGCCGGAGATGCACGACCCCGACCTGATCATCCGCACGAGCGGCGAGCGGCGGCTGTCCAACTATCTGCTCTGGCAATCGGCCTACTCCGAGCTCGTCTTCCGCGACGAGCTCTGGCCGGACTTCACGCGCGCCGCCCTGGAGGAGTGCTTGGCCGAGTTCAGCGCCCGCCGACGGCGCTTCGGTGGGCGCTGAGGATGGCGGCCGAAGGTCCTCGCCGCAGGCCGCCGCGCGCGCGCGCGTACGCGCGCGGCGGGGGCCCGACCGAAGGACCCGACACTCGCTCTCCGCGCGGCACGCGCTCGGATCTGAGCGCGCGCGTGCTCGCGGCGCTGCCCGCGATCGCATTCGCGCTGTTCATCGTGATCGAGGGCGGCGCGATTTTCGCGGTAGGCGTATTCGCGCTTGGCGCGGTCTGCCTGCACGAGCTGTTCGCGATGTACGACCGCGCCCACCCCGTACGCCTCGCGGGCTTCCTCGGCCTCGCCGGTTTGCTCGGTGCGGCCCTGTATGGCGGCCCGCCGCAGGTGCTGCTCGCCACCGTGGCGATTTGGCCCGTCCTGTTTGGGCTGACGCTCGCCCAGCGCCGTCCGAGCTTCGGCGGTCTCGCGCTGACGCTGGTCGGGATCTACTGGGTCGGGCTCGCGCTGGCTCATGCCGTGATGTTGCGCGGTCTGCCGCATGGCGAGGGCATCGTGTTGGACGTGCTCGTCGGGACATTCCTCGGAGATACCGGCGCCTATCTTGGCGGGCGCCTGTTCGGCAGCCGTCCGCTGGCGCCATCGATCTCTCCCAACAAGACCGTTGAGGGTCTGTTGATTGGGATGGTTACCGCTGTGCTCGCCGTGTGGTTTGCTGGGCGCTACCAGGACTGGCTCCCAGGCACGCACGCTCTGGTCCTGGGCGTTGGTATCGCACTTGCCGCGCCCGTCGGAGACCTGTTCGAGTCGTTCGTCAAGCGTGAAGCCGGCACGAAGGACGCCGGGCGGCTCTTCGGGGCGCACGGAGGCGCGCTCGACCGCCTCGACGCGGTCCTGTTCAGCGCCGTCGTCGGTTACTACATTTGGCTCGCCTATGCCTAAGCTGCTGATCCTCGGCTCGACGGGCTCGATCGGGACGCAGGCGCTCGACATCGTTGCGCGCAGTGAGGAGTTCGAGCTCATCGGCCTCTCCGCCGAGCGCTCCTGGGAGGCGCTGCTGGAGCAGGCTCGCGCGCATCGCGTGACGCGGATCGCGCTTGTCGACGAGGACGCCGCCGCGTGCGCGCGCGAGGCGTGGACCGATGGTGAGGTGCTCAGCGGCGCCGAGGGTCTTGTCGAGCTGATCGTCTCAAGCGGCGCTGAGCTCGTGCTGAACTCGCTCGTCGGGTCCGCGGGGCTCGGACCCACTGTGGCGACGCTCGGCGAGGGCATCGATCTGGCGCTTGCCAACAAGGAGTCGCTGGTCGTCGGTGGAGAGCTCGTCGGCGCGCTCGCGCAGGCCACCGGGGCACAGATCATCCCGGTCGACTCCGAGCACACCGCGCTGCACCAGCTGCTCGCCGGCCAGCCGGTGGGGAGCGTGGAGCGCCTCACGATCACTGCCAGTGGCGGACCCTTCCGTGGCTACACCCGGGCGCAGCTGCAGTCGGTCAGTGTCGCCGAGGCGCTCGCGCATCCCACGTGGGCGATGGGCGGCAAGATCACGATCGACTCTGCGACGTTGATGAACAAGGGCCTTGAGTTGATGGAGGCCCACCATCTCTTCGGCACGCCATACGAGCGCATCGATGTCGTCATCCACCCGCAATCGCTGATCCATGGCCTCGTGCAGCTGGCCGACGGCGCTCAGCTCGCGCATCTCGGCCCGCGCGACATGCGTCTCGCGATCTCCTACGCGCTGCACGGTGGTGAGAGCCTCCCATTGCCGGTTGCCCCCCTCGACCTCGTGAGCGTCGGCGAGCTGACGTTCGAGGCTGTCGACCTCGACGCCTTTCCTTGCCTGCGCATCGCGCGCGAGGCGGCCCAGGCGGGTGGGACCGCACCGTGTGTCCTGAATGCTGCTAACGAGGTCGCCGTCCACGCCTTCCTCGACGAGCGCCTCGCGTTCGCCGAGATTCCCCACGTGATCGAGCGCGCGCTGGAGCGCCTCGGCGCCCAGCCCGTGCGCGCGTTCGAGTCGCTCTACGAGGCGGATCGCGAGGCGCGCGCCGTCGCCGCCGAGGCGGTCGCTGAGCTGGGTTGAAGGAGGCGCGCTGCGCTGGCCCGACCCCGTCGGCTGCCACACTGGGTAGATGAGCTGGGTTCTGACCCTATTGGGGTTCATGGCGCTCGTCGTCCTGCACGAGTTCGGGCACTTCGCCGCCGCGAAGGCCGTCGGGATGCGCGTCGAGCGCTTCTCGCTGTTCTTCCCACCCAAGCTGTTCGGTGTCCGTCGCGGCGAGACCGAGTACATGATCGGGGCGATCCCCGCCGGGGGCTACGTGCGGATCACCGGCATGAGCCCTCGGGAACGCGACAAGATCGACCTGCGGATTGCGCACCGCACCTACTACGCCCAGCCGGTCTGGAAGCGCCTCGTGGTGATCGCGGCGGGCCCGGCGATGAACGTGCTCGTCGCGTTCGCGATCCTCTGGGGGATCTACGCGCTGAGCCCCCACCAACAGCGCACCGACCGGGCGCGCATCGCGACCGTCGAGTCGGGTCACCCGGCTGCGGGGACGCTGCGTGCCGGAGACGTTCTGCTAGCCGTCGACGGGCGCCCGGTGCGTCTGAACGTGAGCAGTCCGTCGGCGGGCTTCATCTCCCAGATCTCCTCCCACCGCTGCCCGGGCCGGCAGGTCGCGGGATGCGTTGCCGCGACGCCGGTGCACATGACCGTTTTGCGCGACGGGCGGCGCTTGAGCTTCGCGGTCGCACCGCGCTATGAACCGAAGCTTGGACGGACGCTGATCGGGATCGAGACCGGCCCGGTCTACACCGGTGAATCGCTCGCACAGGCAGCGCGCACAAGCATCAGCGAAATGTGGCACGTGACGAGCCTGACGGTGTCGCGCATCTCGCAGATCTTTGTGAGCTCCCACGCGCGCAAAGAAGTGCACTCGATCGTCGGCATCTCGGACTTCGCGAGCGAAGAGTTCAACTACAGCGCGACCGCGGCGCTGTTCGTGCTTGCGCTCGTCTCGCTGTCGCTGGCGATCGTCAACCTGTTTCCATTTCTGCCGCTCGATGGCGGCCACATTTTCTGGGCGCTCGCCGAGAAGCTCCGCGGACGCCCGATCCCGTTCGCCGTCATGGAACGCGCGAGCGTCGTAGGCTTTGCCTTGGTCCTGTTCCTCTTCCTGATCGGCTTCACAAATGACATCCACACCCTCTCCAACGGCGGCTTCAACGTCCGCTGAGGCCCCCGCAGCGACTGCCGGCGCCGAGCACGCACACCCAGCGGCACGTGCGACCACGATGGTGGAGGCGTTCGACATCACCTGCGCGGCAGGTGGAGAGAGCGTCGCGATCCGCACGAAGGGCGACGCGCAGACACTCTCCTGGGCGCAGTGGCGCCGGCGCGTGCGCGACCTTGCGGGCGGCCTGCACCGCCTCGGGCTGCGCCGTGGCGAGACGCTCGCGCTGCTGCTCGGCAACCGCCCCGAGTTTCATGTCGCCGACATGGCTGCCGTGACGCTGGGCGCGACGCCGTTCTCGATCTACCAGACCTACGCCGCCAACCAGATCGAGTTCGTCGTGTCCGACGCGGCCGCGCGGATCGCGATCGTCGAGCGCCAGTACCTCGACCGCCTGCTGCAGGCCCGAAACAATCTGGCGCATCTGGAGCACGTGATTCTCGTGGACCCCGAGGGTGAGCTTCCCGACGGCGTTCTGACGCTCGAGGACGTCGAGGCTTCCGGGCGTGACGCCGATCTGCAAGACGCGGTCGAACGGGCCGCGGCGCAAGTGGGCCCGGAGGACGTTCTGACGCTGATCTACACCTCCGGCACGACGGGCCCGCCGAAGGGCGTGCAGCTCTGTCACCGCAACCTGCTCTCCGCGGTCAGCGGGATCGAGCGCATGGTGCAGTTCCCGAAGGGCTCTCGTGTGATCTCGTGGCTGCCCGCGGCACACATCGCCGAGCGCGGCGCGCACCACTATCTGCCGATTGTCTATGGCCTGCAGATCACCAGCTGCCCGGATCCGCGCGAAGTGATGGCGTACCTGCCCGAAGTTCGTCCGCAATGGTTCTTCGCCGTGCCGCGCATTTGGGAGAAGCTCAAGGCGGGCCTGGAGACGATGCTCGCTGGTCTGCCGGATGAGCAGCGCGAGCCCACCGAGCGAGCGCTCGCGGCCGCGGTCGAGAAGGTGCGCCTGGAGCAGCGCGGGGAGCCGGTTCCCGAGGCGCTCGCCGTTGAGGTCGCGGCGGCAGACGAGCAGATCTTCGCCGGGCTGCGCTCGATGCTCGGCTTTGACGAGGTCAAGGCCGTCAACGTCGGCGCCGCGCCGACGCCGATCGAGGTACTGGAGCTGTTCCACGCGATCGGGATCCCGCTGTCGGAGCTCTGGGGGATGTCGGAGACCTGTGGCGCGGGCTGCGTGAACCCGCCCGAGCGCATCAAGCTCGGCACGGTCGGCCCGCCCGCCCCGGGTGTCGAAATTGCGATCGCGCCCGACGGCGAGGTGCTGGTGCGGGGTGAGGTCGTCATGCTCGGCTATCGCGGCGCTCCCGAGAAGACCGCCGAGGCGATCGACCCCGAGGGCTGGCTGCACACCGGGGACATCGGCGAGCTCGACGAGGACGGCTATCTGAAGATCGTCGACCGCAAGAAGGAGCTCATCATCAACGCGGCCGGCAAGAACATGTCGCCGGCCAACATCGAGGCCGCGATCAAGAGCGCCTCGCCGCTGATCGGGCAGGCCTGCGCGATCGGCGACGCGCGTTCCTACAACACTGCGCTGATCGTGCTCGACGCCGACTTTGCGCCACTGTGGGCCTCCAAACATGAGCTGGAGGGCGCCACGCTGGAGCAGCTCGCTGGCGAGCCCGCTGTGCGCGAGGCGGTCCAGCAGGCGATCGACGCCGCCAACTCAACGCTCGCGCGGGTCGAGCAGATCAAGAAGTTCACGATCGTCCCCGGCGATTGGCTCCCCGGAGAGGACGAGCTGACGCCGACGATGAAGCTCAAGCGAAAGCCGATCGCGCAGAAGTACGCCGCCGAGATCGAGGCGATGTACGCGCCTAGCTAGCGCACCGGCTGCACGCACACCCAGCTCTTGACGAGTGGGCCTGCGCGCTCGGCGCGGGCCGACCCAAATAGCGCCTCCATTTCGCTGCGGCGCAACAGATCGATCTCCTCCCAGTTGCCGGCTGCCCCGAGGCGCCAGTAGGGGCGGCGGATGCGCGGCGGCAGCCAATGCGCGAAGGGAAGCAGTGCGTGGGGCTCGATCGGGAACGACCACGCCGGGGTCTGCACGAACCAGCCCCGGCCGACGCGTCGCAGCTCTGCCGCGAACGCCGCGCGCTGGACGCGCGGGACGTGCTCGATCACGCTGCTGCAGTACACGAGATCGAACGCGTCGTCTGAGAACGGCAGGCCCTTGGCCGCATCGGCTTGCACGAACGGACCGGGGTAGTCGGGGCACGGTGCGATGTCGACGCCCGTGATGTTCAACGCGGGCTCCAGTGCTCGCAGACCTAGCCGCCCGCAACCGACGTCGAGGATGTGCGCGTCGGGTGGGAGACTCGTTAGCGCAAAGAACCGCTCGTGCCTGCGTTGTCGCGCGCGTGCTGCCAGAGGGGAGGCCAGGCGCGCGAGTGGTCCACGCGCGGTGGGATAGACATCCTGGGCAGGCGCAACGGACGACACCGGTATCCCGAACAGGTCGGCGAGCTCGTCGCTGTCGGCGTCGAAGTCCTCCGAGACCTCGAACTGGCCCCTCGACTTGCCGTAGGAATTCACGCAGTCCGAGAATAGCGTCACGATCGAGCACCTTCACTGTTCGTTCACGACCTCCGCCGTAGAATGGGTAAATGGCCTCCCAACGCCAGCTCCACGTCGGCCCCGTCGCGATCGGCGGCGGCGCACCGGTCGCGGTGCAGACGATGACCAAGACCGAGACCGCCAACCTCGCGGCAACGATGGAGCAGATTCTCAAGGTCGCCGATGCCGGCGCGGACATCGTGCGCGTCGCGGTCCCGCGCGAGCAGGACGTCGAGGCGCTGAAGTCAATCGTCTCCCAGTCCCCGATCCCGATCATCGCCGACATCCACTTCAACCACACGCTTGCGCTGAAGTCGATCGAGGCGGGGGCGCACTGCGTAAGGATCAACCCAGGCAACATCGGCGGGCCGGACAAGGTCGCCGAAGTCGTCGCGCTCGCGCGCGAGCGCGGGACGCCGCTGCGCGTCGGGGTCAACTCGGGCTCGCTGCCCAAGCACCTGCGCCAACTCGAGTACGACAACCCCGTCGAGGCGCTCGTGACTGCGGCCCTGGAGACCGTGCAACTGATGGAGAGCCTGGAATTCGTTGACTTCAAGGTCTCGATGAAGTCGACCTCGGTACCCAACACGATCGCCTCCAATCGCCTGCTCTCCGAGAAAATCCCCTACCCGCTCCATCTGGGGATCACTGAGGCCGGGACCAAGTGGTCGGGGTCCTTGAAGTCCGCGGTCGGGCTCGGCACGCTCCTGGCCGACGGTATCGGCGACACGATCCGGATCTCGCTCTCGACGTTCCACGCCGAGGAAGAGGTCAAGGTCGCCTGGGAGATCCTCAAGGCCCTGAAGCTGCGCGAGCGCGGCCCCGACCTGATCGCCTGCCCCACCTGCGGCCGGCTGCAGTTCGATATGGACACGGTGGTAGCCGAGGTCGAGCGCCGCCTAGAAGCCTACGAGGACCCGATCGAGGTCTCAGTGCTCGGCTGCGCGGTGAACGGCATCGGCGAGGCCCGCCACGCGGACTTCGGCATCACAGGCGCAAAGGACATGGGGATGATCTACTCCAAGGGCGAGCCGCTGAAGAAGGTCCCGACCGACCAGCTCGTCGACGAGCTCTTCAAGGAGATCGACCGCTACTACGCCGCGGGCAAGACCGTCCAGCGCGACGAGGCCGCCGCCGCGGAGGCGCGCGCGTGGCTCGCGGACAATGAGGACGAGACCCAGATGACGCCTGAGCGGCTCGCCGCCCTGGAGGCTGCGGCGGCCGCGAACGATGACGCGGCAGATGCGGTGCTGGAGTCGATGCTGCAGCCCGACGGTAACGGCGGGAGTGGCGCAAACGGCGCCGCGGCGAAGCTCGACGAGGCGGTCTCGCCTGTCGCGGGCCGGCGCTTCAGTCGGAGCTGAGCCGAAAAGGGTTCTCGACTAGCACTCCGGCGATCTTTTGCCCGTCGCCCAGGTCCTCGCTGAGGAGTCGGTCGCAATCCGCGCGCGCCGCAGCTGCGACTACGAGACCATCCCAGTAGGAGATCTGGGCCGAGCGGCTGATCTCGACCGCGTGTTTGACGAGCGCGGCGTCGATCTGCACCATCGGGAACAGCTCGAGCCACTCGAGCAACGCCGTTGCCGCCGCGGCCGGGATCGGCCGGGCGAGCTTGCGGGTGACGGTTACGTAGAACTCGCCAAGGACCTGCGCGCTCAGGGTGAGCGCTCCGGGCTGTGAGGCGGCGAGCAGCTTCCGTGCCGTATCGCGCTTCTCGGGCTCGTCCTCGTCGACCGCATAGACCAGGACGTTGGTGTCCACCAACGCGCTAGCGCTCATACAGCTGCTCGCGCGTCCAGTGACGGCCACCGGCGCCGCTGCCGGCATGGAGCGACTCGCTCAGCGCCAGGAACCCCGCGATGGCCAAGGGCCGCGAGCCGGCAGTGGCGAAGTCCTCCAGGTACTCGCGCACGAGCGTATTGACCGAAGTGTCCTGTTCAAGCGCGCGAAGTCTGGCGCGCTTGAGCAGGGCATCGTCGATGGAGAGAGTCAAGTTGGCCATCGTCTCGTCCTCGGTCGATATGAGGCACTGGATACGTGTAGCACGATATCAGTGTAACACGGGGCGCCCGCGCCGGCGACGGGCGCCCAAAGGGATGCGACTTAGCCCTTCGCCGCCGCGTAGCGCTCGGTAACCTTGGGCCAGTTGACGACGTTCCACCAAGCCTCGATGTAGTCGGGGCGGCGGTTCTGGTAGTTGAGGTAATAGGCGTGCTCCCAGACGTCGACGCCGAGCAGCGGGGTCTTGCCGTCGGAGATCGGGTTGTCCTGGTTGGCGCTTCCGACGACCGCGAGGGAGCCGCCGTCGACTACAAGCCAGGACCAGCCGGAGCCGAACTGGTTGATGCCGGTTTCCTTGAGCTTGCCCTTGAAGTCCGCGAAGGAGCCGAAAGCGGAGTCGATCGCGTCCGCGAGCTCGCCGCTGGGCTCGCCGCCGCCGTCCGGCGCCATGTTCTCCCAGAAGAGCGTGTGGTTGTAGTGGCCGCCGCCGTTGTTTTTGACGGCCCCCAACTTGTCCTGAGGCACCTGGCTGAGGTCCTTGAGGATGTCCTCGATCGCGGTATCCGCGAGCGCGGTCCCTTCGAGGGCGGCGTTGACCTTGTCGACGTAGGCCTGGTGGTGCTTGTCGTGATGGAATTCCATCGTCGCCTTGTCGATGTGGGGCTCCAGCGCGTCGTAGGCGTAGGGGAGCGGTGGAACTGTGTAGGCCATGTCGGGCTCCTCGGTCTCGGTTTGACTGCCAGCGGTTGGCCGCTGTTGTATCAGAGGGGCTAGGCTGCGCCCTGAGATGACGCGGCTCTCGGAATATCTACTACCCACTGAGAAGCAGGCCCCCACAGACGCGGAGGCGATCTCGCACAAGCTGATGGTGCGCGCGGGCCTGATCCGTCAGATCGGGGCGGGCATGTGGACGTGGCTGCCGGCGGGCTGGCGCGTGCACCAGCGCGCGGTGCAGATCATTCGCGAGGAGATCGACGCGATCGGGGGTCAAGAGCTGCTGATGCCCGTCCTGCAGCCCGCGGAGCCGTGGCGCAAGACCGGCCGCTACAAGATCGAGGAGCTGTTCAAGCTGCAGGACCGCAAGGGCTCGGACCTGGTGCTGGCGATGACTCACGAGGAGGCCGTGACGACCCACGTCGCGCAGACGGTGCGCTCATACCGCGACCTGCCCTTGATCCTCTACCACTTCCAGGTCAAGGAGCGCGACGAGCCGCGGCCGCGCGCGGGCGTATTGCGCACGAGGGAGTTCATCATGAAGGACTCCTACAGCTTCGACCGCGACGTGGAGGGTCTGGAGGAGCGCTACCAACTGCACGTCGGCGCGTATGACCGCATCATGGAGCGCACGGGCTTGCGCTTCTACCGCGTTGAGGCCGACGTCGGGATGATGGGCGGCCTGGGGGCCCACGAGTACATGGCGCCGTGCCCGGCGGGCGAGAACGACGTGGCGATCGCGCCGGGCTATGCGGCGAACGTGGAGGTCGCGTGCGCCACGCCCCAGCCGGTGCAGTTGCCCCCCGCTCCGTCGGCGCCCGAGGAGGTGCCCACGCCGGGGCTCACCACGGTCGCGGATGTGTCGGGTGCGCTGGGCGTGCCCGAGGGTGCCCTGCTGAAGGCTTATCCAGTGGTTTTGGATGAGGGGGAGGGGTCGCGCATGGTGCTCGTGCTCGTGCGCGGGGATCACCGGGTGAACGAGATCAAGCTCGCGGGGGCGTTGGGGGCGCGCAGCCGCCCGGCGCATCCCGAGGAGATCGCGGCGCGACTCGGTCCCGCGGGGTTCATCGGGCCGGTCGGCCTGGACGGCAACGTGGAGATCCTGCTCGACGAAGCCGCATTGGCGGCTGGCGCCGCGCCCGGCGGTGGCGCGGTGGGCGACAGCGGCGGCTACGTGACCGGCGCGAACCGCCCCGATACGCACCTGCGGGGCGTGGTTCCGGGTCGCGACTTTGTATTTCGCGCGGTTGACGTGCGGCTGGTGCGCGCGGGCGACACCGTTGGCGGGCACGCGATCGAGATCGAGTCGGCGATCGAGGTGGGCAACATCTTCAAGCTCGGCACGCGCTACTCCGAGCCACTCGGGGCGAGCTATCTCGACGAGTCCGGGCGCGAGCAGCCGATCTGGATGGGCTGCTACGGGATCGGCCCCGCGCGGATCGCGGCGGCGGCGGTCGAGCAGTACGCCGACGAGCACGGGATCTCCTGGCCGCGAGCGCTGGCGCCGTTCGCGGTGCACCTTGTGGCGGTCGGAAAGGCGGACAGTCCCGCGCGGGTAGCGGCGGAGGAGCTCTACAAGACGCTGGGGGCGGCGGGCGTGGAGGTGCTCTACGACGATCGCGACGCGGGGCCGGGAGAGAAGTTCGCCGACGCCGAGCTGCTCGGCTGCCCGCTGCGGTTGACGGTGGGCAAGCGCGCGGTCGACTCGGGCGAGGTCGAGGTGCAGGTGCGCCGCGGGCGTCTGGAGGCTCCAGGCATCCCCCTGGGGGGCGAGCCCGCGGCGCTCGTGGGGGCGCTGGAGCAGTTGTGCCGGACCGTCCCGTAGGTCCCTCCGCGCCGGACCCCGCGCCGGACCCCGCGGCGCGCACGCGCGAGGGGGGAGCGCATGCGGGGCAGTCAATTGCCGACCCCGCCGCGCGCGCGCGCGTACGCGCGCGGCGGCTCACATTCGCACGTCTATCCGGCCTGGATCGCTCGGGCCCCCCGCCACCGCAGACGGCGGCGGGCGAGCCGCTGCGCCCGTGGACGTTGCCGAACGCGATCGGCTTCGTGCGGCTGGCGCTGGTCCCGGTCTTTGTCGTGGTGGCGCTTTCCGGTAGCGAGGGCCCGAGCGCGCTCGCGGCGGTGCTGTTCGCGGTGATCGGTTGGGGCGATTACGCGGATGGGATCGCGGCTCGTGTGACGGGCCAGTACAGCCGCCTGGGGGCGCTCATGGATCCGATCACCGACCGCATGCTGGCGATCGCGGGCATCGTGGTGTGCTGGCATTTCACGCTGCTGCCGCGCTGGGCGCTCGGCGTACTGATCGCGCGCGAACTCGTGATGCTCGCGCTTGGCCGCTACGGGCTGGCGCGGGGGGTGGAGCTGCGTATCAACTGGCCGGGGCGCCTCTCGGTGGCGCCCGTGATGGGCGCGTTCTTCTTCGCGATGGTCGGTCTCGAAGGTTTCGGCGAAGTGCTGCTCTACATCGGCCTCGTGCTTGCGCTGTGGGCGTCGGCGTTGTACGTGCGCGACGGTCGTCGGCAGGTTCGAGCCTCAAGCTCAGCTTGACGTTTGGGCTATAGTTGCCGATAAGGGAGTGTCGGCGTGACGCCGCGGCCTGCGGCGCGTCGAGGGCGTTCACGAGAAAGTCAGCGAGAGGAGCAGTGATCAGCACCCGATGGATACCTTCCCCGACCTCGGATCACTGAGCGAAGCGGAGCTCAAGGGCTTGATACGCGAGCTGACCGACGAAGAGACCGAGATCTCTTACCGGCGGCGCATCTTGCACGGCAAGATCGACATCCTGCGCGCCGAGCTGGTTAACCGGATGCGCAAGAAGCACGACGGCGGCGAGCAGCTGATCACCGGCGAGGACGTGCAGCAGCTCACCGACATCCTCGCGCGGCGGCAGGGCGCGAGCGACGAGGGCGATCCGCCGAGCGCCGGCTGAGGGAGCGCAGGCGCATGGCCCAGCACTGCCCGGAGTGCGGTTTCGTCAACGGCGAGGGCGCCAACTACTGCCAGCGCTGCGGCACCCCCCTGCGCAGCGAGGGAGTCGGCGCGGCGGGCGGCGAGTCGGTCACGGCGACGTACCGGATCGATGAGACCGGCGAGCTCGTGCCGGTCGAGCTCGGCGAGGTCACCGCGCAGGGCCCGGCGCTCGTGATTCGCGCGGGCGGGGGTCGCGTGGGGGAGAGCTTCGTGTTGCAGGGCGAGCGTCTCAGCATCGGCCGTCGCCCGGACGCCGACGTGTTTCTCGATGACATCACGGTTTCGCGCGATCACGCGGTCCTGATTCACCGCGGCGACATGTGGCACCTCGATGACTGCGGTTCGCTGAACGGCACTTATGTGAACCGCGAGCGGATCGAGTCCCATCGCCTGGACGAGGGCGACGAGGTGCAGATCGGCAAGTACAAGCTCACCTACCACGCGCGCTGAGATGGCGACGAGGACCCACACCGAGACCAGGACCCCCGGCGAGGAGGGCATTGAGGCCGACGTGGGCGAGCTCGAGCAGGGGCTCGCGGCGGGCCGCGCCGCCGCGGGCACGGCGCGTCAGAAGTCGATCACGATCGGAGCGGTCTGCAAGGCGCTGGCGCAGGAGTTCCCGGACATCTCGATCTCCAAGATCCGCTATCTGGAGGATCAGAAGCTCATCACCCCGCGGCGCACCCCAGGCGGTTACCGGCTCTACACCCAGAGCGACGTCGCGCGCCTGCGGATGGTCCTGCGCCTGCAGCGCGACGAGTTCCTGCCGCTGCGCGTGATTCGCCAGGAACTGGCGTCGGGCCGCGGCGAAGCAGGTACCCCGCCGACACCGCCGGGTCGCGAGAATGTGCGGCCGCGGCGTGCCGGGGTAAGCGTGCGCGAGAGCAGCGGGGCGCTGTTCTCGATGGAGGAAGTCCTGGAGGAGACGAAGGCCGAGGCGAAGCTCCTACGCGAGCTCGAGGAGTACGGCGTCGTCAAGGGCGAGATGCGCGGCGGGGCGCGCTACTACGACGAGACAGAGCGCGAAATCGTGGGCGCGGTCGCCGAACTTGCGCGCTACGGGGTCGGCGGGCGCAACCTACGCGTGTTTCGCTCCTCCGCGGACCGCGAGGCGAACCTGCTGCAGCAGATCCTCGCGCCGGCGCTGCGCTCGCGCAATCCGCAACGGCGCAACGAGGCGCTGGAGGCGCTGGAGAACCTCGCGGCCGTGACGACGCACCTGCGCCACCTGCTGCTGGTGCGCGACCTGCGCAAGATCGCGGGCTGATGGCCGCACCCGACCTGCGGCCGCTGATCCGCGACATCCCTGACTTCCCCCGGCCGGGGATCGTCTTCAAGGACATCACACCGCTGATGGCGGATGCCGCGGCGCTCGCGCACGCCGTGCGCGGTCTGGCCGACTACGCGCGGCCGTTGGGGGTCGATTGCGTCGTGGCGGCGGAGGCACGTGGCTTTCTGCTGGGCCCGGCGCTCGCGCTGGAGCTCGGCGCGGGGTTCGTGCTGGCGCGCAAGCCGGGCAAGCTCCCGTACGAGACGATCAGCGCGGAGTACATGCTGGAGTACGGCGCCGGCGAGCTAGAGCTGCACAGCGACGCGGTACGGCGCGGGACCCGCGTGCTCGTCCACGACGATCTGCTGGCGACCGGCGGCACCGCGCGCGCCCTGTGTGAGCTTGTCGAGCAGCTCGACGGCGAGGTCGTGGGCTGCGGCTTTCTTGTCGAGCTCGCGTTCCTCGGCGGCCGTGAGCGCCTGGCGCCGCACGACGCGCACGCGCTGATCTCCTACGCCTCGTAGGCTTAGTCACGTGCCGACCACGCGCCGCACCCGTGCGATCGCAGCGCCAGCGGGGGAGATCTGGGAGCTGATCGGCGACCCGCATCACCTGCCGCGGTGGTGGCCGCGCGTGGCGCGCGTGGAGGCGGTCGAGGACGACGCGTTCACCGAGGTCCTCGCGAGCCCGCGCGGGCGGCACGTGCGGGCTGACTTCCGCGTGCTCTCCCAGGACGAGCAGACGTTGGTGCTGTGCTGGTCCCAGCAGGTGCAGGACACGCCGTTCGCGCGCCTGCTGACCTCGGCGGAGACCGAGCTGCGGCTGGAGCCGGCGGGCACGGCGACGAACGTCACGATCGAGCTGCGCCAGGCGCTGCGCGGGCTATTCCCGCACATCGGCGCGCGTCGTGTGGCGCGTGCGGCGCGCGCAACGCTCGACGAGGCGCTTGACGGCTTGGAGCGGATCTTTGGCTAGTGCGTCGATGCGGTGGTGGGGCTGGGGGGACCCGGAGCGCCCGCCGGGCCTGCCGGCGCACGCGCTCGCATTTTTGCGCGAGACGGTCGGCGTCGCCGAGCGCCCGCGCGCGCCGGTGGCGCTTGGGAATGTGCGCCTGTCGCCTTCGCGGCTGCCTGTGGAGGCGCTCGCGCAGCTGCGCGAGACGCTCGGTGAGGGCGGCGTGCGCGACGGGCACGAGGAGCGCGTGCTGCACGCGGCCGGCAAGGGCTATCCGGATCTCGTGCGGCTGCGCGCTGGTGAGCCGGAGGACGCCCCCGACGCTGTCGTCTACCCGGGGAGCGCGGCGGAACTGCGCGGGCTACTCGAGCTCTGCACGCGGCGTTCGCTCGCGCTGGTCCCGTTCGGGGGCGGCACGAGCGTCGTCGGGGGTCTCGCGCCGCTGCGCGGAGCACACGCGGCGGTGCTCGCGCTCGACCTGCGCGAGCTCGGCGAGCTCGTCGCGCTGGACCGCGAATCGCTGAGTGTGACCGCGCAGGCCGGCATGCGGGTGCCCGCGCTCGAGCGGCAGCTGGGTGCGCAGGGCCTCACGCTGGGCCATTTCCCGCAGTCCTATGAGTACGTCTCGCTCGGCGGCTGCGCCGCGACGCGCTCGGCCGGCCAGGCCTCGACGGGCTACGGGCGCTTTGAGGAGCTCGTGTTGGGCTTGCGCATGAGCGCGCCGGTGGGCGAGCTCGTCGCGCACCCCGTGCCGGCGAGCGCCGCCGGGCCGGACCTGCGCGAGCTCGCGGTTGGCTCGGAGGGCACGCTGGGGGTGATCCACGAGCTCACGCTGCGCGTGCGTGAGGCCCCCGCGCACAGCCGCTACGAGGGCGTCTTCTTCGAGGATTTCGTGGCCGGTGCGGCGGCGTTGCGGGGGCTCGCACAAGAGCGCATCGCGCCGACCGTCGCGCGCCTCTCCGACGAAAGCGAGACACGCATGTCGCTGGCGCTGGCCGGCACGGGTGGGCTCAAGGGCCGTCTCGGCCGCGCCTATATCGGCGCCCGCGGCTACGGCGCGGGCTGCCTGGCGATCCTCGGCTTCGAGGGCTCCGAGCGCAGCGTCGCGGAGCGCCGCGCGCGGGCGCTTTCACTCGTGCGCGAGCATGGCGGCCTGCCCGTCGGGCGCTCCCCCGGGGAGGCATGGCGCGCGCAACGGTTCGCCGCGCCGTACCTGCGCGACGACCTCCTCACGCACGGCGTGATGGTCGAGACGCTCGAGACCGCGACGTCGTGGTCGAAGCTGATGGAGCTGCATAGTGCCGTGGGACGCGCGATCGCCGACGCGCTCACGACGCAGGGGACGCCGGGGCTGGTGATGTGTCACATCTCGCATCTGTATGAGACGGGCGCGTCGCTGTACTTCACGTTCCTCGCCCGCCAGCGTGAGGGGGCCGAGCTCGAGCAATGGCACGCCGTCAAGCGCGCTGCGGGCGATGCGATCCTCGACAACGGCGGCACGATCACGCACCACCATGCCGTCGGTCGCGACCACGCACCGTGGATCGAGCGCGAGATCGGCGCGCACGGGGTGGGGGCGTTGCGGGCGCTCAAGGCCGAGCTGGACCCCAGCGGGATCATGAATCCCGGCAAGCTGCTCGTCAGCTATTGAAGCGAGAAGGCGCCGCGGAGTACCGTCGGCCCGGGCGTCGTCGGGTGGTGGCTGGTCTCGGTTGTCACAAGGATGCGCCGGTAGTCCCCCGCGCTGCTCGGCAGCGGGCCGCCACCTTCGATGAGGCCGTTGGCTGCCGGTGAGGGCAGACTCCCGAGCGGGTATGCGGGGGCGCTCGCCGCGCCTTCCAGCCAGACCGCGTAGAACGCTCCGCTGGCGAGCGTGGGCAGGCCTTTGGCGAACAGATAGAACGCGTGCCGGCCTTTCTGGGTCAGGACGTAGGCGACGCCGACCGCTTTGCTCGTCGCCGGGCTGGGCGGGGTGAGGGTGAGCGCTTTGCCGTGACTTGTTTGTGACGCACCGCTCGTGCTCGACGCTCCGTTGGCGCTCGAGCTGCCGTCTGTGCTCGTGTTGCCGTTCGTGCCCGAGCTGCTTGTGCTCGTCGAGTTGCCGCTTGTGGAGGTCCCATCGTGGGAGGACGGGGTCTGGGACCCGCTGGAGGCGCTTGGATTCGAGGTGGTGTGCGCACTGCCGCCACCCCCACCAACGCCGACTATCAACAGGACCGCCACGACGATCGCCGCGGCGATCGCGCCGAGCACGATCGCGCCACCGGCGCGCGAGCTCGCCAGCTGTGGCTCGTGGCTTTGCGGTGCCGGGATCGAGGGCAGTGGCTGTGCTGCCAGCGGTTGGAGCTCATCGGTGAGGGCCGCCGCCCACGCGTGCGCGGCGGGGTCGCTGGCAAGGTAGGTCCGGGTCTCCCGCTGCGCGGTCTCGCTCTGCTGGCCGAGCAGGTACTCACCGACGCGCTCGCGCTGTGCGGCATCGAGGGCGCGCGCCTGGCCGGGGGCGAGCACCGCGAGCGCGGCGTGCGCACGGTCGTGCACGGCGCGCTCCTGGATCCCGAGCATCGCCGCGACCTCGGCGTAGCGCTTGCGCTGGCGCAACACCAGTGAAAGCGTGGCGCTTAGATCTGGGGGAAGACTGCTCAGGGGGCTCATATATGTGCTCTTGGGCGAGATCTCGCTGGGATCGAGCCGAGCGCAAACCGCCGCGCTCGCGAGACCGATCCAGCTGCTCCTCGCGCAGGACGTAGGCTATCGTGGCGCCGCGATGGCCCTTCCCACTATCGACCAGGTCAACGGCGTGCTGCTCGGCTTCGACCGCCACTATGGCCTCGAGCTGCTCGAGCTCTCCGAGGAAGTCGTGCGCGCGCAAGTAGCGGTTCGCGATGAGCTCAAGCAGCCCGCGGGGCTCATCCACGGCGGCGTCTATGCCTCGATGGCTGAGGCCATGGCCTCGCTCGCGACCGGCCTCACCGTGCTCGAGCACGGCCTCACCGCGATGGGTCTCTCCAACAACACGAGCTTTCTGCGGCCCGTCACGGCGGGCACGGTGCACGCGCACGCGACGCGGCTGCACCGCGGTCGCACGACGTGGGTGTGGGATGTGCGCTTCAGCGACGACGACGGGCGCCTGTGCGCGGTGACGCGCATGACGATCGCCGTGCGCGAGCTATCCCCCTGAGATCCCTGGCTGCGCCGGCGGGCGCGGGGGTTGTTGGGAGACGAGCGGCTTCTGTGCAAAGCCGGTGTCCGGCAGCGTGCGCGGCAGCCGCACCCCCGAGAGCTGCATCGCGTTGATCGTCACCATCGCCTGCGCCGCGACACGGGCAAGCGCGGGGCGCTCGGCGAAGATGTTCACGACGACCTTCCCCGTGGGGACCTCGATCGTCTTGCCGCCCTGCGCGGCGAGGCTCGCGACGCCGCGCACGGCGATCCGCCGTTGTGGCGTCGAGCCGCCCGGTTGAAAACTGTTGTCCGGCGAGGTCACGATTTCCAGCGGTGTCACGCAGACGTTCTCGCCGCCCTGGCGACAGTTGCCGTATTTGATCGTGTAGGCGCCCCCGGGGTCGCGCGTGACGCTGATGATCGCGAAACCTTGGAACGTTCCGCCGAGCCAGTAGACCGGGAATTCGCTCTGCATCACGAGCGGCTCCAGGAAGCTCGGCGTCACACGCTTGTCCTGAAGGGTGTTCGCGCAGGCGCTCAGGCCGAGAGCGGGCACGGCAAAGAGCGCGGCACAGGACGTCGCGAGTGCGCGAACACGGGAACGCTGCCAGGAGAGCACCGAGAGCGCAGGGTAGCGGGCCGCTTGGGAGGCCGCTGCAGGCGCGGAGCCGGCGGCGCCAGACGCCGGCAGGCGCGCTCTAGCCGCGATAGCGGTTGGTGATCGGCATGCGCCGGTCGCGCCCGAATGCGCGTGTGGTGAGCTTGATGCCCGGGGGGGCTTGGCGGCGCTTGTACTCGGCAAGGTCCACGAGGCGAATCACGCGATCGACCTCCTCGGCCGGCAATCCCTGGGCGATCAGTCGCTCGCGCCCCAGGTCGAGCTCGATGTAGCCCCGCAGGATGTGGTCGAGCAGCTCATATGGAGGCAGCGAGTCGTCGTCGCGCTGCCCCTCACGCAGCTCCGCGGAGGGCGCGCGCTCGATGATCGACGTCGGGATCGGGGCGCTCACGCGCGCTGTCTTAGCGCCACCGGCGAGCGACTGCTCACCTGCGGGCGAGTTGCGCCACAGGCAGAGGCGATAGACGAACGTCTTCGGAACGTCCTTGATGACCGCGAAACCGCCCGCTAGGTCACCGTAGAGCGTCGTGTAGCCGACCGACATCTCGGACTTGTTGCCCGTCGTCAGCACGAGCCAGCCAAACTTGTTCGACAGCGCCATCAGGAGGTTGCCGCGGATCCGCGCCTGCAGGTTCTCCTCGGTGAGGTCCGGCTCGCGGTCGACGAACGCCTCCTGCAGCGTCGCCGCGTACGTGTCCACCACGGCCTCGATCGCGAGCTCGTGGACCTGTACGTCGAGTGCCGCCGCGAGCCCACGCGCGTCGTCCTGGGTCGCCGCCGAGGAGTAGCGCGAAGGCATCACCGCCACGCTAACCCGGTCCGCGCCGAGCGCGTCGGCGGCGATACAGCCTACGAGCGCCGAGTCGATCCCACCCGAGAGGCCGAGGACGACGTGGCGAAAGCCATTCTTTTCGACGTAGTCGCGCAACCCCAGCGAGAGCGCGGCGTAGACCTCGGCCTCCTGTGGCGCGAGCGGCTCGTGCAGACGGGTCGCCGACGCCGACGACGCAGCCGGCGCGGAGGGCGCCGTTGCGGCCGATGCTGCCGCGGTCGCGGTGGAGGGCGCATTCGCGGCCGGCGACGATGGCGCTGGGCGGTGAGCCGTCCGATCGGGCGAGTTCAGCGCCGGGAGCACCTCAACGGGTGAGCGCGCGCGGCGCGCCGTCGAACGATGTCCGGCCTCGCGCAGACGCGCCGCCGCGGCCGCCTTCAAATCGACGTCGCAGAGCAGCAGGTCCTCCTCGAACTGCGCGGCGCGCGCGATCGTCGTGCCTGTGTGGTCGACCACACAGGAGTGCCCGTCGAAGACCAGCTCGTCCTGGCCGCCGACGAGCGCGCAGAACGCCACGCACGCGAGGTGCTCGCGGGCGCGCTGTGCGAGCATGCGCTCGCGCTCGGCGCCCTTGCCCGCGTGGTAAGGGGAGGCCGAGATGTTGAGGATCAGCGTCGCCCCCGCCAGCGCCTCCTCGGAGGCCGGCGCCCCGGGCTCCCAGATGTCCTCGCACACAGTGAGCCCGACGCGCTGGGAGCCGATGTCGATCACCGCGCCACCGCGGCCCGCCTGGAAGTAGCGCTGCTCGTCGAAGACGCCGTAGTTGGGCAGGTGGGTCTTGCGGTAGATCGCGTGGACCGTGCCGTTGGCGAGCACCGCCGCGGCGTTGTACACGTCCTCGGCGCGCTCGGGGAAGCCGACGACGGCGACGATCCCGTGGACGTCGGCCGCGAGCTCCTCGAGCGCGACCCGCGCGTCGTGCAGGAAGTGCTCGCGCAGCAGCAGGTCCTCGGGGGGGTAGCCAGTCAGCGCCAGCTCGGGAGCCAAGACGAGCTGCGCGCCGGCCTCGCTTGCGGCCGCGATGCCCGCACGGATGCGCTGCGCGTTGCCGCCAATGTCGCCGACCGTGGCGTTCAGTTGGCAGAGGGCCAGACGCATGCTCATGGCCAGTAGCCTACGCGGGCCTTGCCGCGCGGTCGCGTCAGGGCTTGGCCGGTGAGGCTTTGGCTGGCTTGGCCCGCTGGCGCGGTTTGGCTGGCGCCTTCGCTTTCGTCGCGGCGGGAGTTTTCTTGGAGTTGTTTCGCGCGCCGCTCCTGGCGGCTTTCGCGACGTTGGCGGGGCGTGCGGCGCCCTTGGTGGCGCGCGGCCGCGACACGCCCGCCGCGCGGGCCAGCAGGCGCACCGAGTGCTCGAGGTCGAGCGCGATCTCGTCGAGCTCCGGGAGCGCGTCATAGTCGCCCAGCAGACCGAAGCCGAGGTGGCCGTTGTAGCTCATCACTGCGATCCCCAGCGCCTGGCGGCGCGCGAGCGGCACCACGGGGTAGAGCGAGCGCAGTCGGTGGCCGAGCAGGTAGAGCGGGAACTGGGGGCCCGGGACGTTTGTCACGACGAGGTTGAAGTAGCGCTGACGTGCCTGCAGTCGCGCCGCCTGACTGAGGATCGTCGGCGGCGCGAAGCCCGCAAGGTTCGTCAGCGCCTGCGCGCCCACCGCCTGGCCGGAGCGCTTGAGGTTATCCATCGCCAGGCGGATCCGGTCAAAGCATTCCGCGGGGTCCTCCACGCCGACCGGCAGCGGTGCCCACATCGCCGCGACCTTGTTGCCGAGCGCTCCGCGCTCTGTGTCGGCGCGCACCGAAACCGGCACCATCGCCTTCAGCTCCAGCCCCGCCGTGTCGTGTCCACCGCGGCGCAGCCAGCGTCCCAGCGCAAGGCTCACGCACGTCAGCACGACGTCGTTGAGCGTCCCGCCCAGCGAATCCTTGATCGACTTGAACAGCGCCAGGTCGGCGTCCACGAACGTGTAGCGCCGGTGCGGGCCGATGTCGACGTTCAGCGGCGACGGCGGCGCCGGCGCGTTGATGCCCGCGAGCGTCGTCGCGCCGATGCTCGCGAGATTGCGCTGCAGCTGGCGCACCGCGCGGCGTGGAGTCCGCAGCATTCGGCGCGCCCCGCGCGCCATCTCGCCCGGAACCGTCGTGCGCTCCAGCAGCGCCTCGCCGAGCAGCTTCGCTGAGCCCGGCAGCGGTCGCGGGCTCCACTGGTCGGTCCGATTCGGTGGGGCCACAGGCTCTGGAGTCGTGTCGAACAGCACCGTCGTGATGTCCACGCCCGAGATCCCGTCCACGAGTGCGTGGTGGGTCTTGGCGATCAGCGCGAAGCGCTGGCCCGCCATCCGGTCCACGAGCCAAATTTCCCACAGCGGCTTGGAGCGATCCAGGCGCTGGGAGAACAGCCGCCCCGCGAGCTGCTTGAGCGCTGCCTCGTCGCCAGGACGCGGCAGCGCGGTATGGCGGATGTGGTAGTGCGGGTTGAAATGGGGGTCGTCCGTCCACACCGGGCGCCCCTGGTCGAGCGGCACGTACGCCAGGCGCTGGCGGTAACGCGGCACGAGGTGCAGGCGGCCCAGGACGTGATCCACAAGCTCCTGCTGAGTCGGGGCTTGACCTTCGAAGATCATCACCGACGCCACGTGCATGTGCGCCGTCGAGTTGTCCTCGAGGTGCAGGAACGCCGTGTCGAGGCCCGTCAGCCGGTCGGGGTTGGCCATCAGTTGATTGTGGCTGCTCGGCCGGAAGGAGTCAACGACCCCACACGATCTTCGCCGCCGAGCGTGCCGTCGACCGCTCGCATTCCCGGCAGCGCCAGCCCGCCGAGCGTCGCCGCCGCGCCCGCGAGACCAGCCCCGATCAGTGTCGCGCGCGCGCCCAGCGCTGCGCTCAGTGGAGCTGTCAACGCGAACGAGAGCGGCAGCAGCCCGATCGAGATCAGCCAGTCCAGGCTGCTCACGCGTCCGAGCATCTCACCCGGCACGTGGCGCTGCTTGAACGTCGCCCACACGATCGTGCCCGCCGTCTCCAGCAGGTTGAATGCGAGGCTCGCCAGCATCAGCTGCCAGATCGTGCTCGCCAGGCCGTAGCCTGCGACCGACAGCGTCGCCAGCGCCCACACCACGTAGATGAACGTCATCGACCGCGACGGCAGCCCACTGTGCAGCATCGCCAGTGCGCAGCCCACCGAACCCAGCCCGCCGGCGCCGAGCACCAGTCCGAGCTGCACGCCGCTGCCGCCCAGCACGTGCTTGACCATGTAGGGCAGCAGCACCTCCGCTGGGCCCATGAACAGCAGGTATGCGATGCCCGCGCTCGCGAGCGTCCCCCACAGCCAGACGTGGCGGCGCACATAGGACCACCCTTCACGCAGTTCGAGGCTGGTCGCAAGCCCTGCTGACTCCTCCCCGTCGCTCAAGCTGCCCGCGCCCATCTCCGCGGCAGGTTTGTCGTGTACCTCGTCCAGCCGAGCCCGCCGCGTGCGTATGCGCCCTCGCGCGGCGGTGCCGCCGGAGGACATCGCCCACAACGCCGACGCCGAGGCCAGGAACGTGGCAGCGTCGACGAAGAACGCTGAGCCCGCCCCGAGCGTGCCAACGAGGATCCCGCCGAGCGCTGGGCCGGCCAGGCGCAGCGCCAGCGGCCGTACGACCTGCTCCAGCGCATTCGCTTCGCCGAGCTGGTTGGCGGGCAGCAGCTCGGGCAGGATCGCGTCGCTGGCCGGGTCAAAGAACGCCTGTGCCCCCCCGTAGAGCGCCACGAGCACCATCATCTGCCACAGCCGCAGGGCCCCGCTCATCGCCAGCGCCCCCAGCAGGGCGAGCACCACCGCGCGCAGCAGGTCGGCGATCAGCATCACCCGCCGGCGATTGTGGCGGTCGCTCACCACACCGCCGAACAGCAGCAGCGCGATCAGCGGCACCGTCATCGCGATACCCAGCAGGGACAGCGCCGAGGGCGCATTGGAGATCGTGTACGCCTGCCACGCCAGCGCTACCAGGAACGCTCCGTCGCCGAGCAGCGACACCGAGCGCCCCGCGAACAGCAGCCGGAAGTCGCGGCTGGCGAGGACTCCTCTAGGCGACATCGCGCGGGGTCGGCACGGGCTCGCCGGGGCGCTCCCCGCGGCCCTCCGATCTTCCCGCGAGGAAGTCTGCCAGGTGCCCCGACTCCATCGGGTGCGCGAAGTGGAAGCCCTGGCCGAGCTCGCAGCCCAGATCCCGCAGGCGGCTCAGCTGCTCGTCGAGTTCGATGCCCTCCGCCACGACCTCCAGGGCCAGCGAGCTGCCGAGCGCGACCACCGCGCTGGAGAGGTCCGCCGTCTCGCGCGTCGCCTCTGGGCGCAGGAACGAGCGGTCCATCTTGATCACGTCCACCGGGAAGCGGCTCAGGTAGCTCAGCGAGGAGTAGCCCGTGCCGAAGTCGTCCATCGCGACGCGTATGCCCAGCGCGCGCAGCTCCTCGAGCTTCACGACGGCGAGCTCCGGGTCGTCGATCAGCATCGACTCGGTGATCTCCAGGGTCAGCAGCTCGGGTTGCAGACCCGACTCCGTCAGCGCGTCGCGCACGTCGGAGATCACGTCGCTGTGCTGGAGCTGCTTCACCGACAGGTTCACGCACATGTAGAGCCGATCGGCGCCGCCCCACACGCTCTGCACCGATACCGCCTGGCGGCAGGCCTCGCGCAGCACCCAGCGGCCGATCGGCACGATCAGGCCCGTCTCCTCGGCGAACGGGATGAAGTCGCCCGGCACCACCAGTCCGCGCTCGGGATGATGCCAGCGCAGCAGCGCCTCCATCCCGGCGACCGCACCGTCGGCGAGGCGCACGATCGGCTGGTAGTACAGCTCGAACTGGCCGTTCTCCAAGGCGCGCTGCAGGTCCGCGCGCAACTCCAGGCGCGCCAATACGCCCGCGTGCATCTCGGGCTCGAACAGCCGGTAGCCGCCCTTGCCGTCGCGCTTGGCGATGTACATCGCCGCGTCCGCATCGCGAATCAGCTCATCCGCTCCCTCCGGGGAGGAGCCCTCGAGAATCGAGATCCCGATCGAGCCGCGCACGACGAGCTCCTTGCCGGCGACCATCAGCGGCCGGCGCAGATCCTCGAGGATGCGTTCGGCCACCTCGACCGCCGTTTGGGCGTTCTCGAGGTCCTCCAACAGGACCACGAACTCGTCCCCGCCGAAACGCGCCGCCGTGTCGCTGGAGCGGATGCTCCCCGACAGCCGCTTGGCGATGTCGATCAGCGCCGTGTCGCCCGCTCCGTGGCCGAGACTGTCGTTGATCGTCTTGAAGTCGTCGAGGTCGAGGAAGATCACGCCCAGCTCACCCTGCTCACGCCGTGCGCGACCGATCGCGTGGCGCACGCGCTCGACGAACAGCGCCCGGTTGGGCAGGTTCGTCACGGGGTCGTGGAACGCCTGGTGCGCCAGCTGCTCCTCGAACGCCTTGCGCTCGGAGATGTCGCGCGCGTTGAGCACGATCCCACAGACATGCTCGTCGTCGAGCAGATTCGTGTGCAAGATCTCGAACTGCCGCAGGCCGCCGTCGCGGTGGCGCAGCGTGCACTCGATCACGTCAGCGTCGCGTCGCGCATACGCAGAGCCGTCCGCGAGCAAGCGCAGCAGGCGCCCCGCGTCCTCCTTGGCCACGATCTGGTCAAAGCGCGTGCCGAGCAGCTCGTGTGGCGGATAACCGAGTACGTGCTCGGAGGACGGGCTCTGGTAGGTGATCGTCGCGTCAGGGCCCACTACCGTGATCAGATCGCTCGAGTGCTGGACCAGCGAGGCAAAACGTTCCTCGCTGCTGCGCCGCTGGATCTCCGCGGTCAGGCGCGCCTTCTCCTCCGCAAACGTCCGCTCGCGGTCGGCCGAGCGCTCCTGCTGGCGCACCAAGTCGACCATCCGCATCACGACGAACCCGAACAGGATCATCGAGGCGCAGATGATCACGATCAGGTCGAGGTCGCCGCGGCTCAGCTCCTTGAGCAGGATGCAGATCGGCGCGATCAGCGACGCGCCGGTCAGCAGGCCCAGGCGCAGGGGCGTCAGCTTGGCCTCGCGGTTGCTCACCGGCTCCTCCAGCGCGACCATCGAGGGGTGCAGCGCGGCCGCGCCCCACAACACCTGGTAGGCGAACCAGCCCAGGTCCAGCAGCAGCTGATGGTGGAACGCGTTGTCCAGCGTCATCACCCCATAGACGAAATCCGTTGCCAGCAGGGTCAGGATGCTGGCGCTCAGCAGGTAGAACGCCGGTCGCCGCCGGCCGCTGTCGAGGATCAGGCGGATCGCTGCCGCCAGCAGGATGATGTCGCCCAGCGGGTACGCCACCGAGACGAGCTTCGGTAGCAGGCCGAGGGTCTGGTCGTGCAGGTAGGGGGCGATCAGCAGCACCCACGAGAGCAGCGAGAGCCCGAGCGTCATAATCGCCGCGTCGATCAGGCTGTTGCGGTTGCGCTGCGGGTTGCGCCGGCGTACGAGCAGCAGCAACCCCAGCATCAACGCCACATACACCGACAGGTAGATCGCGTCGCCGATCGAAGGGAACGAGACTTCGGCGTGCAGGATGTACTGCGGGTAGCTGTATGTGTAGACATCGCCCAGCCAGTACAGGAACAGGCCGACCGCGAACAGCCACCACGGCAGCGAGTAGCTGGGGCGGTTGCGGCGAATGCCGACAATCACCGCGATCCAGCTCGTCAGACCGAGCACGTTGAAGAACGCCGGGTTGCCCTTCAGCGGTGGGACCAGCAAATACAGAAAGGCCGTGACCACGCCAAAGGCGAGATAGCCCTGCCATGGCTGTACGCGGCGGCGCCGGTTCATGGTGCGGCCCTGCTCGCTTGCCACGCCCCGCTTCTCTGCGGTGAGCTGCGTGGGTGCGGGGGCCGCGTCGTCCATCACCCCGCCTCTGATATCGGCTGCGCGCTGGCCGCCTGCAGCTCTCCACGCTCGGAGAGCTCGCCGAGCGCGGAGATCAGAGTGTCGATTTCCGCGTCCGTATTCGCCGCCGTGAGTTGGATGCGGAAGCCCACCTCAGCCTTCGGCACCAGCGGATACGCCGCGAGCGTCACATAGATCCCGCGCTCGAACAGCATCCGACCGACGTCGTCGATGTGGGTGTGGTCGCGCAGCGGGACCTCGATGATCGGCAGCTGCGAGCGGTTGGGCGTATGGGCGTCGAGTTCGGTGAGCGTCTCGAGCACACGCACCGTGTGGCGGTGCACCGTCGCTCGCAACTGGTCTCCGCGGCGCTCGTTGACGTCCAGCCCGGCGAGCACCGTCGCCAGTGAGGCAACTGGCGAGGGGCCCGAGTACAGATACGGCGGCGCCGCCACCTTCAGCAGGTTCTTGACCTTCGTCGGGCAAGCCACGAACGCCAGCAGCGAGGAATAGGCCTTGGAGAAGCCCCCCACGAGCACCAGGTCCTCATAGGTCTCGTCGAAGTGGCGCACCACGCTGTTGCCGCGGCTGCCGTAGCAGCACGGCTCATCGGCGGTGCGCTCGCCGACAACGCCGAAGCCGTGGGCGTCGTCGACGTACAGCAGCGCGCCATGGCGGCGCGCCACCTCCGCGAACGCCCGCAGATCCGGGGGGTTGCCGGTCATGCTGTTGACGCCGTCCATGCACACCAGCCGCGCGCTGTCGCGCTCGGCGCTGAGCAGTTCGTCGAGGTGCTCCGGGTCCTCGAAGCGAAAGCGCCGCACCGCCGCACCGCGCGAGCGCGCCACCTGGCAGCCGTCGTACATCGTCTTGTGCGCCCGCGCGTCCAGAAAGATCGTCCCCGACGCCGCCAGAACCGGGATCACCGAGGCGTGGATGTGGGTAATGGTTGGCAGCACGAGTGCGTCTTCGCACTCCAACAGCGCCGTCAGGCGCTCCTCAATCTGCTCATACAGGACGGGGCTTCCAAGCAGGCGCGACCAACTCGGATGCGTACCCCATGCACGCAGGAACGCCGGGATCGCGTCGATGATCTCGGGGTCGAGGTCGAAGCCGAGATAGTTACACGAGGCGAAGTCCGCGAGCCAACGGTCGCCGACGCGGATCATGCGTCCGTCGATCTCCTCGATCACCGCGTCCATCATCGGGTGTCCGGCGCGTAGCGCCTCGATGTCCTGGAGGGTCTCAAGGCGGTGATCGATCCAGCTGCCCGCCGCACGCACGGAGTCTGTGCGTCTGCGGGAGGCGGTCGAATTGGGGCGCGACGCCGAAGTCGTGGCTAGCGGTGGCGACATATTCGAATGACCATCGGGCGCCGAGGGCAATGCCTTGATAGTTGGACTCTCGATTTCCACGGTTCCGTTCAGTCGGAGACATCGAGTGAGCATTTGCCTCTAACGCCTACGGGCATACCGCTGCAAGTGTGCCCTTGAGCACACAAACGCAACTAACCCTCGCCTAACCTGTCCGAGCTCTTCTGAGAGCGAATCTCGCCGAGTCGCCTCCTTGGTTGGAGGTGAACGGGGGACCCACTGCCGGGCTATGAGGACGGCCCGGATGGGGCGAATCGGCCGCTGTTGCGGCCGTAACGCCGTGCCTGTGCATGCCGTTTGCGTGCCTGTGGCAGGGCGTGAGCCCGACAGCTAACCCCGCAGGCGTGGACCAAAGGAGGACATCGCGAATATGTACGTCCCACCAACGCCCGCGCCGCCGCCGGCGCCGCCTGTCTCGTTACAGGGGTTGGCCAGCCAGGCTCCGGGCGAGCAGTCACCACCGCTCACCCGCCCCGTCGCAATTGCAACCGCGCTGAGCGTTAGGCACGACGATCTCGACGTGCTCGCCGGCCACCGCGCCACGGTGCTCGGCGTACTGCGTATCGGGCTCCACGGCGCGTCGAGCTCGCAGTTGCAGGGGCGGTCGCCGGCCGGCAAGCTCGTCAAGCTGCAGACCCGCTTCCACCGGCGCTGGAGGACGGTCGCGGAGACCCACACCGGCGCGCGCGGGCGCTACCGACTCCGCTACCGCACAGGTGCGATCGGTAGCGAGTCCGCGCGCGTGCGCTTCGCTGGTGACGCCGGCGATCGGGGCTCGCATCGGCGGCTTGGGCGACTGAACGTCTACCGTCTCGCGGGGGCATCCTGGTACGGAGGCGGCGGGAGTCTCGCATGCGGCGGCTGGCTGACGAGCGCCACCTTAGGCGTCGCCAATAAGACGCTGCCGTGCGGCACGCTGGTCACGCTGCGCTATGGCGGGCACGAGCTGCGTGTGCCCGTAATCGATCGCGGACCCTACGTCGCCGGGCGTGAATACGACCTCACCGAAGCCACCAAGCGCACGCTTGGCTTCGAAGGCACAGGGGACGTTTGGGCCACGCGCTAAAGGGCGCCGGCGGCCGGATCGCGTCTCTGCGTTGCCGGGGGATGTCGCGGCGGGTGTGGGTGGTCGTTTGAGGACCCCGCCGCGCGCGTGTGCGCGCGTGCGCATGTGCGCGGCGGGCCACGGCGCGAGAGTACCGCCCCCGTCCGGCGCTAGAGTTGCCGGCCCGGAGTGAGCGAGCGGTCGGAATCGGAGGCTTCGTGTGAGCGAGCAGGTCCCATTCGCCAACTACCAGTACGAGATTTACCTGCGGGGCATGGGCGGGCAGCGGCCCGCACGGCCGCTGGACTGGCGCGCCCTGGAGCGCGACGCCTACCAGCTACTCGCTGAGGGTCCGCGCGGCTACATCTCAGGCGGCGCTGGCCTGGGGGAGACCATGCGCGCCAACCGCGAGGCGTTCGATGGCTGGCGGATCGCGCCGCGGATGCTGCGCGATGTCTCGCAGCGCTCGCTCGCGCGAACCGTGCTCGGTACCGCGTTGCCGGCTCCGGTGCTGTTGGCGCCGATCGGGGTGCAGACGCTTGCGCACCCCGAGGGCGAGCTCGCGATGGCCCGCGCCGCGGCCGAGGTTGGGGTGCCGTTCATCGCGAGCACCGCGGCGTCGCATACGATCGAGCAGATAGCTGAGGCCGGGGGAGAGGCGGTCGGGCGCTGGTATCAGCTCTACTGGCCACGCGACCGCGAGCTTGCACGCAGCTTCGTGGAGCGCGCCGAGCGGGCGGGCTACGGCGCGATCGTGCTGACGCTCGACACGTGGATGCTCGGCTGGCGCCCCGCGGACCTCACAAATGGTTTCCTCCCGTTTCTGTGGGGGGAGGGCAACTGCAACTACCTGCAGGACCCTGTCTTCCGTGCCGCGCTCCCGGCACCGCCTGAGGAGAACATGCAGGCCGCGATCGGCCACTGGGCGTGGCAGTTCGCGAACCCCGCGATCACCTGGGAGGACCTTGCGTTCCTGCGCGAGATAACCGATTTGCCGATCGTGCTCAAGGGCATCCTGCACGCCGATGACGCGCGCCTGGCTGTCGAGCACGGTGTGAACGGCGTGATCGTGTCCAATCACGGTGGACGCCAGGTCGATGGCGCCGTGGGCGCGCTCCAGGCGCTCCCCGGGGTGGTGGCTGCCGTCGAGGGCCGCTGTGAGGTGCTCTTCGACAGTGGGGTCCGCTCGGGGGCGGACGCGCTGAAGGCGCTTGCGCTGGGTGCGCGCGCAGTGTGTCTCGGGCGGCCCTACATCTGGGGGCTGACCGTAGGCGGGCAGCAGGGTGTCGTCGAGGTGCTGCGCTCATTCCTAGCTGACCTCGACCTCGCGATGGCGCTCAGCGGATACGCAGAGATCGATGAGGTCGGGAGCGCCGCGCTCGTCGAGCAGTGCCGCTGAGATTCGAGCGGGCCGTGCTACTTGCGCTTGGTCTGGTGTTCGAGGACCTTGCCGAACGCGCTCTCCAACTGGGCTGTCATGCGCTGCTTGAACAGCGCCAGCAGCGCCTCTGAGGCGAGCGGTCGCAGCGAGTCGACGGCGTCGATCAGCTCGTCCCAGCGCTCCTCGGGCTGACCGGCCCGCTCGAAGGGCTCCCACAGCTCTTTGAAGAACAGCTTCGTGAACGCGCGCGAGATCGATTCGCAGTCGCGGCTTACCCGCTCGACAAGCGCCACAGCGGCGTGCAGAGGGATGCCGAGCGTCATCACGTGCTCCGCGGCCGCCAGCAGCGCGGGGCTTGGCACTTCGAAGCGGTCCTCCCCGAGCGGGACGAGCAGCTTCAGCTTGCGGATCCGCTCGACATCCTTCAGGTCGACCTCGCCGAAGCGCTTGGTGAGTTCCTCGCCGGTGATGACCTCCGGGGACTCGGCCTCGAACGGCGTCGTGACCGCGCGGCGCAGTCCCAGGAGCCGCTCGGCGAGGCCGTCGGAGCCGCTCAGCAGGCGCTCGATCGCGGCGAGGTTGAAGCCGTCGGCCTGCAGGTCGAGGATCAGGCGCAGCCGCGCGACGTGCTCGGCGCCGTAGTAGCCCACGCGCGCGCGTACCTCCGGCGGGGGCAGCAGGCCGCGGGTGTGGTGGTTGCGGATGTTGCGCACCGACATCCCCACCTCGGCGGCGAGTTGCTCGACCGTCAAGTCCTTGGAGCTTGTGCTATTCATCGCAATCTCAAGATACCATGTTTATGGTTACCTCATTTGAGGTAACATGGGTTCGTGGCTGAACGAGGTGCGGTCCCCAAGATATCGGCGCGCCGGCGACGAGTGCTTAGGTTCATGCGCTCGTTTACGGCGCCGCTGCTCCCAGATGACTACCTGGAGCTCGTCAACCCGCTGTGGTCCAGCCGCGAGCTGCGCGGGCGCGTCGAGCGGATCGACCGCGAGACCGCCGAGGCCGTGACCGTCACGATCAAACCCGGCTGGGAGTGGCCGGGACACCGTCCCGGACAGT
>DASXOX010000068.1:0-5896 GCA_036493975.1 Solirubrobacteraceae bacterium
ATGAACTGCGGGCGGTTGCCGACGACCGTGAGGATCTTCACGGTCCGGAGCCTATCCCCAGCCAGGTCTCCTGGTTGTGGAGCCCGTTCTCCTCGGGATGGGCGGCGAGTCGCTCTAACAGCGCCAGCACGATTCCGCCGATGTCAGCCTTGCGAAGCCGATAGGCGCCGGGAATAAAGACCATCCCGTAGTGACTCGGCCCGCCCGGCAGGGCCGCTGCAGCGGCGCGAGGCCGGTAGTCGCGCAGGTTGTTAGTCACGATTGCCCGTCGCTGCGCGCGTGCGAGCTCGATCACTTCGTCATCGCCGGGGGACAGCCACTCCGCGCGCTCCGCGATTGCCAGCACGTCGTGTCCACGCTCGCGCAGATTGCGGGCGATCTGCGGGGAGAGCATCTCGTCGAGCAGCAGCCTCACGAAGCGAAGGCCCGCTGCCCAGCCAGCCAGGTCGCATGCGCCTCGTTTGATTCGCGCTCGTTGGCCTCGATCCAGCGGTCGATCTCCTCGCGGTAGGTCGCGTAGTAGTTGACCGCCGCCTGCACGAGATTGATCGGCTTCTCCAGATAGGCCGCCGCCTCGGAGACGCTGCCGTCGTTGTGGCGGACGACCGCGATCACCTCCCAAACGTCGAGGCCCGTGCCGAGCAGCGCCGCTCGCCGCCCGCTGGGCCCGTCGATGAAGTGGATCGCCGGGTGCGCGTCGTGGCGCAGACCCTCCTCGATGTAGCGCTGAGCCAGCGTGCGCGGCGCTATCTGCGACCGCGCGGCACTCGTGGTGAGGCGCCCAAGGGTGTCTTCCCCCAAACGGAGACTGATCGGATTAGGCATGAACTACAGCGTAGCACGGCGTACTACGGAGGCTTTTTGCGCGTCCCGGCGCGTTTGCCGAGTCGCGCTCAGGCGGCCGCGCCCACCACCGCCGTCGACCAGTCGATCACCGACGTCGGTCGCACGATGTGGCGCTGCATTCCGAGCTCCTTGGGGTCGAGGCCCAACGCGAGGCCGACGAGCTGCGGCAGGTGCAGGACCGGCATGCCCAGTTCGCGTCCCACCGCGCCTTCGGCCGCCGGCTGCTGCAGGTCGAGGTTCAGGTGGCACAGCGGGCACGGCGTCACCACGCAGTCCGCCTCCGCGTCGAGAGCGTCGCCGAGATGGCGGCCCGCCTGCTTGAGCGAAGCCTCCTTGTTCATCGTCACGATCGGGAAGCCGCAGCACTTGCGCATCCCCGCGTACTCGATCACGGTGCCGCCGAGCGCCTCGATCACCTGCTCGAGGTAGTGGTCGCGCGGGTGCTCGCCGTCGATCCCCAGGCGCTTGCGGGGGCGCACGATGTAGCAGCCGTAGAACGGGCCCACCTTGAGGTTCGTCAGCGGCCGCTTGACGCGTGCGCGCAACCCATCCAACCCGATCTCCTCGACCAGCAGCCAGAGGAAGTTCTTGTTGGTCAGACCCTTCTCGTAGGAGAGGCCCTCGGGCGCCAGCGTCTTGTTGACGTGTTCGCGGTACTCCGCGTTTGCGTCCAGGCGCTCCTGGCACTCGCTCTGCGCGCCCTGGCAGGTCGAGCAGATATTCATCATCAGCTCCGCCCCGTCGACCTGCTGGGCGAGCGCGAACGTCCGCGCGTTGAGCGTGTCCGCGAGCTCCTGGTTGTGCTCGGCGATCACGCCGCAGCCGGTGCAGTTACCACGGTCGAGCTGCACCAGTTCGAGGTCCAGCAGCGGCGCGACCTTCGCCATCGAGCCGTGCAGCTCGGGAGTGAAGCCGCGGCTCACGCAGCCCGGCCAGTAGGCGACCTTCATCACTCTTCGTCCTCCCCTGACACGTAGAGGTTCAGCTCATAGCGCTCCGGGCGGCTCTCGACGGTCTGATAGATCCGCTGGACCGCCTTGAGGTCTTGGCTTGGGATCTTGTGGCCGAACAGCGCCGTTTTGATGCCGATCTTCCCGCGCACGATCGCCTTGATCGCCGTCGGTAGCAGCGACACCAGCTCTTTGCCCGCAGCTGGGTGGAATTTGCCAAACCACGAGTTGCCGCCGTAGGAGCGCGGCGGCAGTTCGGCCTCGTGCAGCAGGCCGTAGTCGCGCACCAGCGTCGTCAATGCCGCCTCGTGGCGCTCGCCGTTGTTCTGGTCGACGATGTGCTGGTCTGAGATCGCGATCCGCCGCAGGCGCATGATCTGGCCCATCGGGTTGACGTCCTTCGGGCACGCCTCGACGCACTTGAAGCAGTGCGTGCAGTCGAAGATTCCCAGCGGGTCCTGTGCGAGGTCCACGAGCCGCTCGCGCTGCTCGGCGTCGCGGGGATCGCCGACGAAACGGTACGCCTTGGCGAGCGCCGCCGGGCCGATGAAGCCCGGGTCTACCTCCATCGCCAGGCAGTCCGACACGCACGCCCCGCACTGGATGCAGGCCATCGACTGCGTGATGTCGACCATGCTTTCGCGCGGCACCACGTACTCGCGCTCGGGCACAGGTTGCTTGGCGAGCAGCCAGGGGGTCACACGCTGGATCTTTCGCCAATGCACCGCGTCCATGTCGACGATCAGGTCCTTGATCACCGGCATGTTGCCCATCGGCTCGATCTCGATCACGCCGTCCTCGCCGGCGGTCGCGCGAGCGTGGTCGAGGTGGGTGTGGCAGGCCAAGCCCGGTTCGCCGTTGACGCGCACCCCGCACGAGCCGCAGATCGCCGCGCGGCACGAGCAGCGAATCCCGATCGAGCCGTCGAACTTGGCTTTCGCCTGCAGGATGCCCTCGAGCACCGAGCGGTGCGGCTCGAGCTCGACCTTGTGCTCGTCCCAGTAGGGCGCCTCGCCGGACTCCGGGTCATAGCGGCGCACGCGCAGAGTGAACTCTTCCGGCGGCCTGTGGGTTTCAGCCATTAGTACTTCCTCTCCTCGGGCTGCCACTGAGTGATGGTCACCGGCGAGTAGCTCACGTCGGGGCCGTCACCGTTCAAAGAGATGTCGATGTGCTTGAGCCACTGCTCGTCGTCGCGCTCCGGGAAGTCAGTGCGGAACTGCGCCCCGCGCGACTCCTTGCGCTCGATTGCCGCCACCACGATCGACTCGGCGCAGTCGAGCATGTAACCAAGCTCGATCGCCCCAAGCACGTCCTGGTTGAAGACCGTGCCGCGATCGTCGATGTAGGCGCTCTTGGCCTCCTCCTGCAAGCGTCCCACGATCTCGCGCGCCTTCTGCAGACCCTCCTCGTCGCGGTACACCGCGACGTATTGGTTCATCGTCGCGCCGAGCTCGGCCTTGATCTCCGAGACACGGCGGCCCTCGCGCGGACGGGCGATGATCGCGTCGATCTCAGCGACGTCCTCGCGCAGCTTCGCGTCGGAGGCTTTCGGCATCGCCATGCTCGCCGCGCGCGCCGCCGCGTGCTCGCCGGCGCGGCGGCCGAAGATCAGCGTGTCCAGCAGGGAGTTGGCGCCGAGGCGGTTGCCGCCGTGCACTGACACACAGGCCACCTCGCCTGCCGCGTAGAGGCCCTCGACCGGTGTCGCGCCGTACACATCGGTCTTGACCCCACCCATGATGTAGTGCTGGCCGGGGCGAATCATGATCGGCTCGCGCGTGATGTCCACGCCGGCGAAGTCTTTGCCGATGTTCACTATCTCGCGCAGCGCCTCCAGCGTGCGCTTGCGCGGGACCATCGTGATGTCCAGGTAGATCCCGCTGCCGTCCGGGCCGACGCCGCGCCCCTCGAGGATCTCGGTCTGCTCGGCGCGCGAGACCACGTCGCGCGAGGCGAGCTCCATCTTGTTGGGCGCGTATTTCTCCATGAAGCGCTCGCCCTCGCTGTTGAGCAGCACCGCACCCTCTCCGCGCGCGCCCTCGGTGATCAGCAGGCCGTTCTCCACGAGCGTCGTCGGGTGGTACTGGACCATCTCCATGTCCATCAGCGGCGCCCCGATGCGGTACGCCTGCGCGATCCCGTCGCCGGTCACGATCAGCGCGTTGGTCGTCGGGCTGTAGACCTGCCCCGCGCCGCCGCACGCGAGGATCACGTTCTTGGCGTGGAACACCTCCATGCGCCCCGAGCGCACGTCACGAGCGACGACGCCGCAGCAGCGGCCGTGGTCGTCCTGCACGAGTGACGTCGTGAACCACTCCTCGTAGCGGTCCACGGTCTCGTGGTGCTTCATCAACTGCTCGTAGAGCACGTGCAGGATCGCCTGCCCCGTGATGTCCGCGACGTAGGCCGTGCGCTTCATCGAGGCTCCCCCGAACGCGCGCAGGTCGAGCTGGCCGCTGTCGTTGCGGTGGAACGTGACGCCGATGTGCTCGAGGTGCATCACCTCGTGCGGCGCCTCCGAGCACATGATCTCGATCGCGTCCTGGTCGCCGAGGAAATCCGAGCCCTTGACGGTGTCGTAGGCGTGCGAGTGCCAGTCGTCATCGACGCTGATCGCCGCGTTGATGCCCCCCGCCGCCGCCACCGAATGCGAGCGGACGGGGTGGACCTTGCTCATGATCGCCACGTTCGCTCCGGCCTGCGCGGCGGCGAGAGCGGCGCGCTGGCCTGCGAGACCGGCGCCGATGATGAGGACGTCGTGTGATGGCATGAGCTGGGACTCTATATATCGCGGGCCGCGACGCGCACGGGCGCCGGTCGCGGCGCCCGTTTGCGGCGCTCTATGTTCCGGTCGACGGCCGCAGCGCCTGGCGGATCTGCGCGACCGTCACGACCCCCTGTAGAACCCCATCGCCATCCACGGCGACCATCGCCCCCAGGCGGCCCAGGCCCTCGGCGCGCAGCACCGATTCCAGCGGCTCGTCCTCCTCGACGCGGATCGACAGGTTTTCCTCGAGCACGTCGGACACCTCCAGCGCCGGCCGGCCCGCCGCGATCTCGGTCTCCACGCGCTCTGAGCGCACCACGCCGAGGAAGTGCCGCGCCGGGTCGACGACCGCAAACCACGGCCAGCGGTAGCGCAGGAAGAACTGATCGCGAGCGTCGAGCAGCCCGGTCCCCGCCGGGATCGTGACCGGTTGGGGGTCCATCACGTCGGCCACCGTCAGCGTCTGGATGCGCTGTCCGAGCGAGCCCTGCAGGACCGCCGCGCTCGCACCCTGGTAGACGAACATCGCGACAAGCGCGATCAGAATGCCGCTGAAGTCGCGCAGCGCCAGGAACAACGCGAAGCCCGCGACGCCCAGCAGCACCGCAAAGCCCTGTCCGAGGCGTCCAGTGACCCTTGTCGCGAGGTTGCGGTCGCCCGTGCGCCACCAGATCAGCGCATGTGCGATCTGCCCGCCGTCGAGCGGAAAGGCGGGAATCAGGTTGACCACGAGCACAAGCACGTTGAGCGCCGCGACCCAGCCCAGCCACAAGACGAGGGGAGTCGCGTGTACGCCTCCCTGCGCGACCGCGACGTTGAAGAAGTGCTTGTCCACGGCGATCACAGTGCCGACGACGACGCTCGCCACCACGACGCCGAGCGTCACCAGCGGGCCGGCGGCGGCGATGCGCAGTGCCGCTCCGGGGCCCGAGACCTCGCCGGCGGTGCGCGTGATGCCCCCCAGCGCCCACAGCTCGATCCCCAGGACCTGCAGGCCGTTGCGCCGCGCAATCAGCGCGTGGCCGAGCTCGTGCATGATCAGCGAAGCGAAGAACGACAGGACGCTCGCGACCGTCACCAGATACGCCGTAGTCCGCGAGCCCCCGAGCGCTTCGTGGAAGTACTGGCTGAACCAGAAGATGTACAGGAACAGGACCAGGAACCAACTGGCCCCGACTCCGATGCGGATGCCGAAGACGCGCGCGAGCTGGAAGTTACGACGAGCGATCACCCCACTCATGGTAGGCCGCGACGGGGTTGGCATCGTCGCGGGCCGCACCTCGTGGTGGGTATTGCAAATTGCGACCCCGCCGCGCGCGTGCGCACGCAC
>DASXOX010000069.1:0-11583 GCA_036493975.1 Solirubrobacteraceae bacterium
GTCCCCGCCATTGAAGATCTCAAGCGCCCGGCTCATGACCTCGTCGCCCTGCCACACGCCCGCCTCCACAGCGCCCGCGGGTTCAGCGGCGACAGACTCATCTGTCGCCGTCGGCTCGGCCTGCTCCTGGTTGAGATCCGCCCACTCCTCGTCGATCGCGGTCCACTCAGGTTCGATTCCGCTCCACTCCGCCGCGCGCCCGCGCGCCCGCACGCGGCGGGGCGCTTGTGGATCGAGTCCACCGATCTGCTCCGCGGCCGCGTCCTGCGCAGCCGGCAGGTCCGTCGCTCGTCCCGGCTCGCGCAGCTGGCGCAGACGTCCCAGCAGCGAGCGGCCGCGTTGGGGACGTTGGCCGCGCGCACCCGCGACCTGGCCCTCGACCTCCCGCCGCCACCCCTCGTGGGCGGCCCGCGGCGTGCACAGCTCGCACACCATGTGCCGCTGCCCGCCGCCGAGAAACACGTCGGGGCGCTCGCCGCGCAGCAAGCGCCGTCCGCACACGTCGCACTCGACGTCCGGATGAAGGGTCACGATCGTCTTGGCCGCCATCGAAGTCATTCAGGGTAGACGACCCTGCTAGCGCTGTCACGTGAAGCTCGTGACTCCATTCGCGGTCGCGGGGCTCAGGGGTGCGTTGCATGGAGCCATACAGGCCAAGGAACGTGGCCACGGTCCGTCGAAGACTGCGCTCAACATGGCAAGCTCCACGACGAGCGCAGGAGTCGCGGCCACGCCGCGCTTCGTTCTGCGCGCCCAGGGTCGGCTCTCCTCCAATGCCGGGCTTCATCCCCGTCCCTGGCTCGCGCGCCTGCACCGCGCGCTGCGCGAGGACGCGTTTACGCTCCACTACCAGCCGATCGTCGCCTTGGGAGACGGAGCCGTCGCCCACCACGAGGCGCTCGTCCGGCTCGCCGACGAACCCCACGGGCGACTGGTTGCCCCCGCCGCTTTCCTGCCCGCCGCGGAGCGCTACGGGCTGGTGCGCGCCATTGACCGGCTCGTCGTCAGTCGCGTCGTCGCCGTCCTCGGAGAGGCATCGACGGGTCTCACGTCGCGGCCACGCAGCGTCGCCCTGAACTTGTCCGCCCTGTCGATCACCGATCGCGGCATGCTCGCTCACATCGAACACGAGCTCGTCCGCCACAGTGTCGATCCCGCCCGACTTGTCGTTGAGATCACCGAGACCGCCGCGATCTCCGACATGCGCCGCGCGCAGGCCTTTTGCGAGGGCATCGAGGCGCTCGGCTGCGCGATCGCTCTCGACGACTTCGGTGTCGGTTTCGGATCGCTCTACTACGCCAAGCGCCTCCCTTTCAGCTACCTCAAGATCGACGGCGACTTCGTTCGAGAGCTGCCCTCGTCGCGCAACGACAGGCTGCTCGTGCGGGCCATCGTCGACGTCGCCCGCGGCATGGGGCGAGAGACGATCGCCGAGTTCGTCGGCGATCAGGACACCGTGGAGTTGCTGCGCGAGCTCGGCGTCGACTACGCCCAGGGGTTTCACATCGGACGGCCCGCTCCGCTGGCCGTGGCGTAGCTCCGCCGGGGTCCTCGGGGGGTGGGTATGGAGTGTTTGTCGCCGGACATCCCGCCGCGCGTGCATGCGCGTACGCACGCGCGCGGCGGGGTGCGATTGCTTGCCTACCGCGGCTGGGGGAACTGCACGCGCATCGCCGCGTCCCAAGCCCGGTCGGGCATCAAGCGCCGCTGCAGCACCGTCAGTCGCGCCGATGGCGTCACGAGCACGCGCGCCGGTGCGCGGCGGCGCTTGATCGCCCGCTCGATCGCGCGCGCCACGACCTCCGGTCCACCACCCAGATGCCGTGCCGGGCTCTCGTAGACCCCCGTCGTGAGCGCCGCCACCTTGGCGTTGAACTGCTCGTACACACCGTCCGTCGCGCTCTGCTCCTCGCCCAACGACGCCGTGCTCGCGACCGCCGCCTGTGCGAAGTCCGTCACGATCAGGCCAGGCTCGATCACGATCGTGTCGACGCCGAAGCCGCGCACCTCGAAGCGCAGCGCGTCGCTGATCGCCTCCAGCGCGTACTTGCTCGCGTGGTACAGGCCCCCGCCGGGAAACGTCAGGCGGCCGCCCATCGAGCTCACGTTCACGATCTTGCCCCACCGCTGCGCCCGCATTGCCGGGAGCACGAGCTGCGTCAGACGGATCGCGCCGAACACGTTCGTCTCGAACTGGCGGCGAACCGCGTCCATCGGGACCTGCTCGATCGGGCCGCCTTGGCTGTAGCCCGCGTTGTTCACCAGCACGCCCACCGCGCCCTCCGCCTGCTCGACCGCCTCAACCGCTGCGTGCATCGATTCCTCGTCGGTCACATCGAGCGCCAGCGTCTTGCAACCCGACCGCTCGAGATCCGCAATCGACTCGGGACGACGCGCCGTCGCGTACACCGTCCAGCCGTGGCCCGCGAGGCGCAGCGCCGTCGCGCGGCCGATGCCCGTCGAGCAGCCGGTGATCAGTACCGTCTTGGAAACGCTGCCTGACATGAGTCCTCCTGGTCGGAGTTGGGAGGGGGGAAGAATAGCCCTCGGTGTCTGGGTGGCGGGCCTTTTTCCTTTGTCGCCGTTGTCCCGGCGAGGCTATCCTCGTCGGATATGACTGTAGATGCCGCCCCGACCACAGCCGACGAACTGCTGGGCATGCCCAGAGGCCGCTGGCGTCGAGAGCTCGTGAGCGGAGAGCTGCGGGTGATGGAGCCCGCGGGGATCGAGCACGGGCGCGTGGCGGCCACGGCGGGGAGCGTTCTGTTCGCGCACGTGCGCGGCATCGGGAGCGGTGTCGTGCTCGGCGCCGAGACGGGTTTCGTGCTGGCCAGCGATCCCGATACGGTTCGCGCCCCGGACGCCGCGTACATCTCCCAGGAGCACTACGACCGGATCGGACCGACCGCGAAGTATTGGCCCGGGGCGCCGGACTTCGCGATCGAGGTGCTCTCGCCCGAGGACCGCCCCGGAAAAGTCCGCGAGAAGCTGCGCGAATGGCTTGCCGCGGGCACGATCGCGGTAGTCGTGCTCGACCCCTCCGATCGAACCGCGACGGTCCATCGCAGCGGGTATGAGTCGCCTGTCCACGGTCTCGAGGACACCCTCGACCTCAGCGACGCCGTCCCCGACTTCCGGCCCACCGTCGCCGAGCTCTTCAGCTGAGCGTTTCGGCGCGATAGGGTCGCGCTATGCGCGCCGTCACGTTCCAGGCCCCCGGCGAGGTTCGGGTCTCCGAGGTCGCCGAGCCCGAGCTCGCCGCTCCGGGCGACGCGATCGTGCGGATCGAAGCCACCGGCGTCTGCGGCTCGGACCTCCACATCTACCACGGCCGCGTCCAGATCGAGCCCGGCTTCACGATCGGCCACGAGTACGTCGGGACCGTCTTGGAGGTCGGAGACGACGTGCGCGAAATCGCCGTCGGCGATCGCGTGCTCGGTTGCTTCCAGACAGCCTGCGGGCGCTGCTTCTTCTGCCGCCGCGGGCTCTTTCACAAGTGCGACTCCTCGCGCACATTCGGCCACGGCGCCGCGCTCGGTTCGCTGCAGGGCACCCAGGCTGAGCGCGCGCTCGTGCCGAGCGCCGATCTCGTCCTGCGCCGCGTGCCCGAGGGGATGAGCGACGATGTAGCCCTGTTCGCCGGGGACGTCATGGGGACCGGGTTTCACGCCGTCGTCGACAGTGGTCTGCAGCCTGGAGACATCGCAGCCGTGTTGGGCCTCGGGCCCGTCGGGCTGTGCGCCGTGCAGGCCGCGCGCGCCGCCGGGGCCGCGCATGTGATCGCCGTCGACGCCGTTCCTGAGCGCCTCGCCGTCGCCGAGTCCTTTGGGGCCAACGCGGTGCACCTGGAGGATGGCGATCCGCGCGTCGCCGTCCGCGAAGCCACCGCCGGTCGGGGGGTAGACGTTTGTATCGACGCCGTTGGGCACCCGAAGGCGCTCGACCTCGCGCTGCGCCTCACGCGCAAGTGCGGCACCGTCCAGGCCGTCGGCGTCTACGCCGAGCGCGCCGAGGTGCACATGGGTCTGCTGTGGATCAAGTCGCTGCACGTCTGCGCCGGGCACGCCAACGTCATCGGGCACGTCGACCGCGTCCTCGCGCTGATGGACGCCGGGGTGCTCGATCCCGGGCCGCTGGTCACGCACCACATGAGCCTCGACGACGCGCCCGAGGCGTACGCGCTGTATGAGCGGCGCGAAGCCCTGAAGATCGTGCTGCGGCCCTAGCCTGCGATCGATGTAGCCTGTCGATCATGCCCACCGACACCGCTGCCCCCACACTGCCCGACGCCCTCGGCGACGCCGCCCGCTCCTTTATCGCCGGCCCGCATCGTCTCGTGATCGGCGCCGAGCGCCCCGAGGCCGCCGACGGGCGGACGTTCGCGACGCTCGATCCCGCCACCGGCCGTGAGATCGCACAGGTCCCGCAGGCCGGCCTCGCCGACGTCGCCGGTGCCCTGGCCGCCGCGCGCGCCGCGTTCACCGACGGCCCCTGGGCCTCGATGCCGGCCTCCGGACGCGAGCGCGTCATGCTCGCCCTCGCCCAGGCCATCGAAGACAACGCGCAGGAGCTCGCCGAGATCGAGTCGCTCGACAACGGCAAGCCCGTCAACATCGCGCGCTACGTCGACGTCGCCGGCACCGCCGCGCACCTGCGCTACTTCGCGGGCTGGCCCACGAAGATCGAGGGCGCCGTGTTGCCGGTCACCGCGCCCAACATGCACTGCTACACCCGCCGCGAGCCAATCGGCGTGTGCGCGCAGATCGTCCCCTGGAACTTCCCCCTGATGATGGCCGCCTGGAAGATCGCGCCGGCGCTCGCCGCCGGCTGCACGATCGTCCTGAAGCCGGCAGAGCAGACCCCTCTCTCCGCGCTGCGCCTCGGGGAGCTCGCCTTGGAGGCCGGGCTGCCGCCGGGTGTGCTCAACGTCCTCACCGGGGACGGCTCGACCGGCGCCGCGCTCGTCGAGCACCCCGAGGTCGACAAGATCGCGTTCACCGGCTCCACCGCCGTCGGGCGCGAGATCGGCGCCAAGGCCGGGCGCGCCCTCAGGCGCGTCACGCTCGAGCTAGGCGGTAAGTCGCCCAACATCATCCTGCCCGACGCCGACGTCGACGCCGCCGCCAAGGGCGCCTACCAGGCCATCTACTTCAACTCCGGCCAGGCCTGCAACGCAGCTTCGCGCCTGTTCGTCCCCAAGGAGCGCTTCGACGACGTCGTCGGCGCACTCGCCGAGCGCGCCACCGCGACACGGCTCGGCCCAGGCCTGGACACCGACACCCAGCTCGGGCCGCTCGTATCGGCCGAGCAGCAGCAGCGCGTCATGGGCTACATCGAATCCGGTCGCGAGCAGGGCGCCGAGCTGCTTGCCGGCGGGGACGCCGCGCTCACCGACAGCGGTGGCTACTTCGTCGCGCCCACGCTGTTCTCCGTCACCGACGACGATCTGAAGATCGCGCGTGAGGAGATCTTCGGGCCCGTGCTCGTCGCCTCGCCGTACGACACGCTCGAGGAGGTCGCCGCGCGCGCCAACGACAATGAGTACGGGCTCGCCGCGGGGGTCTGGACGCGCGACGTCGGCTCCGCTCACCGCCTCGCCGCGCTGCTGCGCGCCGGCTCGGTATACGTCAACACCTGGGGCAACGTCGAGCCCAACGCGCCGTTTGGCGGTTTCAAGGCCTCCGGCGTCGGGCGCGAGCACGGCCACGACGGTCTCGACGCCTATCTGGAGACCAAGAGCGTCTGGACCGCGCTGTAGGGCGCCACGTGCGCATGCCGAGAACGCCGCATTCTGACCTTGCGGCACTCCTGCCATGACAAGACCGCTGCCGGTTGCATTAGAGTCACCGGCATGAGCGCATCCGCCCCGAGTCCCGGCACCCTCGTGATCACGAGCGCCGTCGAGAACGGCACCGCCAGCATCGCGCTGGCCGGCGAACTCGATCTTTCGGGCGCACGGCAGCTCGAAGCACGCCTCGACGAGGCCGAGCGCGAAGGCACCGCGCGCTTGGTGATCGATCTCCGCGCCCTTTCGTTCATCGACTCCACCGGGCTGCGACTGCTGCTGCAGGCCGACGCGCGCGCGCGCGAGCGCGGCTGCGAGCTCGTCTTGCGCCCCGGCGAGCCGGGCGTGCAGCGCGTCTTCGAGGTCACAGGCGCGCTCGACGTCCTGCGCTTCGAGGATTGAGCCTCCAGGGCGCTCACGCGAGCTCTGAAGGCGCCCTCGCGCCTCGCGAGCACCGCATCGGCGAGCCCGCACATGCAGTAGAGGGTTCCGGCGCCTCCGCCCGCTGGCTCGTGCTCGCCGGCGCCTGCGCGCTGGTAATGCTCGCCGCTACGCTCGAGATCGTCCTCGACGGCGCGCTCGGGCACTCCTCGCTGATCCCCAAGTCCCCGACGATCGCCGGCTGGCTGCAGGGCGTCGGCGAGCGCCTCGGCTTTCGCATCTTCCTGATCGCGCTGCTCGCCTTCAGCGGCGCCTACGCCGGACTGCTCCTGCTGCTCGCCCGCTCGCCGCTGAAGGGCATGCTCGAACAGCGCCGCGCCATGCGGTGGGCCATCGCGCTCATCGCCGTCCTGCAGCTCGTCGTCTTCGTCGGTCCAATCTTGCTCTCCACCGATGTCTTCAGCTACATCGCCTACGCCCGCATGGGGGTCCTGCACGGCATCAACCCCTACCTCAATGGTCCGATCTCGATCAAAGGGGACGCCGTCTACAAGTACGTCGGCAGCGACTGGCGGCACACCGCCACCGCCTACGGGCCGCTGTACACGCTGCTTTCCTACCCGCTCGCGCTGCTCGGGTTCGTCGGGTCGCTGTGGGCGATGAAGCTCGTCGCCCTGCTCGCGAGCTTCGCCACGCTCGCCCTCACGTGGCGCTGTGCGCGCCAGCGCGAACTCAGCCCTGTCCCCGCACTGCTCGCGCTCGGCGCCAACCCCCTCTACGTCATCTACGGGCTCGGCGGCGCCCACAACGACCTGATCATGACCGCCTTCATGATGGGCGCCGTCACCCTCACGTTCGCCGGCCGCGACGCCCCCGCGGCCGCCGCCGTCGTGCTCGGCGCCCTCATCAAGGCCACCACCGCCGCGCTGTTGCCGTTCATGGTCCTCGCCCGCCGCAACACCGCCACGATCGTCGGCGCCCTGCTCGCCCTCGTGCTCGTCGCGCTCGCCTCGTTGCCCGCCTTCGGCCTTCACGGGCTCGACGTCGTCGCCGCCCTCAACCGCGACGCCGCACTGGTCTCGACCGACTCCTTCGCCACCGAGATCGCGCACCTCTTCGGCAAGCCCGGCGTGTTCCCGATCGACCACGACCTGCTCAAGCTCGCGCTGCTCGCGATCGTCGTTCACCTCGCCTGGCGCACATGGCGCGGCTACGACTGGGTCGCCGCCTCCGGCTGGACGCTGCTCGCGATCTCGGTCACCAGCACCTGGCTGCTCGCCTGGTACACCCTCTGGTCGCTGCCGCTCGCCGTCGTCACGCGCGACCGACGCCTGCTGTGGGCCACGCTCGCCATCCAGGCGCTGTTCATCGCCCACCAAACCGCTCCGCTGTTCTCGCCCGTGTCATGAACGCCTCCACCACATGGCAGCGGCTGCCCGAGCGTCTGCGTCCCCGCGAGCGCGAGGTCCGCGGCCGCGGTGACCTGCGTCGCGTCGAGAGCACCCTGCTCGTGCTCGCTCTGATCCTGCTCGCTATCGCGACCGTCAACGACGTCGTGCTCCAGACGCACACCAACGGTCGTCTCACAGCCGACCTCCGCACGTGGCGCGCCGTGACGGGCCACAACTACCACAACATCTCGGTCGAACAGGACCTCAAAGGTCACACGACCCGCGACGTGGCCTGCGGCAATATCGCACCCGGAGCCCCCGGGGCGCTCCCGCAGGTCTGTTTCGTCCTGACCGGCCCCGTCGTACACGGGCGCCGTGCCGCAAACGGCGGCTTTCACCTCCCGCCGTTCACGGCCGACAAGCGACCCAATCGCTACGGGTGTTTCGGCAGCGCCGTCCAGCAGCGCCTGTGCCCACCTTGACCTCAGCGACCTCGCGCCGGCCCGGCCCGCGGAGTCCCTCCGAGGGAGGCCAGGAAACCTGGCCCGCGCGCTGGCCTGACTGGTGGCCGCTGGCCGCGCTCACGCTGCTCGCCGCCGCGCTGCGACTCGCGACGCTCGACCTGCAGAGCTTCTGGTACGACGAGGCCTTCACCCCCGTCCACGTCCTGCGCTCCGGTCTCGGCGTCACGTGGCGCTCGTTCGTGCACACCGAGAACACTCCGCCGCTGTGGTACCTCGTCGTCTGGGTCTGGTCGCGAATCGCCGGCACCGGCGAGGTCGCGCTGCGCCTGCCCTCGGCGCTCGCCGGGATCGCGACCGTGCCCGTCGCCTGGGGGATCGGCCGCGAGCTCAGCGGCCGTCGCGCCGCGATCCTCGCCGCCGCGCTCGTCGCGGCCAATCCGCTGCTCGTGTGGTACTCGCAGGAGGCCCGCGCCTATGCGTTCTTCGTGCTGTTCGCCGCGCTGGCCATGCTCTGCTGCCTGCGCGCCGCGCGCGTGCCCACGCCGAGGCGCCTTGCGCTTTTTGCGCTCGCCGGCGCCCTCGCTCTCCTCAGCCACTACTTCGCTGTCTTCTTGCTGGCGCCGATGGCGCTGTGGCTGCTGTGGCGCTCGCGCGGCGCCCCGTCGCCGCCGTCCAGCGGCGATGGGGAGATAGCTGACCGTCGGCGCCTGCCGGCAGCGCTGCTCGCCTGCGCCGCGCTCGCCGTCGTCGGGCTTGCGCTCGTCCCGCTAGCGCTCGCCCAGGGCGGGCACGGCACCCAGTGGATCGGCGCCTGGGCGCTCTCGGCGCGCGTCGAAGCGATTCCGCAGTACTACCTCACCGGCTACTCCGCCGCGCCGCTCGGGCACGGTATCGAGCTGCTCGTTGCCCTCCCGATCCTCGCCGGCTTCGTGCTGGCGCTGTGGCGCGCCCTCACACCCGCCGAGAGCGACGGCGCGCTGTTCGCGTTGGGTGTCGCGGCGTGTGGGGTCCTGCTGCCGCTGGCGTTGGCAGCGCTCGGCGCTGACTATCTGGCACCGCGCAACCTCGTCGCCGCGATGGTCCCGCTCAGCGCTGGGATCGCGGTGGTCGTCGGCGCGCGTCGCACCGGCACGATCGGGATGGGGCTGGGGGCGCTGATCGCGGCGACCTGCCTGGCGTTGAGCGTCGACGTCTACCTGAGTCCGCGGTTGCAGCGGGGGGACTGGCGTGGGGTGGCCGAGGTCCTGCGTGCTCCTGTGCAGGCAGGCGATGTGGAGGGGACGCGCGAACGCGCGATCACGACGGTCGAGCTCGGCGCGGCGCCGCTGGAGTACTACGTCGGACCGCTGCACAACCTGCCCCGGGACACCTACGTGCGGGTACGCGAGATCGACGAGACCGGCTACGCGCCGCTGCGCGCCGGCGCGGGGACGCCGCCGGTGGCTGGCTTCCACCTCGCCGCACGCGCCGATGTTCACGGCCTGATCGTGTACCGATTCCTTGCAGCCGCCCCGCGCACGGTCTCCGAGGTCGCGCTGCGCACGCACGTCATCACCGCGGGCGCGCACCCCGAGGTGCTCGTACCCGGTCACGGCGGCGCGAGCACGGGGGCGCCGTGAGGCCCACGGCTTGCGGCGGGCGAGCCGGCGACGTGATATCACCGCGTCCGCGAGTGCGCTCGTGAAGCGAAAGGATCTAGCTTGTCGATCATGCCGTCGTCCACCGTCGAGAAGAGCACCGACGCCCGCCTCGCGTTGGAGCGCGCCCGCGATCACCTTCTCGCTCTCCAGAACGAGCAGGGCTGGTGGAAGGGGGAGCTGCAGACCAACGTCACGATGGACGCCGAGGACATGCTGCTGCGCGAGTTCCTCGGCATCCGCCACGCCGAGGAGACCGAGCGCTCGGCCGCATGGATCCGCTCCCAGCAGCGCGCGGACGGGACGTGGACCAACTTCCACGGCGGCGACGGCGATCTCTCTACGACGATCGAGGCCTATTGGGCGCTGCGGCTCGCCGGCGACCCCGCAGACGCGCCCCACATGCGCGTCGCGGCCGAGTTCATTCGTGCCGGCGGCGGTCTGGAGCGGGCGCGCGTCTTCACCCACGTCTGGCTCGCGCTGTTCGGGCTGTGGTCATGGGAGCGCGTCCCGGCGTTGCCGCCGGAGATCGTGCTGCTGCCGTCGTGGGTGCCGCTGAACATCTACGACTTCGCTTGCTGGGCGCGCCAGACGATCGTCGCGCTGACGCTCGTGATCGCGCATCGCCCGCGGCATGAGCTGCCGTTCGACCTCCAGGAGCTCCACGGTCAGCCGATCGCGCCGCCACGCGCGCGGGGCTTCTCGGCGGGCGCGTGGCTGATCCGTTTGGATCGTGCCCTGCGACTCTACGAGCGCCGGCCGCTGCGTCCGCTGCGGCGCCTGGCTCTGTCGCGCGCGGAGCGCTGGATCGTGCGCCGCCAGGAGGCCGACGGATCGTGGGGCGGGATCCAGCCGCCCTGGGTGTATTCGCTGATGGCGCTGCACCTCGCGGGCTACCCGCTCGACCATCCCGTGATGCGCCGCGGACTTGAGGGAATCGACAGCTTCATGGTCGAGGACCGCGACGACGCAGTTGGCGTGGGTGCCCCCGCGGGGCGCAGCAGGCGGCTGGAGGCGTGCCAGTCTCCGGTGTGGGACACGGCGCTTGCGCTGGTCGCGCTCTCCGATGCCGGCGTGCGGGGCGAGCACCCCGCGTTCCAGCGCGCCGTTGGGTGGCTGCTGGGAGAGGAGGTGCGCGTGCGCGGCGACTGGGCGGTGGCGCGCCCCGAGCTGCCCGCGGGCGGCTGGGCTTTTGAGTTCGCCAACGACAACTATCCCGACACCGACGACACGGCGGAGGTCGCGTTGGCGTTGTTGCGCGCGGACCCCGCCGCGCGCGCGCGTACGCGCGGCGCGCTCGCGCGCGCGGCGGGGTGGTTGGAGGGAATGCAGAGCGCCGGCGGAGGCTGGGGCGCGTTTGACGCCGACAACACGCGGGCGCTCGTGCGCGAGCTGCCGTTCCTGGACTTCGGCGAGGTCATCGACGAGCCCAGCGCCGACGTCAGCGCGCACGTCCTCGAGCTGCTCGCCGAACTCGGCCGCGCGGACACGCCGGTCGCGCGCGCCGGGCTGCGCTGGCTGCTGGACCAGCAGGAGGCCGACGGCTCGTGGTTCGGGCGCTGGGGGATCAACTACGTCTACGGCACCGGCGCCGCCGTGCCGGCGCTTGTCGCGATGGGAGTCGCGCGGACCGACGCCAGCATCCGCCGTGCGGTGCGTTGGCTCCAGGAGCACCAGAACGACGACGGCGGCTGGGGTGAGGATCCGCGCTCCTATGACGATCCCGCGTGGGTCGGGCGCGGCGACTCAACGGCTTCGCAGACCGCATGGGCCCTATTAGCGCTGCATGCCGCGGGAGAGGCGCACGATGCGTCCGCGGTGGCGCGCGGGATCGCGTGGCTCGTGCGCACGCAGCGCTCCGACGGGACGTGGGATGAGCCGCAGTACACCGGCACGGGCTTCCCGTCGGACTACTACATCAACTA
>DASXOX010000070.1:0-16793 GCA_036493975.1 Solirubrobacteraceae bacterium
AATGGCCGTTGCTGTCGGGACCGGCGGGCGGATCTGCGGGGTGGACGTCAGCGAGAGCATGCTTGCCCTGGCCAGGGCGCGCAGACCACCAGCCGGCAGCGGCCCGATCGAGTACCAAGAAGCTGGCGCGCACACGCTCCCCTATGCGGACGCGAGCTTCGACGTCGCAGTCTGCACACAGGTCTACGAGTATGTCGATGATGTTCCCGCCGCGCTGCTGGAGCTAGGGCGGGTGTTGCGCCCGGGAGGCCGGGCGCTCGTGCTTGACACCGATTGGGACTCGATCGTATGGGCTTCGAGCAACAACGAGCGCATGGACCGGGTGCTCGCCGCGTGGGAGGAGCACCTCGTTGACCCTCACCTGCCGCGTACGCTCACACGGCTGCTGCGCGATGCTGGACTGGAAGTCACCGACCGCCAAATCGTGCCGTTGTTCAACGCCGGCTATGACCCCAACACCTACAGCGCCGGAATGCTTGAGCTGATCGCCACGTTCGTACCCGATCGCAACGGCGTGAGCGAGGCCGAAGCCACGGCATGGGCGCAAGACCTAACCGAACTCGGCCCCAACTACTTCCTCAGTCTCAACCGCTACCTTTTCCTGGCGCACAAGCCCACCTGACGACCGGGCAGGTAGCCGTCACCGAGGAGCAGGAGAATCGGGCAAGCGTCTCCGCAGACGCACGGCAACGGGATGGGTCTTCCTAGCTTGCTATTGCTAGGCCCATGCAACTCGGGCGGAGCACGATGTGGTCATGAGCGACGCCCAAGCAAATCCCGACCCTGCCGCCCCCTCCCGTGCGCGCCGGCGCCTGATCCTCGCGATCTGCTGCATGAGCCTGCTGATCGTGGGCCTGGACAACACGATCGTGAACGTCGCGCTGCCGTCGATCGGGCGCGAGCTGCACACACGCGTGGAGGGGTTGCAGTGGACGGTCGACGCGTACACGCTGGTGCTGGCGAGCCTGCTGATGCTCTCGGGCTCGATGGGCGACCGGCTCGGCCGGCGGCGCGTGTTTCAGACGGGCCTCGTGCTGTTCACGCTGGCTTCGCTGCTGTGCAGCGCGGCGCCGGGCATCGGTTGGCTGATCTTCTTTCGCATGTTGCAGGCGATCGGGGGGTCGATGCTCAACCCGGTCGCGATGTCGATCATTCGCAACGTCTTCACCGATGCCCGCGAACGCGCGCAGGCGATCGGCTTCTGGGGCGCGACGGTCGGGCTCAGCCTCGCGCTCGGCCCGGTCGTCGGTGGTGCGCTCGTGCAGTCCGCGGGGTGGCGCTCGATCTTCTGGATCAACATCCCCGTAGGCCTGGTCGCGCTTGCGTTGACGATCTTCTTTGTCCCGGAGTCACGCGCGCCGCATCCTCGCCGTGTCGACCCCGTGGGCCAGGTGCTTGTCATCGTCTTGCTGGCGTCGCTGACATTCGCGATCATCGAAGCGCCTTCGGCGGGCTGGCTATCTGAGCAGACCGTCGGCACGTTCGCGCTCTCCGCCGCCGCACTTGCGGGGCTCCTCATCTACGAGCGCCGCCGCCGCGAACCGCTGCTGGAAATGCGTTTCTTCCGCTCCCTGCCTTTCTCCGGCGCGAGCGCGATCGCGGTCAGCTCGTTCGCGGCGCTCGGGGGCTTTCTGTTCCTCAACACGCTCTACCTGCAAGAGGTCCGCGGCCTTTCGGCGCTCACCGCGGGCCTCTATACGCTGCCGATTGCCGCGATGACGCTGATCTTCTCGCCGCTCTCCGGTCGCGTGGTCGGGCGCCGCGGGCCGCGCATCGGGTTGCTCGTCGGTGGTCTCGGGATCACGCTCGGCGCCGGTCTGCTCACCAATCTCGGACCGCACACCGCGATCCCCTCGCTGCTGCCCGCGTACTTCATCTTCGGGATCGGTTTCGGCATGGTCAACCCGCCGATCACGAACACTGCGGTGCTTGGCATGCCCGCTGCGCAAGCCGGCGTCGCGGCGGCGGTCGCGTCGACGTCGCGCCAGGTCGGGCAGACCCTCGGTGTCGCGCTCGTCGGTGCTGTCGCCGCGGCTGGCGTAGGCAAGGTGGGGCCGGGGTTCGTCCAAGCCAGCCACACCGCGTGGTGGATAGTCACCGGCGACCCGCCGTGCTGGTCCTGGGGCTGATCAGCACCACGCGGCGCGCCGAGGAGACTGCGCGGCGGGTCGCCGGCGAACTCGCACCGGCTACGACGGCGCAGCCAGAGTTGGTCGGCGTGTGAAGCGCGGCTCAGTGCGGTGAGGTGACGGCGGTGCGATCGCGCGCGACGCGCTCACGCAGCCACGGCGTGAGCTCCTCGGCGGGGGCGGGTCGCGAGATCAGATAGCCCTGCCCGGTGTCGCAGCCCATCTCGGTGAGGCGCTCGCAGACCTCGGTGGTCTCGATGCCCTCAGCGACGACGTGCAGTTCCAGGTGGCGCGCGAGGTCGATCGTGGTGCGCACGATCGCGTCATCACGAGGGCTCGCGCATATGCGCGAGACGAAGGAACGGTCGATCTTCAACTCGGTGGCGGGTAGCTGGGCGAGATACGCGATCGAGGCGTGGCCGCTGCCGAAGTCGTCGATCGACACCCCGACCCCAAGCGCGCGCAGCTCACGCAGGACGCCGGCGGCGGTGTCGGGGTCGGCCATCGCGGCGCTCTCGGTGACCTCGACGGTGAGCGCGGACGCGGGCACGGCGTGGGTGCGCAGCAGGCCCTGGATCTGCCGCGGCAGCTCGGCGTCGTGCAGGTTGCGAGCGGACAAGTTGGCCGAGATCCCGAGGCGCAGGCCTTCGGAGCGCCACGCCGCGAGTTGGCGCAGGGAGAGGTCGAGGACGTACAACGTCACGGGACCGACGAGCGCGGTCTGCTCGATCAACGAGATGAACTGCAGCGGCGCGACCATGCCGCGAGTCGGGTGTTGCCAGCGCAGTAGCGCCTCGACGCTTGTTACGCGCCCGCTCGCGAGGTCGAGCTTGGGCTGGTAGAAGAGCACGAACTCCTCGCGCTCCAGCGCTGGCCTGACCTCGGCGAGCAGTGCGAGGCGCTCGCTGCTCGAGCGGTCGTGCTCGGGGGAGTAGACCTCGATGCGCCCCCGCCGCGCGCGGGCCCGGTCGAGCGCGAGATCGGCGCGTTGCAGCAGCGCGCCGGCCTCGCGTGCGTGGTGGGGACTGAAGGCGACCCCGATCGAGAGCTCCACGTTCAGCGCGACGTCGTCGAGCGTCACCGCGAGCTCCATCGCGGCCTGCGCCGCTGCCGCGAGCTCCAGTGCGTCGCCGAGTCCGCGCCGCAGTGGCTGCAGGATCGCGTACTCGTCGTTGCCGAGCCGTGCCAGCAGCGCCTCTGGGCCCAACAGCCCCTGCAGGCGCCGTGCGACCTCGCGCAGAACCTCGTCGCCGATGGCGTGGCCGAGGGTGTCGTTGACCTGCTTGAACGCGTCGACGTCGAGCAGCAGCACGGCTAGCCCGCGATCGCCCTGTTCTCCGTGCTCTTTGCCCGCGAGCGCCTGCGCGAGGCGCTCGCCGAACAGCGTGCGGTTGGGCAGCCCGGTGAGCTGGTCGTAGCGCGCGAGCCGATCGTTCTCCTCGGCCTGGCGCCGCAGCCGACGGGATGCGGAGGCGACGATCCGGAAGAGCACGGCCCACAGCAGTGCGAGTCCGAGGAACACGAGCAGCGCGATCGTGCGTTGGTCGCTCGCAATCGCCGCCGCAATCGGCTGGTAGCTGAGGTAGATCTCGAACACCCCCGCCGGTCGGCCCGCGGCGACAAAACGCAGCGGCACGTACACCTCGACGAGGCGACCGAGCCCGACCTCGCTGGCGGTCTCGGTGTCGGGACTGGGCGCGAGCACCTCGGCGGGGTGCGGCGCGCCGGCGAGAGCGTCGCGCAGGTCGTCGCTCTCGTCGGGGCTGCTGCCGATCAGGCGGTGGTCGTCGGAGTAGACGATCAGCCCGGCGGCGTTCCAGATCTTGATTCGCGCGAGGTCGCGCCTGACGGAGCGCTCGCGCAGCTGCTCGTCGAGCGAGTGGATGTCTACCGCGCTCAAACCGTCGCTGAGCTCGCGCGGGGTCAGGCGGGGTTGGATCCCGAGGTGCGCGACGAGCTGCGCGGATTGCGCGGCGTCATCGAGCGTGCGCGACACGATCCGCGACTGCAGCACGTGCGCCAGCACGAGCCCGAGCGCGACGATCGGGATCAGGCTCAGCAGGGCGACTTGCCCGGTCAGGCTGAGATGCTTCCTCCGCGCGCGCGGCATGAGCCGTTATTCGGCAGCGTCTCGCCGGTCCTGAAGCGCCGAACGTGTCGGCCCAGCCGTTTGCCGACAAGTGTTGTGCGGGCCCATGCGGCCCTCTACTCCTCCCCGTCCTCCTCATCGCCCTCATACAGCGACTCGCGCGCGAGCTCCTTCTCACCGGCGCCCCACAGCTTGATTTGCAGGAGCTCCTCGCGATAGTCGTCGGGGGCGATCAGCGTGAAGCGGCTCTCGATCAGCTCGCAGCGATCGACGACGGTGCCGTCGAGCTCGGCGGTCGCGATGCGTCCGCCCGCGACGAGCGGCCGACCCCAGACGAGGGTCATCGCGGCGACGTCGCCGCCGGAGCCGCGCCAGCGGCCGACGACCTCGTCACACAGGTCGAGTGTCCACTGGGGGTTCGCGGCGGCTGTCTCGTCGGTGAAATCGACGTGTGCGAGGAGCTCCTGGGGCTCCTCGCCGTCCTCGCTCAGGGACACGAAGCGGACGTAGCCGAACAGCTCGAAGCCCTCCGAAGTCGTCGCGGTGGCGGGCACGTAGGTGTGCCCGTGCCAGCTGCGATCGGGATACCACACGATCTCGCCGGGCTCGCCGAGGTCGGGCTGATCCTCCTGCAGGCGCAGGCACGCGGCGAGCAGCTCGCGCCCGAGCCGCTCGGCCCAGCGGCCGTACGGGAGGCCCTCCTGGGGGGGCTCCGCCGCGAATCTCGGGACGAACAGCTCGACCGACGCCATCACGGCAGCCTAACGCTCGCCGGGCGCGGGGCCCGGCTCGGATTAACCGACCCGTCGCGCGCGCACGCACGCGCGCGGCGGGGCGCAAAACGGACATCACGCTGCGCGCAGCGCCGCGGCGGCGTCCTCGGGGGCGACGATATTGAGGTTCACGCCCGTCGAGAGCTCCAGGCCCGCGAGGTGGGTGAGGCGCGGTAGCACGTCGATGCGCCAGCAGAAGTGCTCAGCGCCGCGCGGCGCTGTGCGGACCCAGAGGTTCAGAGGGGGGCTCGCTCCGAGGTGCCGCGCGAGTCGCTGCAGCCCGTCGTGCAGGAGCGCCGCCCCGGTCGGGCCGTCGTCCTCGAAGCGCGCTCGCGGGCGGCGGGGGACGAGCATCAGCTGGAACGGTCCCCGCGACGCGTACGGCGCCATCAACACCGCGTGGTCGTCGATTGCGACGATCCGCTGGCGCAGGCGGACCTCTTCGGCGAGCAGGTCCTCCAGCAGGTTCTGTCCCATTGTGCGCGTGGCGTGCGCACCGAAGCGCTCGCGCTCGCGCGCGACGTCGGCGGGCACGAAGTCCAGCGCGTACAGCTGAGCGTGGGTGTGCAGCAGCGATGCCCCGGCCTCGCGGCGCTCGTTGACGATTAGCTGCACGTAGGAGCTCTCGGCGTGAAAGCGCATGCGCGTGCGCCACACCTCCATCGCGCTCGCGACCTGCTCGACCGGCAGGTCCGCGAGTGAGACCACCGACTGGGGACCGTTGACGATCACCTCGTGCGCTCCGCTGGCGGGCATCGCGACGCACAGCTCCGGTCGCGTAGTGGTATTGGGTTGGGGAGGGGACGGCGTCCCGCCGTCTGGGGAGGGGTGCGAGGTCTGCTCAGCGCTCAGCGCCGGGTACAGGTTGGGGACCACACGCACACTCCACCCTGGTGAATCGGGCGGGCCGCCGGCGGGGCGCAGCGCGTAGAGCTCGGGCGGGGTGCGGTCCTCGTGGCCCTCCGCGAACGGATCGCGCTCGGGGTCGATCGGCTCGGCCGGCGTGCACCGTGGCTCGCCGCCGGGGCGCCGCGAGCGCTCGCCTGCCACGATCGTCTTGTGTCCGCCGAGCGGATCGACACGGACCTCCGGCATCAGTGGCTCCAGATGGGATCGATCACGGGCCAAAGGGTGCCAGATCGAGGGGTCCCTTCAACACCGCCTCGGTGTGCTATATCCTGAAAAGACATCGGGGTCGAGTTGCCCTGATGTAGCCGGGGGTCCATGCCGACAACCAGTCGGTGCCCCGAGCCACGCCGGGCCTCGCTCGGCGGCGGCTCCATCTCGAAGTCCAGAGCCTCTATGGCCGAGTCCACCCAAGTGGCCCTTGTGGCCGCGCCCATTCCAAGCTCAGCTGACATTGAGCGCGCCGATAAGTTCGTGCGCGAGAGCTTTCTGCACGACGGCGAGGACGTCGCGGTCGTGCTCGCTCCCGGCTGCGCTCGACGCCGCGCACTCGACGCCGCGCTCTTGGAGCTCGAGGAGGAGGGCGCCAAATATCCGAGCACCGAATGGCGCAGGTCGTTCTCGCTGCTGCTGGGCCTCGAACGCGTGCTCTCCGACGAGGAGCCGCGACTGCGCGACGGCACGCTGCTCTCCGCCCACCAGGTCGACGCGCTGTCGGGCACGCTGACCGCGCTGCTCGCTGAGGCCGAACGCAGCGCGGGCAATGGCAACGGCCGCGCTGCTGCCGCCCCGGAGCTGCTGGCGTCGGCGTCGATTTTCGGGTCCGAAGGCGATGGGGCGCAGGGGGTAGACGGCTCCGATGGACAGCCCTCCACGCACGCGCGCGCACGCGCGGCGGGGTCGCCGGAGGGAGACACCGACGCCGACCTCGACGGGTTCGAGGACGATGACGACGAGGAGGACCTGGGCGACATCGAGGACGAGCTCGAGCCGCTCCCCGCCGAGGACGAGAGCGAGGCCGAGGAGGAGGCCGACGGCGAGGAGCCCCAGGACTGGGTCGACGAGGACGACGAGGAGCCCGTCCCAGACCAGCCCGAGGATCCCAACGCGGCCAAGCGCTTCTGGTTCGAGCACGCGACTGGCGCCGGCAAGACCGTTGCGGCACTGGGCTTCGTCGAGGCCTCCCAGACGGGCGGCGTGCTGATCCTCACGCACCGACGCAACCTCGTCGACCAGTTCCTCGGCGAGCTGCGCCAGCGCGGCTACTCCAAACGGATCAGTCGCCCGCTGTATGTCGGGGAGGACTCCACCAAGGGGCCCGTGTCGGTCGAGACCTACCAGTGGTTCGTGCGCAACGCCGGACGCATCTCCAGCGCGTACACGATCGTGATCTGCGACGAGGCCCACACGGCGCTGGGAGAGAAGACGAGCAGCTCGATCCGCCAGTGGACCAGCCCGATCTTCATCGGCATGACCGCGACGGGCGCGCTGATCGCGCGCCACGTTACGGACCTCTTCCCGACGCAGACCTCGCGCTTTGACCTCGCGCAGGCCGCGCGGCGAGGCGTGATCTCGCCGCTGCGCTGCATCCGTATTTCCCCCGGCGCGGGTGTGCGCACGATCGCGAAGGTCCCTTTGCGGCGCGGCGAAGTCGACACCGAGTTCGACCAAGAGGAGCTCGCCCAGCTGCTTGACCAGCAGCCCTTCAATCTGGCGATGGCGAATCTCTACAAGACACGCTTCAACGGCGTCCCCGGCGTCGTCTACGCGGCGGGGGTGCGCCACGCTTACAACCTCGCCGAGGCGTTCCGCGCCGAAGGGCTCAAGGCGCAGGCGGTCTCCGGCGAGACGCCCAAGCGCGAGCTCGCCTCGGTGCTCGCGCGCTACGAGCGGGGGGAGATCGACGTGCTGATCAATGCGCAGCTGCTCGCGGAGGGTTGGAACAGCCCGCGCGCGACGGTCTGCGTGCACCTTGCCCCGACGGCGTCCAAGCGCATCTATCAGCAGCGTGTGGGGCGCGTCACGCGCCGCCACCCCGGCAAGGAGGCGGGCCTGGTCGTCGACTTCGTGCACCCCGCGACCAAGCACGACGACCCCGTCGTGACGCTGCACTCGCTGCTCGACCGCGACGTCTATCGGGGCGGCGCGATCGTCGTCGGTCCGGTGCGCCGCGGTCGCGGGCGGCGGATGCGCGTCGAGCGTCGCGTGCTGCCGGTGTGCTCGGAGGAGGAGCGGCGTTTCGCGGTCTTCGAGCGCGAGCTGTGGCGGATCGCGGTCGAGAACCTCGACTACGGCGAGCAGCACGTGTGGGCGGCGCTCGCTGGCGCGCGCGTGACCCCCAACGGCTGGCGCCGCGCGCGGGCGATGCTGCACTTCGACCGTGGCGGGGAGCTCAAGAGCCGCTTCCTGATCACGGCGGTGCAGCGCAACAAGAGCGCCCAGCTGCGTCTGCGCGCGCTCGCCGACATCGCCGCGGGCCGCGACGCGGATGCGTTCGACACGGCGATCGACGTGATCGGCTCTTGGCCCCGCGACGAGCGCCGCGAGGCGTCGAAGATCATGCTGCGCGCGCTCGTCGAGCGGCGCATCGGCCGCCGCGACCAGGCCTCGGCGTGGATCTGGCGCCTGGCGGAGTACACCCGCGAGCAGCACGAGGAGTACGCGGTGCAGCGCTGGCCGGAGACCAAGCGCCTACTGGGCCTGCTCGTGAACTCCTCCGGGGGCGCCCACGCCCGCAACGCGCGCCGCTTGATCCACGCTTCCCGCAAGCAGGACCGCCGGCTCGCCGCCGCGCTGCTGGCGGCCGCGCTTGCGCACACGCCCGAGGCCGAAGAGGCGCTGCGCGGCGCGCGCACGCGCATGGCGCGCAAGCCCCCCGCGCTCGCACGCGAGCTGCTGCGCAACTTCCCCAAGCGCCGCACGCGCGGCAACAAGCGTCGTCGCAAGGGCCCCAAGGTGGCCGTCGCGGCGGGCGAAGCGAAGGCGCAGCAGTCAGCAGTCGGCACCCAGCAGACCGCCGCCAAGCCGGCCGGCGAGGCTGCCGAGCCGATCCGTGAGGCCGTCGATGGCCGGGGGGGCGAGGCGGTCCGCGAAGCCGCCAAGCGAGTCCGCGAGGCCGTCAATGGCGGGCGCGGCGAGGCGGTTGGCGGTAGGGGCGCCGCTGCGGAGAAGTCGACTGCGGAGATGCCGTCCGCGGGGGAGTCGACCGCAGAGAAGCCGACTCCGGAGCAACCGACGGTCAGGAAGCCGCCTGTGAGGAAGCGGACCGCGGAGCGACCGGCAGGCGATACCCCGAGCGTGTCGCCGGCCGAGGAGGCCCCTGCGGCAAAAGCACCCGCTCGCAAACCACGCAAACCGGCCGCGAAGAAACCCACGTCCGCGAAATCGCCGGCCGCGAAAACGACCGCGGCGAAAACGACCGCCGCGAAAACGTCGAGCAAAAAAGCGGCTCCGAAGAAAGCTTCGGCGTCGAAAACGCACGCCACGAAAACCAGCTCGCGCAAAGCGGCCGAGCGCGCCTAGAGGTTGTAGCTCTCCAGGTGGACCTCGCCGGCGGCTAACGCGATTTGCGCGCCGTCGGGCAGCTCCACGAGCAGGTGGCCTTCGGCGTCTACCCCGTCGGCGGATCCGCGGCCTCCCGCCCATGCGATCTCCCGGCCGCGCAGCGCGTCGCGCTCGCGCCAGGCATCCAACACGCGGTCCCGGGGTTCCTCCAGACGCCGTGTGAGTGCCGCGAGCAGTTCGGCGAGGAACGGCTCGATCGTCTCGCGTCCTTGCCCGAGCGTCGCGGCGAGGGCTCGCAGCGGCGCGGGCAGCTCCTCGGTGCGCACAGCGACGTTGACGCCGATCCCGAGCACCGCCCAGCCCTGTTGCGGTCGCCCCTCCACGAGGATCCCGGCGAGCTTGCCGTCGCCGAGCAGGATGTCGTTGGGCCACTTGATGCGCGCGTCGGGGCCGACGGCGTCACAGACTGCGACCGCCGCGACGAGCGGCAGGAGCGTTGGGGACCGATCGGACGCCGGCCAGCGCAGAACGAGGGACATCAGCAGCGAGCTGCCGGGTGGCGCGCTCCAGTGCCTGCCCTGGCGTCCCCGTCCGGCGCTCTGCGCTGCCGCGGTCACGAGCGTTCCGTGCGGCGCTCCCGTCAGCGCGAACTCGCGCGCGCGGTCGTTGGTGGAGTCCGTGCGGCGCAGGTGCACCCGCGGGAGACCCAGTGCGGCGCCCACGAAACCTCAGGCGCCGTTAGGCGTCGGTGTCGTTTCGCGGCACAGCGTCCGCGAGCAGCGCCTGCAGGACCCCGTCGATGTCGTGTCGCTCGGCCTCTACGTGCGGCTCCAGGCCGTGTTCGCGCAGCGTCCGGCTGGTCACGGGTCCGATTGAGACGACGCGCGTGCTCGGCGAGAGTTCGGCGTCGCCGTGGGCGGCCTGCAGGAAGAAACGCACCGTCGAGGACGAGGTGAACGTGATGTAGTCCGCACCACGCGCCTGCGCGAGCGTCCGCGCGGACAGTGGCTCGGCGACGGTCTCGTACAGCGCGAGCACGTCGACCTCGGCGCCCTGCGCGCGTAGCGCGTCGGGCAGCACGTCGCGCGCCTCGCGCGCACGCGCGATCAGCGCGCGTTTCACCGGGAGCTCCGCGAGGCTGTCGACAAGCGACTCGGCGACAAAGCGCTCGGGCATGATGTCCACGGCGATCCCGCGTTCGGCCAGGGCGCGGGCCGTGCCCGGTCCGATCGCGGCCACGCGCGCACCGGCGAACGCGCGCGCGTCGAGGCCGACCCCGGCGAGGCGCTCGAACAGCGCCGCGACGCCGTTGGGGCTCGTGAGGCAGATGAGGTCATAGCGGCCGAGGTCAAGCGACTCCGACGGGTCCTCCTTCAGAGGCTGGATGCGGATCACCGGCGCCTGCACCACACGGGCGCCCAGCTCGCCGAGGCTGCGCGCGAGGCCGCTGGCCTGCGCGCGCGCTCGCGTGACCGCCACGGTGAGCCCGCTGAGCGGCCGAGGTGGCTGCCACTCCAGGCGCTCGGCGAGCTCTGCCACCGGACCGATCACCGTGATCGACGGTGGCCGGATGTCGGCCTCCTGGACGCGCTCGGCGATCGTCGCGAGCGTGCCCGTCACGGCGCGCTGGTCGGGCAGCGTGCCGCGTTCGACGACCGCCGCGGGCTCCGTCGCGGAACGCCCCGCGGCGATCAACGAGAACGCGATGTGCGGAAGCTGGCGCACGCCCATGTAGAACACGAGCGTCCCCGGGAACGCCGCCAGCGCCGGCCAGTCCAGCGCGGTGTCCTCCTCGTCCTCCTCGGGCCGCCCGCTCGCCTCGTCCTCAGCAGACCGTCCGTTCCAGTTTTTACTTGGCCCTCCCTCGGGGGCGTCCGCGCGGGTGTGGCCTGTGACGAACGCCACGGCCGTCGAGAGCCCGCGGTGCGTGACCGGGATGCCCGCGCACGCCGCCGCGGCAACCCCCGCGGTGACGCCGGGAACGACCTCGAACGGGATCCCGGCCTCGCGCAGTGCGAGGCCCTCCTCGCCGCCGCGACCGAACACGAACGGGTCCCCGCCCTTCAGGCGCAGCACCATCCTGCCCTCGTAGGCGAGCCGCACCATCAGCGCCTGCGTGTGCTCCTGGGGCACCGACTCCCCGCCGCCCTCCTTGCCGACGAACAGCAGCTCGGCCTCGGCGCGCGCGCCCTCCAGCGCCTCCTGCGGAATCAGGCGGTCGTAGAGAATTACGTCGGCCTGCGCGATCAGCTCCAGCGCGCGTACCGTCAGCAGGCCGGGGTCGCCCGGGCCGGCGCCGACGAGATAGACGCGCCCAGTGTCGTGCGACTCACGCTCGTCGTCGTGCGCGCCCTCGCCATGTTCGTCCTGCTCATGCTCGGTCAATCGCCATCTCCTCCGCGCTTCGTAGAAGCTCTTCGACGCCCACGCTCTGCAGCCGCTCGGCCATCCGGCGCCCGAGCTGCTCGGGCTCGTAGAACCCGCCGAGGAGCTCGTCGGCGATCCACTGCGAGCCGTCGGGCAGCCCGATCCACGCGCGCAGGTGCAGGCAGCCGCAGCCGGCATCCACTGCGTGCGCGCCGAGCGGCGTGTTGCAGCTCGCGCCGAGGGCAACCGCGAGGGCGCGCTCGGCGCGCAGGCACGCATAGGTGCGCTCGTGCGTGATCGCCTCGGCGACGCTTCGCGTCTGGGCGTCGTCCGCGCGGCCCTGCAGCGCGAGCGTGCCCTGGCCCGGGGAGGGCACGAAGCGCTCGGGGTCGAGCATCACCGTGACCTCCGCCTCGCGCCCGAGCCGCTGCAGCCCCGCTCGCGCGAGCACGACCCCGTCGAGGTCGCCTTCGGCGAGCTTGCGCAGGCGTGTGTCGACGTTGCCGCTGACAGGGACGATCTCGACGTCCTCGCGCGCCGCCCGCAGCTGCGCGGCGCGGCGGACGCTGCTCGTGCCCAGACGAGCGCCGGTGGGCAGTGCATGGACATCGGCGTCTTGGGGGCCGTGTCCGTCGACAGCGCCAAGCGCGACGCGCGTGCACAGCACGTCCTCGGCGGCCGCGCGCTCAGGGGCCCCCAGGAGCTCGAGGCCGTCGGCGAGCGTGGCGGGCATGTCCTTGGCGGAGTGCACCGCGAGGTCGATCTCGCCCGCCAGCAGCGCGTCCTCGATCGCGTCGACCCAACGCGACTTCTCGCCGGGTGCCACCTGCCGGTCTCCGCTCACGGTGATCGTGACGATCTCGGCGTCGTCGAGCAGCTCCGCGACGAACCGCGCCTGGGCGAGCGCTAGCACGCTGCCGCGGGTCCCGAGTCGCATCAGCTCTTGCGCCGGCGCCGGTCGATCCGCGAGCGGTCTAGGTCGTGGATCTCGGCGAGCTCGGCCTCGCCGTTGCTCGCGCCGTCATCTTCATCCTCGCGTAGGCCGAATAGCTCGCGCACGACCTGCAGACTGGAGTGGCTGCGGGCCTGCGAGAGGCTGCGCAGGCGGATCGTCGGCTCGTGCAGCAGCCGGTTGGCGACCGCGCGGGCGACCGCCTCGATGCGCACGAGATCGCGCGGCGAGACGCTCTCCCAGCGGCCATCGTTTTCGGCGAGCACCTGCTCGACGATCCCGTTGCCGTGCTCGCGCAGGGCGCTGACCGTCGGGAGCACCTCGAGTTGTCCGAGCCAGCGCGCGAAGCGCTGGATCTCTTCCTCGACGATCTCCTCGGCACGCGGGATCTCCTCGACGCGGGTGCTGAGGTTGCGCGCCACGACACCCTGGAGGTCGTCGATGTCGTACAGCGTCACGCCTTCCAGATCGCCGCAGCGCGGCTCGATGTCGCGCGGCACCGCGATGTCGATCAGCAGCAGCGGGCGTCCTTCGCGCTCGGAGATCACGAGCTCGAGCTCGTCGTAGCCGACGATCGGGTGGGGCGAGGAGGTGGAGGAGACGACGATGTCCGCGAGCACGAGCTGTTCGGGCAAGCCGTCGAGGCCGACGACCGAGCCGCCGAAGCGCTCGGCGAGGCTGAGCGCGCGATCGGCGCGACGGTTGGCGAGGAAGATCGTGCCGGCGCCCTGGTCGGCGAGCGCCTGTGCGGTCAGCTCGCTGGTCTCGCCCGCACCGAGGATCAGGACGTGGCGCTCGCGCAGGTCGCCGAGCATCTCGCGCGCGAGCCCGACCGCGGCGGAGGGGACGCTGACGCGGCTGGACCCGATGCGGGTCTCCGAGCGCACCCGTTTGCCGGTGCTGAGCGCCGCGCCGAACAGCCTGTTGCTGAGCGCGCCGGTGCAGCCCGCGCGCAGTGCGGCCTCGAACGCGCGCTTGACCTGGCCCTGGATCTCGGCCTCGCCGACGATCATCGACTCCAGGCCCGCCGTCACGCGGTAGAGCTGGCGCGCGGCGTCGCAGTTGCGCGGCGAGTAGATCGCCTCGGCGAGCTCTGTCGGGCGGATGTCGGCGTCGCGCGCCAGCATCCCCAGCGCGTCCGCCTCGGCGCGCACGGGGTTGCCGACGACGAGGTACACCTCGGTGCGGTTGCAGGTCGAGATCACGACCGCCTCGCGGATCTCCTCGGTCGCCGTGAGCCGCTGCGCCAGCGCGACCGCGTCGGTCTCGGTGAACGCGAGTCGCTCGCGCAGCGCGACCGGCGCGGTCTTGTGCGAGATTCCGAGCGCCAGCAGCTCGCTCATTCCGAGGATGCCCCCACGGGTGAGCGCCGCCGAGCCGCCACGTCCTGGTCGAGCGGCTCGCGTTCGGCGGGCTGCTCGGATAGCGACAGCAGCTCCCCCAGCTCGCGCTCGACGCGCGCCAGCCGCAGCGCCATGATCGCGACGTACACGAGCACCAGTACGAACGCGACAATGTAGGCGCCGGCGACATACTTGCCGGCCTCGTGCAGCGGCAGCGCCGGCGTGATCGCGAGCATCGCGACTGCGCTCACGCGTGCACCTCGTGCCCGGCCGGCGCGGCGCTGCGGATGCGACGTACCGGGATCGCGGGGTCGTCCTCGGCCAACCGGCGCCGCAGCGCGCGCAGCCGTCCGCGGGTGCGCTTGGCGCTCAGCTCCAGCCGGCAGAGCGTGACGAACAGGAGCGCGATCGCGATCAGCGAGACCATGAAGGTCAGCGCCATTTGCGGCGGCAGGTTGGACGTGCCGCCGAGCACACGCGGGTGCAGGTAGGCCGTGGAAAGGCGCACGGCGATGAAGTTCATCGGCACGAACGCCCCGGCGGTGATCGCGAATACCGACGCGTAGCGCGCTTGGCGCTCGGGGTCCTCGATCGCGAAGCGCAACGGCTGATAGGTGGCGTACAGCAGGAACACGATCAGGAACGACACGAGCGTCGGCTCGCTCCACACCCACCAGTGCCCCCACGACCCCTTCGCCCAGATCGAGCCCGTGATCAGCGTGCCGACCCCGAAGATCAGGCTCATGTGGATCGCGACATAGGAGCGCAGGTCCCAGCGTGACTCGCGCGTGCGCAGGTGCTGGATCGCGAACACGCCGCCGACGACGAATCCGCACAGCGCGACGATCGCCAGCGGGACGTGCAGATAGAAGATCTTTTGCAGGAAGCCCTGTTCGGCTTCCAGGGGGGCGTAGAAGAAGATCATGCCGAGCGCGACGCCAACCGCGAGCGTGGTCGCTACTGCCAGCAGGCCGAGGCTCTGGGAGCGTGCTCTCTGTGTCCGGGACACCCTAGTCCTCCAGGAGAAAGTCGAAAACTGCGTAAGCGATCAGCCCGAACACCAGATCATAGAGCCCGAGCGTGGCCAGCCAGCGCGCGGGGGCGCCCGAGGAGTGCATTGCCAGCAGCGGCGCGCTGGCGCGCGCGCCGCCGATAACCACCGGGACGAGCAGCGGCAGCGCAAGCAGTGCCCCGAGTAGGTCGCGCGCGCGAGTCCGAGCGGCGAGCGCCGCCACGAGCGTGCCGATCACCGCGACGCCGAGATCGCCGAGCAGCAACACGGCCGGCAGCTGCGGCAGCGCCGGTCCCAACGAAGGCTGCAGTAGCAGCAGCGCGAACGCGGGCACCGCGACGAGCTCGAGCGCGAGCAGGTAGATGAGCAGCGCGAGCGCCTTCGCGACGAACAGTGCCCCGCGGTCGACGGGCGCCAGCAGGAACCCGTCGAACCCGCCCTCTTCGGCGTCGGCGACGAACAGCCGGTTGATGCCCAGCACGGCGGCCAGCAGTAGCGTCACCCAGAGGATCCCGGCGGCCTCGTCGCCGCTGACGCTGTTCTTGTTGAGGCCGAAGTGGAACAGCACGAAGACCGTTACGGCGAACAGCGACATCCCCGGAGCGGACTCGAGCGTGCGCAGCTCGACGCGCAGCTCCTTGTGCAGCAGCGCACCCACTGTCGCCGCGAAGCTCGGGCGCCGGACGGTCGGCCCCGAACGCCGCTCCGCGCCGGTCGGGGTTGCGCTCTCGGTCGGGGTTGCGCCCTCAATCGGTGTGGCGTCTTCGACGACAGCGCTCATCGGCACGTCCTTGCGCTCATCGGTACAGCCCCCCGATCTCGGCCTGCGCGATCTGCGCGGGGGCGGCGAGGAGCGCCTGGCGTCCCGCGCGCAGGCCGAGCACGAGGTCGGCGTCCCGCACGTCGAGGTCGGGATCGTGGCTGCAGAGTACGCGGGTGCGCCCGCTGGCGGCCCCGACCAGCGGCTCGGCGAGGTCGGCTCCGGCGGGGTCGAGGTTGGCGCGGGGCTCGTCGAGCAGCAGCAGCTCGGGGTCGTGCAGAACGGCGCGCGCGATCGCGACGCGTTGGACCATTCCGCGGGAGAGCTCTCGCAGCGGCTCCTCGGCGCGCCGCGTCATCCCCACGGCGGCGAGCAGTTCATCCACGCGCGCGGCGGCGACGCCGTGCAGGCGCGCGTGGAAGCGCAGGTTCTCTCGCGCGCTGAGCTCGCGGTAGAGCAGCGGCTCGTGGCTGAGCAGACCGATGCGCCCACGGACCGCCCATGCCGTGCTCGGCAGCGCGTTGCCAAGTACGCTCACCTTCCCGGCGTGCGGGCGCAGCAGCGTGGCGAGCACGCGCAGCAGCGTCGTCTTTCCGGCGCCGTTGGGGCCGAGCACCACGAGCGTCTGGCCCGCGGCGAGCGACAGCGAGACGTCGGCCAGCGCGTCACGTTCGCCGTAACGGCGCGTGAGGCCCTCGAGCTCCAGGGCGATGCTTGCATCCGGTCCCGCGCCGGCGGGACGCGGCGCCTGGGACTCCGCTCCCACTGCTCAGGCGCTCGCGATCAGCGCGTGCTCTCGCTGCGCGCGCGCGATCAGCTCGCGCACCGCGGACTCGCCAGTTTGGCCCCCGGCGCGGGGGTCGCTCCCACCGGGGGAGCCGGCCCCGCGCAGCAGCTCGATCGGGTCGGGGTCGCCGTTGACGATCCCCTCGAAGAACTCCTTGCGGTCCTGGTAGGT
>DASXOX010000071.1:0-17539 GCA_036493975.1 Solirubrobacteraceae bacterium
AGGCGTACCCGGCGTACTGGCGCATCGTCCAGGTCTGCTTGCGGTACATCTCGCGGTGCACGCCGCGGGTGTAGGGGTAGGCGCCCGGCTCGCCAAGGTCCAGATCCTCGGGAAGGTCCGCCTCGGTGTAGAGCGGCTCGATCTCGATGCCCGAGTCGGTGAAGCGGCGCGGGTCCTCGGGCCCGACGATCGGAGCGACGGTCAGGCGCTCAGGCTCATCGCTCGACGCCGGGCTGTGATGTTGCTCGGTTGTTGCCATTGCGTGGATGATAAGGACCGTTGTCGGGTCGGAGGGCTATCCTCCCCGCGATGGCTACCTGTCTGGTGACTGGGGGTGCGGGTTTCCTGGGCTCGCATCTTTGTGATGAGCTGATCGCGCGCGGCAACCGCGTGGTCTGCGTCGACAACTTCGAGACCGGCTCGCTGGCGAATATCGCGCATATCCGTGACCCCGAACGCTTCCTCTATGTGCAGGCGGACATCATCGAGCCCTATCGGATCGATGAGCCGGTGGACTTCGTTTACCACCTCGCCTCGCCGGCCTCACCGATCGACTACCTGCGCCTGCCGCTGCACACGCTGAAGGTCGGCTCCTACGGCACCCATCACACGCTCGGCCTCGCCAAGGCGAAGCGGGCGCGTTTCTTGATCGCCTCAACGAGCGAGGTCTACGGCGACCCGCACGTGCACCCACAGCCCGAGTCCTACTGGGGCCACGTCAACCCGATCGGCCCCCGCGGGGTCTACGACGAGGCCAAGCGCTATGCCGAGGCGCTGACGATGGCCTATCACCGCCAGCAGGGCGTCGACACCGCGATCGTGCGGATCTTCAACACCTATGGCAGCCGCATGCGTCCGCACGACGGCCGCGCGATCCCGACGTTCCTGCGCCAGGCGCTCGCGAGCCGGCCGATCACGGTCTTCGGCGACGGCGGGCAGACGCGCTCGTTCTGCTACGTCAGCGATCTGATTCGCGGCATCATCGCGCTCGCCGAGTCGGGCTACCACGAGCCGGTCAACATCGGCAACCCCGACGAGTTCACGCTGCTGGAGCTCGCGGAGACCGTCAAGGACGTCACGTCCTCGAACTCGGAGATCGTCTTCGAGGCGCTCCCAGTTGACGATCCCAAGCAGCGACGGCCTGACATCTCGCTGGCGCGCGAGTTACTGAGCTGGTCGCCGGAAGTTCCTTTGCGCGAGGGTCTGGAGCGCACGATCAATGACTCTGGCGTCGAGGTGCTCGTCGGCTGAAAGTCCAGGAGCAGGTGTCGCGACCGCGACATCTGGGAACCTAACGCGTTGTGAACAGCGAGATGGGGCCACGTTCCACGCGGACGTCCAGCGCTGAGCACGCAGAGCGGGCGCGAGCCCTCACTGCCGCTGGTCTGCCGGTGCGTCCGGGCGCGCGGATCACGCGAGCGGCCGCTGCACCCCCGACGCTCTCGCCGTCGACGATCGTGCGCGAGCCCGGCGAGCACGACATGCGCCGCAAGCGCCCACCGGCGATGTCTTTCCTGCTGCGCGCAGAGACCGCCCGCCGGGCCGTCAGGGTCCTGTCGCTGCTGGCGCTCGACTTTGCGGGTCTGACGCTCGCGATCTTCACGGCGCTCGTGCTCAAGGCGGCGGTCCTCGGGCATCTCAACGCGACGCAGGCGTATGACGAGACCAAGCAGATCCTCGCCTTCGCCTATCTCGTGACGGCGCTGCTGTTCGCGAGGTCCGGGCTATACGCCGGCCGGGGCCAGCGACCAGGGCTGACCCGCATCGTGGCCGCGCTCTTTCAGGTCACGTTCATCGCGCTGCTGTTTGCGCTCGTCAGCGGGCAGCACTTCCAGAGCTTCTACATCTTCTGGGGCTCGCTGAGTTTCGCGCTGTTGTATGTGCCCTCGCTGCGCTACCTCTACGAGCGCGGCACATGGGCGATTACGCGCGCCGCCAGTCGTCAGCGTCGGGCGGTGATCGTCGGGACGGGTCCCCATATCCGCGAGGTCGCGCACGCGCTGAGCGACGCTCCACAGTCGCGCATCGACGTCGTGGGCTTCCTCTCGCTGCGCGCGCTGCCCGCCAACGGGCTGCGCGCGCTGGGGTCGCTGCACGACCTCGAACATGTGCTGGAGGCGGAGCGCGTCGACGAGGTAATCATCGCCGACCCCGACTTCCCACAGGGCGAGGCCGTGGATCTCGTCGACCGCTGCCACCGGCGCGGGGTGCGGGTGCGGATCGCGCCCTCGACGATGGAGATCCTGATTCGCCGCGCGGAGTTCGTGCCCGGCGAGTCGGTGCCCCTGTTCGAGCTCAAGCCGCCGGTCTTCGAAGGGATTGACTTCGCGCTCAAGCGCACGTTCGATGTGGTCGGCGCGACGTTGTTGTTGATCGTGCTGAGCCCGCTGCTGTTGGCGATCTGGGCGGCGGTGCGCGCGACCTCGCGTGGGCCGGCGCTGTTCCACTCGATTCGCCAGGGGATCGGCGAGCGGCCTTTCGCGTGCTTGAAGTTCCGCACGATGTATATCGACGCCGAGCACCGCCAGGCCGAGCTGGAAGCGCTCAACGAGGCCTCCGGGGCCCTGTTCAAGATCCGTGACGACCCCCGCACGACGCCGATTGGCCGGTTGCTGCGGCGCTTCTCGCTTGATGAGCTTCCGCAGCTTGTCAACGTGCTGCGCGGCGAGATGTCGCTTGTCGGTCCGCGGCCGCTGCCAGAAAGGGACTTCGAACAGCTCGACGAGTGGCACCGCAAGCGCTATCTGGTGCTGCCGGGGATCACTGGCCTATGGCAGGTCTCGGGTCGCTCGGAGCTCGACTTCAATGATCTCGTGCACCTTGACTTCATCTACCTCGAGCATTGGTCGCTGGCATTGGACCTCACGATCCTGCTCAAGACGGTGCCCGCGGTGTTCTCACGGCGAGGCGCCTACTGAGGCCACTCACGCAGGGGCGCTCCGGTCGCGCGAGCGCCTCCGCGTAGACCCGCCAGGTGGCGCGTCCAACGTCGTGCCAGGTCCACGCGGCCGGCGCTGGCTGGCAGCCCGCTATCAGGGGATCCCCACTCGTGGGGGCGACGGTGGGGTCGGAGACCTGCGGAATCACGAACACTCGCTCGCGGTCGAGCCCGAGGGCGGCGACCGCTTCGCCGGCGACGTCCTCGCTGGGAACGATCACGTGGGCCGCGCGCTGAAGTGCGAGATGGCGCAGGTGCAGGTGGACGCCCCCGCAGCGCAGTCGCTCGCTGCGGCGGGTGAGCGCGCAGACATCGTCAACGGTCACGACCATCGGGCACGGACTGTGCAGCATCGCCCCCTCGATCCACGGCGCATGGAAGACCTCGGCTCGACGTGGACGGTGGGTCTCGAGAATCTCATCGCGCTCGCCGGCCGTGTCACGCAACGCCTGCAGGAGGCAGCGCGAGTACTGCGCGGTGCGGTGAGCGCTCCCGCCGGGTCGGCTGTCGAACGCGACCTTCACAAGTCGCGGTAGCCTTTCACGTCACTCCCCGAGACGCGCACCGGCGCCACATTAATGGGTTCGGCGCCGCCGCGGCAGCGATGAAAGCGTAGTTTCCGAAAGATGCCTGCGCGCGACTACCACGAGGCCCTGTGGGAGGGCGTCCCGGAGGGGCTCCAACCGCCTCGCTTCGCCGAGCGTCTGCGGTTTCTGCTGGCGCATGTCCCGAAGGGCGCGAGCGTGCTCGACGTCGGCTGCGGCGAGGGTCGCTTCGCGAGCGAGCTCGCTCGCGCGGGTCGAGTGGTCGTTGGAATCGATGTCGCGCACGAGCCGCTGCGACGCGCGCGCGCCCGCGACAGCGCGATCGACGTCCGGCTCGTGGGAGCCGAGGGATCGTGGCCGCTACAGGACTGCACGTTCGATGCGCTATGGGCCGGCGAAGTAATCGAGCACGTTGCCGATACTGCGGGTTGGCTCTCTGAGGCGCGCCGTGTACTGCGCTCGGGCGGTGTCATCGTGCTGAGCACGCCCGCTCATGGACCCCTTACACGCCTCGCGCTCGGTCTCAGCGCGCGGGGGTTTGAATCGCATTTTGACCCGCGCAGCGATCACCTGCGCTTCTATACCCGCCGTGGGCTCCTCGCGCTTCTAGGGGAATTTGGCTTCGAAGATGTGCGGACCCGCGCGCTCGGTGGAGTGCCTGGTGCACGCCGCGTGCTGCTTGCGTGTGCGCGTCGCGCGCGCTTCTGAGCGGTGGCAGCGGATGTCGCGCGTAAAGCTTGTAAGTAGTCGTTCTGGAGCGTCAGCAGTTCCTCGTTGATCGTCGTGCGCGGAGCGATTGCCTCGGGGTTCAAGTAGACGGCGGCACGGAGCGCCTCCAGCGCGCCTGGTGCATCTCCATTGCTGAGGTCGTATTCGCCTAAGGCCTCCCAGGTCTGCCAGTTGGAGGGCTGTAGGTGTACTGCTTTCGCATATGTCGCCGCGGCGGCTGACTTCTGGCCAGCAGCGTGCTCGACGGCGGCGAGCGTGATCAGCGCTTCGGCTGAGAGCGGGTCGCGGTTGACGGCGGTGTGCGCCGCGGCCAGCGCCGCGACGGGATTGTGCGCGAGCAGCGCGAGCGCGTCGCCCGAGGCGGTCTGGGAGCGCTGCGGCTGCCACTCGGCCCAGGCCGCGAGTAGCGCGGCGATCGCAACCGCTCCAGCCACCGCGGCGGCCCGCGGAACAAGGGCCCAGGTTCGCTGCGCGCCAGCCTCGGCTGGTGTCTGCTCGAGCGTGGCCGGCGTCTGCTCAAGCGGTCCGCGTCCGGCGAGCCAGCCGGCGCACAGCAGCGCGATACAGGCGATGCCGGGCACGTACCAGGTCCAGTCCACGAACGAGTGCAGGCCAAACGTCACGACGACGCAAAGCATCGTGAGCAGCCCGATGCGCTCGGGTGTGTAGGTGCCGCTCCACGGTCTCCAGCGCCAGCCGCTCCAGCGTCGGTTGAAGGGGTGGGTCGCGCGTCCCGCCGCGACGATCCAAGCTGCGAGCAGCGCGAGTACGAGCAGCAGACCGATCAGGCCGAGATCGGCGAGAGTCTGTACCACGAAGCCGTGTGCCTGCTGGACTTTGAGTGGGGCGGTGCGGTAGCGCAGGCGGGCGGTCGCATAGCCTTCGGCGCCTGCACCCACGAGCGGATGCGCTTCGAATACCTCTAGCGCCTCCTTCCAGTAGCGCGCCCGAGCGCTTCCGATAGCAGTCAGGCGCCCGGGACCGTTGGCGGGGACCGACGCGTTCGGGTTGGTCAGCGAGTCAAGTCCGTGCGAGACGCTTCCGACCAAACCCCGGTGGCTGGTGGCAAGAGCGAGGACGAGCGCGAGTAGCGCGACCGTTGGCAGGCTCAGCAGCACGGCGCCCGCACGTCGACGGGTCTTCGCTGACGGCGCGTGGCGTCCGCCGAGAAAGCCGATCGCCACGCCGGCAAGCGTGAGGGCGACTAGCACCGCGGCCAGCACCACGCCGAGCTGGTGCCCGGCGGCGATACGTTCGGGCAGCGTCGCGCTGTCGGTGGTGAGCGCCTGGCGCGAGAAGTCCCAGGCGACGACGACACCGGCACCGAGCCCGCCGACGCACAACACGACGGCGGCGCGCAGTCGCAGCGGAACGAGGCAGAGCCACAGCGCGATCCCGAGCGCGAGCGCGACTAGCGCCCCCCGCGAGTACGCGAGCATCAGCGTCACGAGCATGATCGCCAACGCTGGGTACGCCAGCGCGCTCAGCAGGGCGTGGCCGTTGCGGCGTGCACCGAGCCACATGCAGCAGATCGCGCCCAGCGCGGCGCACAGCCCGGTCGCGTTCCAGTAGCCATAGGGTTCGCGCAGACGGGCGTAGTAGACGACCTGTTCGGTGCCCAGCCGGTTGGGGAAGACCTTCGTCAGTAGTGCGTAGCCGCACACGACCGCGCATGTCAGCAGCACGCCGCCGAGCACCGCCGCCCAGCTTCGTGGCGCGACGCGCGCCAATAGGACGGCCAGCATGAACGTGCCGCTGTAGGCCAGTAGCCGCGAGGCCGCTTGCCAGCTCGCATCCGGCTGTACCGACCAGATGACCGAGAGTGCCGAAAGGGCTGCAAAGGCGAGCAGTAGCCCGGCGGTCCACGAGCCGTATCCGAGCCGACTGACAGGCGCGACCACGACGATTGCGGCGATCGCGATCCCGCAACCGATCGTGAGTCCCATCTCGACGGTCGTCATCGGACGCAGATTCAGGCCTCCGCCGGCGAGGAATGTGACAAGACACAGGACTCCGGCGGTCAGCAGTGCGGGCCAGCCGCTGGCCAGTCTGCTCATAGTGCTTTCGGGCGCTCGATCGAAGCCGCTCGGCGTGCCCGGCCGCTCGCTCTGTTCTCGTCCTGGCTCGGCGACGCTCTCAGGTCTCTCCGCGAGTAGCGCGTTCATCTCAGCTGTCGTCGCCGGGTTTGCGGACGCGGGCGTATGTGGCACGTCCGACTACCCACAGTGCGCACGCGAGCAGAAACGCGAGCAGTGTCAACAGCGGCGTCGGCAGGGTCCCAAGCGCGGATGCGATGTCGACATGGACGACTCCGGGATGGATCGCTTCCTTGCCGACCTTCACCGGCGCGCCACCGGAGTGCGTGGCGTGTTCCAGAGCATGCTGTTCGGTCGGGGTGGGTGGGGCAGCGGTGGCGGCCGCGCCCAGGGCCCCGGCTCCGCTAGAGCCACCTCCACCGGCGGCGGCGAGCTGAGCTTTGTGGATCAGGTCGGAGCAGTCGCTGTACTCCGCCAGTTCAGGGGGCAGTTTCTTGAGCGCCTGTTCATATGCCTGCTGGCTGTAGCCGTTGGGGATCTTGCCGTTGCTGCAGGTTTCGAGGATCTTTTGGGTGGGGCCGGCGAACGCCGGTCCGGCGGCGCTGAGCGTTATCAGGATGGCGGCGAACAACGCGGCCGCCGCTCCGGACATGGATTTCCGCGATCCGAGCAAGTGACGCACGCTACCAGCGCCCCTCCCGGGAAAGACCGATGCTTGCCAGCGCCGAAGAGAAGCCATCCGCCCATGCATCGGGGGTGTACGCCAGCACATCCTCTCGGCCAACTGTACCCAGCTTCGCGCGCAGCGAAGCATCCGCGGCTAGTCGCCGCATCGCGCCGGCCAGCTCGCCGGTGTTTCCCGCAGGGACGATCAACCCGTTGCGCCCGTCGCGCACCAATCCGCCCGCGGCCGCGCCGACGGCATCGCTGGCGATCACTGGCAGTTGCCGGTTCATGGCCTCGTTGACCACCAACCCCCAAGGCTCGCGGAAGGTGCGCGTCGCGATCGAAGGCACCACCAAGACGTCGGCCGCTGCGTACAACGCGCGCATCTGTCGCGCCGACACCGGGTCCAGGCACACCAAGGCACCCCGCACCGCGCCGCCGGCGGGGACCCAAGGGGGGGCGGATCCCACGCCGACGAGGACGAGCGCGGCGGAGGGCGCCGTGAGACCTGAATCGCTCCAAGCCTCGATCAGCACCCCGAGTCCCTTTTCCCGTGTAGGGCGTCCGGCAAACAGGAACTTGACCTCGGCTTGTGCCGCCGGCTCGGGCAGCGTGGCGGGCGTGCAATCCGTCGAGTGCCAGAAGGCGTTGTCGACCGACTGGGGAGCGACGTGGACGTTGTGCGCGCCGCGCGCACGGACGTATGCGCTGACGTGGGGTCCATATGTGACGACGGCGTCCGCGGAGCGATACAGGCGGCGCAGGGCGAGAAAGCTGAGCAGATGCGCGGCGCTGCGCGGATGCGCCCACAGCGAGGTCCACAGGATCACCGGCAGGCGCGCGCGACGCGCGCCCGCCCAGGCCGCGGGCAGTGCTGCTCGCCCGCCGGTCGAGCACACGACTGCCCTGTAGCGGCCGGATGCGGCGAGCTGCGCGATGCGCCGCTGAGGAACTTGGCGGTGAGGAAAGGGCAGTTCGCGCGACTCCTCGCCGACGGGTGCAAAGCCATGCTGGACGCGACCCCCGAAGAGCGCGTACTCGATCCCCTCGCGCTCATGCAGTGCGGCGAACGCGCCCACGCGGTCGGAGGGCGCGTGGCCGGTGACGAACAGCACCGGCTTGCTCGTCTTTGGCGCGCCCATCACGCGCGCGCGGCGGGATGACCGAGCTCGACGGCGTGCGCGTAAGCGGTGGCGGTCTGTGCGCCGCAGCGCTCCCACGTGAAGTGCTCGGCGACGGTCTCACGCGCGCGGCGGCTGGCCTCGCGCAGGCGCTGGGGGTCGGAGAGGAGCTCGTCGATGCGCTGGGTTAGCCGCTCGATATCGCCCGGTGGAACGAGCATGAAGCCGTCGCCCGCCGCCGCGATCTCCTCAGGCCCGGCCTCGCCACGGCAGCCGATTGCCGGCAACCCCGCGGCCATCGCCTCGATGTAGGCGACGCCGAAGGCCTCCTCGGTGGATGGCATCGCGAACAGCGTGCAGCACCGCATCCGCTCGAGTGCGGCCGCGGGCGCGAGCTGGCCGCAGATCTCGACGCGGTCGGCTACACCGAGTCGTGTCGCGAGTCCTTCCAATGCGATGCGCTCTGGGCCGTCGCCAATGATCACGTAGCGCAGTGTGGGGTGGCGCGAGGCGAGCACGGCTAGTGCGCGCAGGACGTCGGCGTGGCGCTTGCGCGCGACGAGATGAGCGACGGTCACGATCGCCGGCGGAGCCGACCGCGCGACCGCGGCGCCGGGAGGGTCGGCCCCGAGATGCACGACCCGCGTCTCGCCGGCGCCACAAGCGCGTGCGAGCTCGGCGATGCCGTGGCTGTTGGCGAGCACGAGGCGGGCGCCGCTCAGGCCGTGCACCACGGCGTCGCGGCCTCCGGGGACACGAGGGGCTGTGTAGAGCACATCGCCGCCGTGCACCGAGACGACATAAGGCGTATCCAGGCCGGCGCGCCGCACGGCGTCGCCGGCGGGCACGGCGTTGTGGGCGTGGATCAGGTCGAAGCGAAAGCGGCGGCGCAGCCGGCGCAGGGCAAGCGCGAGCGCCGGCGCGGCCCAGGCGCCCCACGAGGCATACCCGCGCGCACGCGGCGGGGAGGCATATGGGACATAGGTCACAGGCAGGCCGTCGCGCTGTTCGCGCAGCGGTTGGCGCAGTAATCCCCCAGCAGCGCGTACCGCGCCAGCTGGCCCTGCGGTGAGCGCCGCGCGGGGCGGGACGAGGCGGTGCAGGACGAGGACGTGCACATCGACACCCGCGGCTTGCGCAGCGAGCGCCTGACGGTGCGCCCAGATCCCCAGCACGGAATCGCCGCGGCGTGGATAGAACTCGGCTACGACCGCGACCTTCACAGGCTGCGGTGCGTCGCGATTGTGATCTGGGCCTCCCGCGCGGCGATGTAGGGTCGCTCGGCGAGGAACGCGCGCGCCTCATTGATTGCGGCGATGCGCGAGTAGGCCTCGCCGGCGGGGGCTGCGAGGTGGGCGATCGCGACAGCGTCGAGCACACCGCAGCGCCAGCCATGCTCGCGGGCCAGTGCGGCCCAGTGGAGGTCGAGACCCCAGCCCATGCGCAGCTCGCCCGGGAACGGCAGCACCCTGGGAAACGTGCGGCGAGCAAACGCGGTCACGGGGCCGATCTCCACAAACGGCGTCTGGCGCGCGAGCGTGCCCGGCCGGCGGCGGGTCACGCGCCATGCGGCATGCGAGCGGGCGCGGTGCGCGGGCTGCGCGAAGTCGAACGCGAAGCGCTCGGCGAGAAACAGGAAGTTGTCGAGAAAGCCACGCGGCAGGACGACGTCGTCGTCGATCACGAGCAGCCAATCGTGGCCCGTTGGCAGGTGCTGCGACTGGGGTGGCAGGCCGTTCCCCTCAGCGAGCAGACGGTTGAGGTTCTCGAACTTGCCGCCCTCGCCCGGGCCGCTCGTGCGCAGCTCGACCTCGTGCCGTGAGTGCGCCAGCTCGGCATGGATCGCAGCAGTCAGGGCTTGGTGCTCGGGACGTGCGATGTTCAGCACCAGCACCCGCCGGCGCGGCGGGAGCCGGTGGGCGGCGCTCGCGATGCGGGCGCGGCGCAATGTGAGTAGATCCCGAGTATCGAGCGCTCTGTCCTGCAGCTCTCGCCGCGCGGCGTCGAGGCCCCCGACGGTGCCGCTTTCGCCCGACAGGAAGTCGTCTCGCTCGGCCGCTGCGCCTCGCTGGGAGGCTGGGTCTCGCTGGGTCACCGGGCGATGGGACGGGTGACGCCTTTCTCGCAGCGCCTGTTCGAGGCGGCCAAGGCTGTGGGCGACCATCGTGAGGCCGTTGGGGCAGCGCCGGCGGACGACGTGCCCGGCGCAGGCAGCGAGCGTGCGTCCCTCGCGTGCGATGCCCGGAGCGCTTCCGTCGTCGCGCCATGCATCGAAGCTCCGAGCGGCGCGTCCGCGCTTACGCGCAGCTCGCGCGAGTGCACGCAGGCGGGCGTCGGGCCCGACCCGGCGGTGGTACAGCGCAGCCGCTGCGATATAGCGCACGCGCCCCGGCCCGCAGGCGGCGGCGAGGCGATCCTGCCACTCCTGCTCGTCCCCGGCGTGCTCCAGCGATACATCAAACGGCCCGACCCGCTGCAGCGCGTTGCGACGCACGGCCATATTTGCCCCCCAGGCGTAGCGCACCTCGTCGGTGTCGTGCGAGCCAAGGTCGAGAGCGGTGATCGGAGGCCCCTCGCGGCCGCAGGAACGCGGGGCGCGACCCTCCAAGTGGGGGCGGATTGGGCCGGTGAAGACCTGCGCGTGGGGGTGCGCGTGCGCGGCGCCGAGCAGCGCGTCGAGCCAACCGACGCAGACCTCTACGTCATCATCGACGAACGCGACTAGCTCGCCGTGTGAGCGCTCGACGCCGGTGTTGCGTGCGACGTTCAGGCCGAGCGGCTGTGGATGTGGCTCGTAGCGGGCCCCGAAGCGCTTGGCGAGATCGTGGATCGTCGGCGAGGGGCCGTCGTCGTCGACCACGACGATCTCGGCGCCGGCGGCACGCGCCTGGGGCGCGATCGAGGCGAGCGCGACCTCGAGGTATCGCGGGCGCCCACGTGTCGGGATGACGATCGAGGCGGGAGGGGTTGCGGCAGGAGCGGACGGGATGGCGGCTGACATTCTAGGTTTCAGTACCGCTTCACCCGGGTGCGGTGGGCGGAGCCCCGATCGATGATCCTGTTCTTGCACAATCGCTACCGCACGACCGGCGGGGAGGAGCGCACGGTGGGGGATCTGCTGCGGCTCGTGCGCGAGCACATGGACGAGCCTGCAGAGCTGCTGGCGCGCGACTCCGCGGGTATTGCGCGGGTCGCGGCGGCGAGGGGATTGCTGCAGGGCGGTTTGGACGCGGGCGAGGTCGCGGCCGCGGTGCGGGCGAGTGGGGCGCGGATCGTGCATGCGCACAACCTGCAGCCGACGCTCGGCTGGCGCGCACTCGCGGCGGCACGTGAGGCGGGCGCGCGGGTCGTGCTGCACTTGCACCAGTACCGGCTCGTGTGCGCGGTTGGCGTGTGCTTCACGCAGGGCGAGGAGTGCACGCGCTGCCACGGGCGCAATACGCTGCCGGGCGTCTTGCGCAACTGCCGTGGTGCGCGTGCGCAGGCGCTGGCGTATGGGACCGGCCTCGCGCTGTGGCAGCGGCGCATGGTCGAGCAGGTGGATGCGGTGGTCGTGCCGAGCGTGTTCGCGCGCGAGCGACTGCGGGAGCTGGGGGTGCGGCTGCCGTGGGAGCGGGTGCACGTGCTCGCGCCTCCAGTGTGGGGGCCCGTGCTCTCGGATCGGACCGCGCCGCCAGAGCCCTATGCCCTTGTCGTGTCTCGCCTGAGCCCGGAGAAGGGGGTCGACGTGGCGGTTGACGCGTGTCGTGCCGCTGGGATCGCGCTGGTCGTGGCCGGCGATGGACCCGAGCGAGAGCGGCTCGCCGCGCGCGTACACGCGCGCGGCGGAGCAGTGAATTTCGTGGGCCGCGTCGATGACCAACGACTTGCCGAGCTGCGCGCTGGGGCAGCGTTGGCGCTGGCGCCCTCGCGCTCGGCAGAGACGTTCGGCCTGGCGGCGGCGGAGGCGATGGCGGCGGGCCTGCCGGTTGCGGCAAGCCGTGTCGGGGCGCTCCCCGAGCTGGTCGAGCAGGTCGGGTTGGCGTCGCCTGGGGATGCGGCTGGGCTGGCGGAGGCGATTGAGCGCGTCCTCGACGACGCCGAGGCGGGCGAGCGTGCGCGTGAGCGGGTACGTGCGGTGTGTGCCCCGGAGCTCGTGGCGGGCGGGCTGAGGAAGATCTACGACAGCGTGTCCGGCGCATAGACTGCCCGGCGATGAGCGCGATGCGTGAGCTACGAGCGGATCCCCGCGGGCCGGGCCTGATGCTCGGCGAGGACGTCGAGATCGGCGAGGGAGTGTCCTTCGGCGCCTACGTCGTCGTCCACGCCGGAACCGTGATCGGCGCCGGCTGCACGATCGAAGATCACGTCGTGCTCGGCAAGGGCCCGCAGCTCGCTCCGGGCTCCTCGGCGGAGGGGGAGACTGGCAGGCTGAGGCTGGGCGAGGGCGTGAAGGTCTGCTGCGGAGCCGTCGTGTTCGCCGGTGCGGAGATCGGTGAGGGCTCGATCGTCGGCGACCAAGCGTATGTGCGTGAGCGCTCGCGAATCGGGGCTGGCTCAGTAATCGGACGGGGCAGCGTCGTCGACAACGACGTCCACGTGGGTGCGCGGGTGCGAGTTCAGACGAGTGTGTATTTGACGGCGTTCACGGTCGTGGAGGACGACGTCTTCGTTGGCCCGGGGGCGAGCACGACAAACGACGACACGATGAACCGCCACGGTCCTGAGACGCCGCTGCGGGGTGCGACTCTGCGCCGCGCTTGCCGGGTGGGCGGAAGCGTGGTGCTGACCCCGGGCATCGAGATCGGAGAGGAGGCGTTCGTAGCGGCCGGCGCGGTCGTCACGCGCGATGTGCCGCCGCGGGCGGTCGCGATGGGGGTGCCGGCGCGCGTGGTGCGCGAGGTACCCGACGAGGATCTCCTCGAGCGCTGGCGCTAGCTGTTCGCGCGTGCGATTCGCAAGTCGCGCTCGTCAACACGGACGGTGTCGCCGGGGTGCAGCTGGCGCCCGCGGCGTGTCTCGCGCTTGCCGTTGACCGATACGGCCTCGGACGCCAGAAGCGCTTTGGCCTCGCTACCGCTATGCACGACGCCGGCAAGCTTCAGCAGCTGACCGAGCCTGATCGTCTCGTCGGAGATCGGCACGTCTTCGGTCATGGTTGGACGTCGCGGGTCATGGTTTGGTTTGCGGGGCCGGCGGACCGCGATTACGGGCTGGTCTCTAGGTGAGCGCGTCGCGCAGGATCTCGGTGACCTGGGCGGCCTGCGCCGCTGCCAGCACGGGGCTCATCGGAATCGCGAGGTGCGTGCGCGCGGCGTGTTCGGTCGCCGGCAGCTCCGCACCGACGCCCCACTGCCGCATCGACTCCTGCCGGTGGACGGGTGTGCGGTAGTAGGGCTTGTGCCCTATCCCGGCGCCGGCGAGCGCACTTTCGAGCCGCTCGGGTGCGGAGTGGCCGACGACATATAGGTGCCAAGCTGGCTGGGAGCCGGAAACCGGTATGGGCAGCGTCGCGAGTTCGCCGAGGCCAGCACTTTCGTAATGGGCGCCGGCGGCGCGGCGTCCGTCGGCCCACGTGTCGAGATGCGGGAGCTGCACGCGCAGGATCGCTGCCTGTAGCTCGTCAAGGCGGGAGTTGTAGCCGATCTGCTCATAGTTGACCTTGTCGTGGGAGCCGTGGAAACGCAGCACGCGCACACGCTCGGCGATCTCGGCGTCAGAGGTAGTGATCGCTCCGCCGTCGCCGAAGCACCCAAGGTTCTTGGAAGGGAAGAATGAGAAAGTGGCGGCCGTTCCGAGCGCTCCTGGGCGTCCGGCCGGCGAGCGCGAGCCCGCGGCCTGCGCGGCGTCCTCCAGTACCGGCACGCCAAGCGCCTCGATCTCGGCGATCGGGGCGACGTTGCCGAACAGGTGCACCGCAATGACCGCCTTGGTGCGCGGCGAGAGCGCGGCGCGGACGGTCTCGGCAGTCACGCAGTAGGTCTCGGGATCGATGTCGCAGAAGACCGGCACCGCGCCGGTGGGTGGGATGGCCTCGGCCGAGGCGTAGAACGTGAACGACGGCACGACGACCTCGTCGCCCGGGCCGACCCCCATGGCGCGCAGCGCGATCGTGATCGCCTCGGTCCCGTTGGCGACGCCCACGGCGTGGCCGGAGCCGCAGTAGGCGGCGAACTCGCGCTCGAAGGCCTCGACCTCGGGGCCGAGGATGTAGTGGCCGGAGTCGAGCACCCGCGCGACCGCGGCGTCGAGCTCGGCGCGAAGGGGGAGCAGCGGGCTGGAGGTATCGAACAGGGGGACGCTCATGGCGACGGATCGTAGCGGGAGGGAAAGCGGCGCAGAGAACGATCCCGCTGGGAGTTAGAGTTCCGCCCGTGGCGGTCCCAGACTTCCAAACTTTGATGCGACCCATCCTGGAGGTGCTCAACGACGGCCGCGAGCATCACGTCAAGGCGATCCGAGCTGATCTCGCACGCCGCTTCTCGCTCGGCCAGGTCGACATCGAGGGGATGATCCCGAGTGGACGCGTCACGACATTTCAAAACCGCGTCGGATGGGCCACAACCTACCTCTACCGGTCGGTGCTGATCGAACGACCGACGCGCGCTGTCTATCGCATCGGCGACCGAGGACGGGAGGTGCTCGCGCAGAATCCAGATCGGGTCGATCTGAAGGTCCTGTCGCAGTTTGCGGAGTTCAACGAGTTCCGTGAACTCAAGACAACCGAGGCCGACACAGGCGAGCCTCAAGCCACGGGTGGGGCTGAGTCCACTCCTGAGGAGCGCATCGACAGCGCCAACCGCGAATTGCGGGCAGCGCTGGCCGCCGACCTCCTAGACCGGATTCTTGACCAGTCCCCAGTTTTCTTCGAGCAGATCGTGCTGGACGTACTCCAAGCGATGGGTTACGGCGGAACCCGAGACGACGCCGCCCAACGCGTCGGACGCAGCGGCGACGAAGGCATTGATGGAGTCATCCGCGAGGACCGGCTCGGCCTTGATCTCATCTACCTTCAGGCGAAGCGATGGACACACGGCGTGGGTAGGCCCGAGATCCAGAAGTTCTTTGGGGCCCTGCATGGGCAGCGCGCAACAAAGGGAGTCTTTATCACGACCTCCAGCTTCAGCCGTGACGCAGTTGAATATGCAGAAGGCGCGACACCGAGGATGATTCTCATCGATGGACCGGAGCTCGCGCAACTGATGATCGAGCACAATGTCGGCGTGACCATCTCGCGCGAATACGAGATCAAGCGCCTTGATCTTGACTACTTCGCCGCGGACGACGAAGACCGCAATCCTGAGTAGCCACCGCCGACTGTCCAGAGTCGTTGCTGTAGGCACGGTAGCTGATATTGACTAGGCATTAGACTACAATTCTAGTCATGTCCGAAACCTTGCCCCTGTCCTCCGTCAAGAGCCACCTCTCGGAACTTGTGGATCGCGTAGAGGGCCAGCACGACCGCGTGATCGTCACGCGCAATGGCCGTCCGGCGGCGGTGTTGATGAGTAGCGACGATCTGGAGGAGCTGGAGGAGACGCTTGCGATCCTGTCCGACCCAGCGATGATGGCTCAGGTTCACGCGAGTGAGGACGCGCTTGCTCAGGGGGAGCAGGGTATGACGCTCGCTGAGTTGCGCGGCGCGCTGGGCCGTCGTGGCGACACGGCGGCGTGAACGACACTCCCTGGGAGGTGCGGGTGATGGGCCCCGCGCGCCGCCAGATCGAACGTCTTCCCTCGGGCGCTGCGGCTGCGGTCATCGAGACGTTGACCGCCATAGCTTCCAATCCGCGCCGCCTCGGCAAGCCGCTGCGCTTCGAGCTGGAGGGCTGCTTGTCGGCGCGACGCGGCCCCTACCGTGTGATCTACCGCATCGACGACGCAACGCACACGGTCGCGGTCCTCGCGGTGGGTCATCGCGCGGATATCTACCGGCCGCGTTGAGTCGCTTGGCCGGGTGCGCTCAGCTTCAGCTGCCCACCTCGCGCTCCCGCAGCCACCTGACCGTCGCGGCGATCCCGTCCTCGACCTCGATTCGCGCCTCCCACCCAAGCAGGCGACGGGCCTTCTCGACGGAGGGCCAGCGGCGCTGCACATCGACCTCGAAAGTCGGTAGGTGCTCAAGCGCAAATGCCGCAGGATCCTCGCCGCACGCCTCCCAGATGATGCGCGCGATCTCCGCGACGGTGAGCTCTCGGGAGGCTGAGATGTTGAAGTCCTCGTTCAATCCCGCCGGCGAGCCCATCGCGGTGACGACGCCGTCGGCGATGTCGTCGACGTGCGTCAGCGTGCGTGTCTGCTCCCCGGATCCGAAGATCTGCAGGGGACGCTGGCCGGAGAGAACCTTGGCGATCAGGTCGGGCACAGCGTGTGCGATCCCGGGCTCCGCGTCGGGGATCTCGCCGGGACCGTACGCGTTGAAGGGCCGGCAGATCGTGAAGGGCAGGCCGTGCTCTTCGTTGGCTGCGCGGCAGTAGACCTCGCCTGTGAGCTTGGAGTAGCCATAGGCCGAGCGTGGCGTCGGGCAGTCCGGAAGATGAGACTCGGTCGTCGGGTACTCGGTAGCGCGCTCGAAGACCATCGAGGACGAGACGTAGGTGAAGCGCTCCACATCCTGCTGCAGCGCGGCGTGGACGATCGCGTTGTAGAGCGCGTTGTTGACCTCTGTCAAGGTGTGCGGGAGGCGATGGAAGTTGGCGATCCCGCCGACGATCGCGGCGAGGTGGATAACGTGCGTGCAGCCGCGGCTCGCGCGGCGCGCCTCCTCGAGGTCGCGCAGGTCGCCGGTGTGGACCTCGCAGCCCTCGCGCATCCACTGCGGCGCGGGTCGCTGGTCTGAGACGCGCACCTCGTACGCGGGATCCGCGAGCAGGCGGCGCACGACCGCGGCGCCGATCGTGCCGGCGCCGCCGGTGACGAGCACGCGGCTCATGCGGCGGTGAGCGCGGCGAGCTCCGCGGCGTACGCGAAGACCTGCCCCGCGCCCCAGCAGTTCCAGGGGTCGACGACGAGACAGTCATCGGCGGCGAGCGTCGCGATCGACGCCAGCGTCTCCGGTGTGCAGAACTCGGGATGGTTCGTCGCGACGACGACCGCCGCCGCGTCCTGCAGCGCGGTCGCCATCGGCGCGGTCGGCGTGCTCACGTGGGGATCGTGGATCGCGACGTCGGCTAGCTCACGCTCCAATAACCGGATCAGCTTGTGCGAGAGCGAGTCGCGCTCGTCGTCGGTGCCCGCCTTGAACGCGAGGCCGAGCACCGCGACCTTGCGGTCCGCGAGCGAGCCCAGGCGCCGGCGTAGGCCTTCCACGAGGAACAGTGGTACCGACTCGTTGACACGTGAGACCGCGAGCAGCATCCCCGGTGCGTTGGAGCGCTCCTCGGAAAACGCGAAGTCCTTGCGCAGGCAGGTCCCGGCCGTCAGCCCCGGCAGCGCCATCCCGCCGCGCGGGTAGTCGCGGTTGATCAGCTCGATCACGTCGAACACGTTCGCGCCGTGGCGCTCGCAGTCCATCATCAGCAGGTT
>DASXOX010000072.1:0-22549 GCA_036493975.1 Solirubrobacteraceae bacterium
GGATCTCCGTGGCGTGGGCGTGAGATCGTCGAACCAGCGATGAACCGTCAGCAGTCGAGCGTAACGTATGCAGGAGGCGCACCATCGATCAAATCCTTCATCGGCGAGAAGCCCAAAGTCAGGCGGTCCAGTCGGAAATCCTGAATGATCGTTTGGTCGCTGTCGCAGCCGATTTATCCGCAAATCGCGATCTGCCGCTAGATCTTGCGGCTCTTTGTCGCGAGCTTCGAGTCGGGCTGCGAATCGCAAAGGCCGATGGACCTCGCCGGGGCGCGCTGATGCGCGCCGGTAGTGGCTGGGAGGTAGTCGTGATGCGCTCGCATGGCAGGCGCGCTTTGCTGTCCCCACAGGAGCGCTTTACGATCGCGCACGAGCTCGGACACTACATCTTGATGCGCGACACCGCGTTTCGGCCGCAGCGTGACGCGGATTACTGGCTCGGTGAGCAACTATGCAACCGTTTCGCATCGCGGCTGCTGATCCCGGACAGCCTGCTGGACCCGCTCGTCGAGCCACAATCTAGCCGCGAGCTCGCCGCGGCCGTGACGTCTATCGCCGGCGCGGCAGGTGTCACATTCGAGCCGGCGGCCCGGGCAGTTGCCTCGCGACTCGCCACACCGGTCGCGATCGGCACGTTCAGGCTTGACCCATTCGTGCGCACCGAACGTCTTGGGTTCCGTGACTGGTGGGTTGAGAATCGAGCGTGGTGGGGGGCGCGTGGTGGCCGCCGGTTAGCGGTGTATACGGATCACGCCCTTGCCCCGGTGCTGCGACGAATGCGCTCAATGAGGTCGGGACAGACGGACTCGCCGGAGCTTGATGGTGCGCGCAGCACTCGGCTTCGCCGCGGTACTGGCGTGAGGGCATCGTTCACCGCGCTGCTCACCTAATGCCGGTCTAGGAGTGAGCTACACGGCCGGATTGCCGACGGCGCCCGCAGGCTGCGGCACATCGGTCGTCGTCCGCTCTCCTGCCAACGGCAGCTGCACAACAAACCGCGCCCCGTGCTCCACGCCCTCGCGCCTGGTGCGCTCCAACGTGACCGACCCCCCGTGCGACTCGGCGACAGCTCGCACGATCGCAAGCCCCAAGCCGAACGACCCGCCGCGATCCCCGGCGCCGCGCACGAAGCGCTCAAACAGCGTCGGCTCCAGCTCGGCAGGCACCCCGGGCCCGTCGTCCTCGACGACGAGCACGGCGTTCCGCCCGCCGACGCCGGTAAACACCCATATAGAGCTGCCCGCCGGAGTGTGGCGCATCGCGTTCTCGACGAGATTGAGCGCGACGCGGACAAGTTCGTCGTGGTCGCCCTGGATGACGGCGGGATGGACGTCAAGTGAGAGCTCATGGTCTTCACCCCCGATCGGCTCGAGCTCGGCGGCGGCGTCGAGCACGATCTGCGCGAGGTCGACGGGTGCGCGCGGGACGGAGCGACCGACGTCGCTGCGCGCGAGCAACAGGAGGTCGGCGACCAACCGACGCATGCGCCGGGAAGAGCGCAGCGCGGAGCGCGCGGCTTCGGCCTCTTCGCCGCGCAGGGACTCGACGAGCAGCTCGAGGTTGGCGAGCACGCTGGTGAGGGGAGTGCGCAGCTCGTGCGAGGCGTCGGCGACGAAGCGGCGCTGGCGAGCGAGCATCGCCTCGGTCTCGGCGTGGGCGTCGTCGAGCGAGCGCAGCATTCCCTGCAGGGTGCGGGCGAGCTCGGCGACCTCGTCGTCGGCGTCGGGCAGTGGGAGGCTCGCGCCGGCGTCGCGGGTGCGAGCGATTTCGGCGGCAGAGCTGGTGAGCTGAGCGATCGGCTGCATCGCGCGGCGCGCGATCATCGCGCCCGCGAGCAGCGCGAGGCCGGTGCCGGCGAGGACCCCGAGCACGAGCAGCAGCTCCAGGCGCGCGATCGTGGGCTGCACGTTGCTCAGCGGACGCCCGTACTGCACGAGGATGATCCCGCCGGTCGGGGCGCCGAGCGGGACGACGCTGGTGTGCACGCGGTAGCCGCGAATGTTGGCTTCGTTGGCGAGACCGAAGTCGGGCGCGTGGTGGGTGGCTTGCAACACGTTCCCGGCGGGGTAGAGGATGCGGATCACCGCGTGCTCGGGGGCGGCGTACTGCTCGAGGTTGGGCTGCACGCGCAGCGTGTCGCTAGCTGTGACTTCGATCCGCAATAGCGCGGCGAGGTTCGCCGCGTACACGGCGACTTCGCGATTGAAGTCAGAGCGGATGCGGCGCACGGTGAGCGACCCCACGACAAGCGCGAAGCCGCAGAGAATCACAAACGTGAGCAGCGCCGAGACAACGGCGAGGCGTGTGCGGATCGGCAGCTTCTCGAACGCGCTCGAGGAGCGCCGTGCGAACGCGCGGCGCGCGTGGCGCAGGTTACGCGCGAAGGACGTAGCCGGCTCCCCGGATCGTGTGCAGCAGCCGCGGCTCGCCGTCGGCCTCGAGCTTGCGGCGGAGGTTCGAGACGAAGACCTCGATCGTGTTGGTCGTGGAGAACGGGTCGTAGCCCCAAACCTCGTCCAGGAGGCGCTGGCGTGAGATCACGATGCGCTCGTTGCGCATGAGGTACTCGAGCAATTCAAACTCTCTCTGGGTCAACTCGACGGTGCGCTCGCTGCGGGCGACCTCGTGGGTGTCGACGTTCAGGGATAGATCTCCGACGCGCAGCGGCGCGGAGCCTCGTGGGGGGCGCCGGCGAAATAGCGCGCGCAGGCGCGCGAGCAGCTCCTGGCGCTCGAAGGGCTTGACGAGGTAGTCGTCGGCGCCGGCATCGAGTCCCTCGACGCGCGACTCCAGCGCGTCGCGCGCGGTGAGGATCAGGATCGGGAGGTCGTCGCGCTCGCGCAGGGTGCGCGCGACGTCGATCCCGTCGACCTTCGGCAGCCCGAGGTCGAGGATCACAAGATCGGGCGCGAACGCGCTCGCCTGCTCCAGCCCTTCGGCGCCGTCGCCGGCGGTGCGGACCTCGTAACCCTCCATGCGCAGTGAGCGCTGGAGGGCCTGGGCGATGTCCTCGTCGTCCTCGATGACGAGTATGCGTGGGGCTCGGGAGAAGTCGTTCATGGTCTTGAATGCAGTGGCGCAATGGTCCAGCGGTCGGCTTTACCTCGTCTCAGATGTAGCGGCTGTCGCTAAACCGATGGTAAGGCTCTGAGCGCTCGGTGCAGGGTCCGGCGGCTCGGCGTCGAAGTCGAGCGGTGATGTCCGGTACCCGTACCCCCAGCGGCACGCATAAACGCGCGAGTTCCACTTCGGGCGCACGAGGCGGCGCGAAACGCAAGCCCGCGGCGCGCCGCGCAACGCGCTCTCGATCGCGAGGGCGCTCGGGCATGAGCTGGCCGCCGGCGGGATGGCCGCCGAGGCTGCCCGAGCTCGACCAGCGCCAGCGCGATGTGTTGGCGCTCGGCTTGATCGCGCTGGGCGTCTTCATGGGCTTCGTGCTGTACGGGGGGTGGGATGGCGGCGGTATCGGCCACGGCCTGGAGATCGCGCTCGGTTGGACGGTGGGCCGCGCGAAGACGCTCGCCCCGATCGCTTTGATCGCAGGAGGGCTGGTGCTGCTGATGCGCCCTGTCCTGCCTGCTCTGCGACCGTTGCGTACGGGAAGCATTTGCTTGGCGGGCGCGATCGTGCTGGCGCTGGCGTCGGGCACGCTCGGCGTCAGCCCCGGCCAAGGAGCCGGCGGAGCCGAGCTCGCGCGCTCGCACTGGTCGACCGGCTTCCTGCAGGCGCGCGGAGGGGCAAGCGGGCAGGTGCTCTACGACGTCGCACACCGACTCGTGCAGCAGGTCGGCGTGGACATCCTGGTTGTCTTCCTGTTCCTCGTCGGCGTTGTGTTGCTGACTGGCGCGTCGCTGGCGACGGTGCTACGCGCGACTGGTAGCGGAGTGATCGACAGCACGAGGGTCCTGCGCGCGCATGTGGGCGAGCGACGAAGCCGTGAGGAGCCCGCCGCGCGGGCGCACGCGCGCGGGCGCACGCGCGCGGCGGACCTCGACGAGCAAGACCCGATGCAGCCTCCGGAGCCGCGCGACGACCAGCTCGTGGTGCGCGCGACACACGTGGAGGCGCCGTCAGTGGACGGAGAGCGCGGCGTGGAGACTGACGATGATTGGGGCGCCGAGGAAACTGAGGAGCCCGAGATGGAGGCGGCCCTGACGGAGGAGCCGTCGTCGGATACCGATGGTGAGGATGAGGAGGGGGAGGGGGGGGAGCGCGAGTCTCTACCAGGAGTCGCTGCCACAGACCCAGGTGCGCTGACTCCGCAGGGGCGTCTGCGCGATGCGGTGACAGACGATCCTGACTTCGTGTGGAAATTCCCAGACCCCCAACGTGTACTGTCGCGCTCAACCGCCGAGCAGGTGCGCCCGGATACCGCGGGCCAGGAGCGCACGGCGGCGAGCCTGGTCGAGGCGCTCAGCCACTTCGGGGTGCAGGCGAAGGTGATCGGCACGGTCGCCGGCCCGCACATAACGCGCTACGAGCTGCGGCTGGCGCCGGGCACGAAGGTCGCGAAGGTGGCGCAGCTCAAGGATGACCTCGCATACGCGCTGGCGGCCACGGACATCCGGATCCTCGCTCCGATTCCCGGCAAGCAGGCGGTCGGAGTCGAGGTCCCCAACGCGCGCCGGCGGATCGTGCGCCTGGGCGACGTCTACCAAGAGCCCCCGGCGGACTGGTCGCCGCTGACGGTGTGGCTGGGCAAGGATGTGGCGGGCAAGGCGATCGGGGCGGACCTGGCGAAGATGCCCCACCTGCTGGTGGCGGGCACGACGGGCGCGGGCAAGTCGGGTGCGATCAACGCGATGCTCGCGAGCGTGCTGCTGCGGGCCAGCCCCCACGAGCTGCGGCTGGTGCTGGTGGACCCCAAGCAGGTGGAGCTCAACCACTACGAGTCGATTCCGCACCTGTTGACGCCGGTGATCACGAGCCCGCGAATGGCGGCGAACGCGTTGCAGAACCTCGTCAGGGAGATGGAGCAGCGCTACGGGATCATGTCGCTGGCGCGCACGCGCAGCCTGCCGGAGCTCAACCGCCACCGCGAAGGCCGCGGGGAACCGCCGCTGCCGTACATCCTGTGCGTGATCGACGAGCTCGCGGACCTGATGATGGTGGCGCCGGCCGATGTGGAGGACTCGATCATCCGCCTCGCCCAGAAGGCGCGGGCGGTAGGCATGCACCTGGTGCTGGCGACACAGAGCCCGCGGGTGGACGTGATCACGGGCATGATCAAGGCGAACGTGCCCTCAAGGATCGCGTTCGCGGTCTCCTCGCAGACCGACTCGCGCGTAATCCTCGACCAGAACGGCGCGGAGTCGCTGCTGGGCCAGGGCGACATGCTCTTCAGCCCGGTCGGCAGCTCGCGTCTGCAGCGCATCCAGGGCGCCTACATCGACGAGCCCCAGATCGCAAAGCTGACTGAGTTCTGGCGCCGCCAGGGCGAACCGGAACTGCGCGAGGAGCTGCTCGAGGAGGTCGAGCCCAGCCAGCCCGAGGGCGCGCCGGACGAGTTCGACCCCGACGAGGATCCGCTGCTGCGCGACGCGATCGCGCTGGTCGCGGAAATGCAGACGGCGTCGACGTCGATGCTGCAGCGCCGGTTGCGCCTCGGCTACACGCGAGCGGGGCGGCTGATCGACATGCTTGAGCGCCGCGGGGTGATCTCGGGATACGAGGGATCCAAGCCGCGCCAGGTGCTGATCAGCGAGAGCGACTTGCCGCGGGTGCTCGCGGCGCTGGAGGCGACAGCCGAGCCAAGCGAGCCGGCGGCGCTGGGGCACTAGCCTTCAGGACCCATGCCCGAGATCGGAGCCACTCTGCGCGAGGCGCGGATGCGCGAGCGGATCGACGTCTCGGAGATCGAGGCCAAGACGAAGATCCGCGCGAAGTATCTGCGGGCGCTGGAGAACGAGGAGTGGGACCTGCTACCGGGGCCGACGTTCGTCAAGAGTTTTCTGCGCACGTACGCGCAGGCTCTGGGCCTCGACGACAAGGCGATCCTCGAGGAATACAAGCTGCATTACGAGCACCCGCGGGACTTGCCCGAGCTCGCGCAGCAGCCGACCGCCTCGGCGGCCCGTCGCGCGCGTGCGCGCGCAAGGAGTGGAAGTCCCGCCCGCCCTGCGCAACGCCGCCCGACTCCGGTGGGCGGGCCCTCGCGTGGCTACATCGCGGCGGTGCTCGCGGTCGGGCTCGTGATCGTGTTGCTGATCGTCGGCCTGCTCTCGGGCGGCGGCAGCCCCAAACCCTCCACGCAGAGCTCCTCCGCTGGTAAAGGCGCAGGCGGTCACCCGCGCGCTCGCCATGGAACGGCTCGCCGCACCGTTACGCCGGCGGCGCAGCTGGCGTCATTGCGGCTGGAACCGTCCTCGGCGGTGTACGTGTGCCTGATCGGCGATGGGCGCCGCCGCATCGCAGGGCTGATCTTGCAGCCGGGGGAAAGGGAGCCCACGTATCATGCGCGCCGCTTTGTCTTGACGCTTGGCAACAATGCGGTGACGCTGCTCGTGAACGGCACGCCGCGTACGGTGCCGGCGTCGAGCACGGCGATCGGCTACGCGATCACTCCGACAAGCATGCACACGTTGGAACCGGGCGAACTGCCGACCTGCACGTGAGCGGCGGGGGCATCCGAGCGGGGATCCTGGTCACCGGCACCGAGGTGCTGACGGGCCGGGTCGCGGACCGCAACGGCCCGTGGCTCGCGGACCGCCTGGAGGAGCTCGGCGTCGACCTCGCTCACACGATCGTGGTGGGCGACCGCCGCGAGGACATGTTGGCGGCGCTGCGTTTCATGGCGGCGGAGGGGCTTGAGTTGGTGCTCACGAGCGGCGGTCTCGGCCCGACCGCAGATGACCTCACCGCCGAGGTCGTCGGCGAATTCCAGGGGCGTGCGATGGTGCTCGACGAGCCGCTGGCGGAGCGCATCGCGGAGATTCTGCGCCCGCTCGCGACCCGCTTCCCGAACCTCGATATGCAGGCGCTGCAGGCAAGCAACCGCAAACAGGCGATGATTCCCCAGGGCGTGAGGATCCTCGAGCCGGTGGGAACGGCGCCCGGCCTTGTCGTGGGCCCCGCAGAGGGCGGCGCCCCGGGAGCGCCAACGGTGGTCGTGCTACCGGGCCCCCCGCGCGAGCTGCAACCGATGTGGGCGGCGGCTGTGCAGACCGAGGAGCTGCGCGCGGTGCTGGCCGGCACGCGCGAGTACCGACGGCGGATGCTGCGTCTGTTCGGAATCCCCGAGTCGGAGATCGCCGAGACGCTGCGCGCGGCTCAAAGCGAGGGCGTGGAGCTGGAGCATTTGGAGATCACGACATGCCTGAGACGCGGGGAGGTCGAGGTCGTGACGCGCTACGAGCCCGACGCCGAGGCCACCTATGAAGCGTTTGCTGCGGTTGTGCGCGGGCGCCACGCCGACACGCTGTTCTCCGAGGATGGCGGCTCCGTGGACGAGCAGGTCGCGGCGCTACTGCTGGACAATGCCGCCGCGACGGCTTTGGCGGGCGCGGCATCTGGTCGCGGCGCCGCGCAGCCGGCGAGCGAGGTGCGGTCGAGACCGTTGGCGATCGCAACGGCGGAGTCGTGCACGGGCGGCCTGCTGGCGGCGCGGCTGACTGAGCTCGCGGGCGCCTCGCAGTACGTGCGTGGGGGGATCGTGGCGTACTCAAACGACGCGAAGGTCGCGCAGGCGGGTGTGCCGGTCGAGACGATCGAGAGTCACGGAGCGGTATCGGCTGAGGTCGCACGAGCACTGGCGGTCGGCGCGCAGCAGCGCCTTGGGGCGGACATCGGCGTGGGGGTGACCGGAATCGCCGGCCCGGGCGGCGGCAGCCAGCAGAAGCCCGTGGGCCTGGTCTGGTTGAGCGTCGCGGGGCCGACGGGTGAGGAGCTGACGCGCTCGGTGCACCTGCCGGGCGGACGGGCGGATGTGCGCGATCGCGCGACGACGGTGGCGCTGCACATGATTCGCCGGTTGCTGGTCGAGTTGCGCGGCGCCCGCCGCGGCTAACCTCGGCGGGATGACCCGGGGAGCGACGGCGAGGCTGTTCGTCGCGGCGGATCTGCCGCCCGCCGCGCGCGCGGAGCTCGCGCACTGGGCACGCGCCGCCGCCGTGAGCGCGCGCGGGAGCGGCGGGCACCTGCGGCTGCTGGCGCCGGACTCGTTGCACGTGACGTTGTGCTTCCTGGGCAGCGTGGTGGTCGCGGAGATCGAGGCGATCGCGGACATCGTGAGCGGCTCGCCTGCGGAGACCGTGGGCGAGCTGTCGCTAGGCGCACCGCTGTGGCTTCCTGCCCGCCGCCCGCGCGCGCTGGCCGTCGAGTTGCACGACGACGCCCAGGGTGCGCTGGGATCGCTTCAAAGTGAGCTTGCGCGCACGCTCGTCGCGATCGGCGCCCTGAAGCCCGAGCGCCGCCGCTTTCGCCCGCACGTGACGGTGGCGCGGATGCGCTCCGCAGACGCGCCGCAAGAGCGCAGCCTGCCGGCGACGCCGGCGCTCGCCTTCGCGCCGGTCGCGCTCACGCTCTACCGCTCGTGGCTGGGTCCGACCGAGGCCACTTACGAAGCGCTCGCGCGCTGTCCGCTGGGTACATCCGAGGAGCCATAGTCGTCGCGGCCCGGTCTGCAGGTATGGGTCCCGGCGGCTCGGGCAACACATAGAGACATTTTCTGTTGACTCGAACAGTGGCGAGGTCTCAGCCTTGCACAGGCTTCGCCGGTCGGCGCTGAGACCGTAATCCGCGCACTTGCAGGGCAGACGCCCGCCTGGCCTGTCCGCCGCCACCCGCCCCGGGCGTTGCGATCGCCGGCGATCCATCCGCGAAGCTCGCGAGCGGCGGTTGCGGCGTATGTATAGTCGCCGCCGCGATGACACACGGACCTCAAATGGACACCGCTCCCGCGCTGGATCTGGCGCGGATGCACGAGATCACCTGGTGGCACCAGATCGAGTTGCCCGGCGGGCACGTGACGCCGGGATACGACCGGTCGGCGTCCAAGCTGGCCGGGCTGCACCTGCCCAACTTGGAGGGAAAGACCGTCCTCGACGTCGGCGCCTGGGATGGCTTCTTCTCGTTTACCGCGGAGCGGATGGGAGCCTCCCGGGTCGTTGCGGTGGACACCTACGCGTGGCGCAAGCCGGGCGGCAAGGAGGGCTTCGAATACGCGCGCCGAGCGCTCGGGTCCAACGTGGAGGACATCGAAGTCGAGGTGCTCGACATCTCGCCGGAGACGGTAGGCGGGAAATTCGATGTCGTCTTCTTCCTCGGAGTGCTCTACCACATGCGCCACCCGCTGCTGTCGCTGGAGTGCGTGTCGAGCGTCGCGAACGAGCTGATCGTCGTGGAGACGCTGGCCGACATGTCCTACATCCGCTCACCCGCCTCGGCGTTCTACCCGGGGACGATGCTCACCGATCAGACGAACTGGTGGGGGCCCAACCGCGCCGCGGTCGTGGGCATGATGCATGCCGTTGGCTGCAAACGAGTCACGGCGTTCGCCAAGAAGCGGGTCACGCGCGAACGCGTCCAAAACATCCCCGATCAGGTCAAGACCGCGACGGAGTGGATGCTGAAGACGCCGAAAGGGTCGCGGCTGCGCCTGACGAGGGACCTCGCCAAAAGCGCTTTGACGCAGAATCGCGTGGTGGCGCACGGCTGGAAGTAGGGGGCGGGCAGGCGAACAACTGTTCTGTCCGGAGGTCGTTCTACGGTGTGCTCTTCCAGCTTTCGATCCGGAGGAATCAGCCATGTCCGTAACCGACCAAGAGAAGGCCGCGAAGGCCCGCGATGCAGCCCTCAAGGGCGCGCTCGGCCAGATCGAGCGCGAGTTCGGCAAGGGCACAGTGATGCGTATGGGAGACGAGGGTGCCCAGGTGCGCGCGGTGGCGATTCCGACGGGCGCGCTCGCGCTCGACCTCGCGCTTGGCATCGGCGGCGTGCCGCGCGGGCGGATCGTGGAGGTCTTCGGCCCGGAGTCCTCCGGGAAGACGACGCTCATCTACCACGTCCTCGCGGAGGCGCAGAAGCTGGGAGGCGTGTGCGCGTTCATCGACGCCGAGCACGCGATGGACCCGCTCTACGCGAAGGAGATCGGGGTGGACATCGACGAGCTGCTGGTCTCTCAGCCCGACTACGGCGAGCAGGCGCTGGAGGTCGCCGACATGCTCGTGCGCTCCGGCGCGGTCGACGTGGTCGCGATCGATTCGGTCGCCGCGCTCACGCCGCGCGTGGAGCTCGAGGGCCAGATGGGCGACCAGACGGTGGGCTCGCAGGCGCGCATGATGTCCCAGGCGATGCGCAAGCTCGCGGGCAACCTGAACCGCACGCAGACGCTGTGCATCCTGACCAACCAGATCCGCGAAAAGGTTGGCGTGATGTTCGGCTCGCCGGAGACCCAGCCCGGCGGGCGGGCGCTGAAGTTCTACGCGTCCCAGCGCCTTGACATCCGTCGCATCGAGACGCTCAAGGACGGCACGGAGGCAGTCGGCAACCGCGTGCGCGTGAAGGTCGTCAAGAACAAGCTCGCGGCGCCCTTCCGTCAGGCGGAGTTCGACATTGAGTTCGGCAAAGGGATCTCGACCTCGGGCTGCCTGATCGACCTCGGCGTCGAGAACAACATCGTGACCAAGTCCGGCTCGTTCTTCTCTTACGGCAACGAGCGGCTCGGCCAGGGTCGCGCCAGCGCGAAGGCGTATCTCGACGAGCATCCCGCGATGGCTGCGGAGATCCGCGAGAAGATCTTCGTGGCGCGCGGGATCGCGCCTGGCGGTCCTACGGTTCAGGTGGCCGAGGGGGCTGAGGGGGAGAGCAGCAGCGCAGAGGCGCAGGGCAAGCCGGATCTCGCTGTCGTGGCATAGAGCGCGACCGACCGTCGCAGGGGCCGGGCGCTCAGGCGTGCTTGAGCGTCACGGCCACGCTGCGTGGCGCGCCGCCGCCCGCGGTGAAGCGGAGATTGGCCCAGGCCTTGACTGTGTGGTGGCGCTTGAGCGCTACGCGGCCGGCGCTGTTCAGCTTGACCTTGACCTTGCCGCTGGCGCCGGCCTTCAGCGAGAAGCTTGTTGAGCCGTAGTTGACGATCTTGGGCCGTTTGGCCTTCGGTGCTTTGGAGCGATGCCGGGCGACGTGCGCGGGCACAGCCTGGGGTGCGTTTTGCAACGCCAAGATGCCGGTGCAGTCGAGGACAAGACACTGGAGCGGCACTGTCGCGGTATTGCCCTTGACCGGAATCGCTGCTACCGGCAGCGTGAGCTGGGGGATCTGTGCCGGGGCAGCGACGAGCGGTGCGGGTGCCGCGGTCGGCGCCGCGCCCGCGGGCGCGGCGGGAGCGCCGCCGCCGGTATCGAGTTCGCCCGCGATCAAGACCTGGCCGGCGAAGAGGTCGGTTGACTGGAAGACCGGGTTCTGACTTGGCGCGGGGACGGTCTGTTCGGTCGGCGCGGGATAGAAGCCCGAGTCACCGCTCTGGTTGTCGATGAACATCGGCACCGGCACGTTCGGCGCGAGTACCGAGAGCGCGAGGAAATCGCCGGCTGCGTTCGTCGTGAAGTCTTCCGGCGGCGGCGTCGCTTCCTCGGTCATCGGCAGGTTCGTGGGGACCGTCGTGACGGCGTTGGGCTGCGGTTCGAAGACCGGCCCGTAGTGCTCGACGAAGCAGCAGGCGAAGTAGGGATGCCCGGGGTCACCGGCTTTGTTCTGGTAGAGCGAGCGCATCACGACGACCTGCATCGGCCCGGTGACGGCCCCGACGCGGATGCGCACCGCTGTGACCGTGCCGCTCTGCGGAGCGTATGGCGAGGGACCTGGCGCCCCTGAGAAATACAGGCACGAGGGGCTGCCGACGCCGTAGAGGTAGAGCGGCGGTATGCCGGCACCGCAGGTCGTGGTGTTGTTGGGTTCCTTGCCGAGGTCGGCGCCGAACGACACTGCTCCTGCGGGAGCCGAGGCCCCCATACTTAGTAAGGCAGCAGCAACTGCTCCAGCGGCGGCGATCCGTGTGAGTCTGGCAGATCTCATGGGGCGCGATTCTAATCCGCTTGAGGGCGAGCGCAGCACCCGCGCCGCCCGGTCGGCGAGCAGGCCGTCTACCCTTTGCTTTGAGCGATGCCGCGCTACCACCTCACGACATTTGGCTGCCAGATGAACGAGCACGACTCCGAGCGGATGAAGGGGATGCTCGAGTCGCTCGGCTACAGCGAGGCCGCCGAGCGCGCGCAGGCGGACCTGATCTTGTTTAACACATGCTCGATCCGCGAGACCGCGGACAGTCGCTTCATCGCGCACCTCGGCGAGGCGAAGCGGCTCAAGCGCGAACAGCCCCAGCGCGTGGTCGGCGTCGGCGGCTGCTGGGCGCAGTCGGTCAAGGAGGAGGTCTTCGAGCGCTTCCCGTTTGTCGACGTCGCGTTCGGCCCGGGCCAGGTGCACAAGCTCGCGGAGTTCCTCACGAGCGATTCGCTGACGGCACAGGGCTACTTCGAGTTCGAGGGCTTCACGGGGCGCCTACCCGCACACCGCGAGCGGCCGTTTCAGGGATGGGTGCAGATCAGCGTCGGCTGCAACTGCCGCTGCTCCTACTGCATCGTGCCCTCGACCCGCGGGCGCGAGGTCAGCCGCCCGCTGGAGGAGCTGATCGCGGAGGTCCGAGACATGGCGCGCGAAGGTGTGCGCGAGGTGACGCTGCTGGGCCAGAACGTCAACTCTTATGGGCGCGATCTGCGCGCGGGCGAGACGGGCACGCGCGTGAGCTTCGCCGAGCTGCTGGGAGAGCTCGACGCGATCGAGGGCATCAAGCGGATCCGCTACACAAGCCCACACCCCAAGGACATGCGCGAGGACGTGATCCGCGCGCACGCCGAGCTGGGCAGCGTGTGCGAGCACATCCACCTCCCGCTGCAATCCGGGTCCAGCGCGATCTTGAAGGCGATGCGCCGCACCTACGACCGCCAGCGCTACATGGACCGCGTCGCGTTGATCCGCGAGCACGTGCCCGACGTTGCGCTCACGACCGACATCATCGTCGGCTTCCCCGGAGAGACCGAGGCCGACTTCGAGCAGACCCTCGAAGTCGTCGAGCAGGTCAGCTACGACGGGGCGTTCACGTTCATCTTCTCCCCGCGGCGCGGGACCGAGGCGGCCGAGATCACCAACGGCGTGGTGCCACACGCGGTTAAGGTCGCGCGCATGGAGCGGCTTGTGGAGGCCGTCCAGCGCCACGCCGCCGAGCGCGCGCGGCGCTTCGTGGGGCGGACGGTGGAGGTGCTCGTGGAGGGCCCCTCGCGCAACGACCCCGAGCGCCTGCGCGGGCGCACGCGACACAACAAAGTCGTCAACTTCACTGGCCTCGCGACGGCGGGCGAGCTCACGCAGGTGCGCGTGGACTCCGCCACCAGCCAGACGCTCGCCGGCGAGGAGCTGTTGCTCGCTCGCGCCGGGTAGTCGCGGCTCCTCAAGCTCGGCCTCCAACCCTTCGCGCACCGGCTGCGCCAAGCGGATATCAGTGCCGGTCATAAGCAGATGTGGCCGGCTGTCTGCTGCGAAGCCCGACGAGGTATGCGAACATACGTTCGATGCGCTGGTCCAACCTCGCTCTAACCGCCGACGAGCAGCGACCGCTGCCGGGCTACCGCGAGGAGGCCGTCGTGCGGCGCTTCGACGCGCCGGAGGCGCTCGACATCCGCTTCTACGAGGTCCGCGCGCGCTCCGCGCTCAACCGCGTGCCGGGCGCCTCGCGGATGCCGTTCCGCTGGACGATCAATCCCTACCGCGGGTGCACGCACGCGTGCACGTACTGCCTGTGGGGAGGCACCCGCATCCTGTTGGCCGACGGGCGCAGCAAGCAGCTTGCGCACCTCGAGCTCGGCGAGGCGATCTACGGCAGCGTGCATGCCGGCGAGCGGCGGTTGCTGACCCCAACGCGGGTGCTCGCGAAGTGGTCGACGCTCAAGCCCGCCCACCGCGTCGTGCTGCACAGCGGCGCCGAGCTGCTCGCCAGCGGCGATCACCGCTTTCTCACGACCGAGGGGTGGCGCTACGTGAGCGCCGGTGAGCGCGGAGCGCCGCCGCGCGCCTACTTGGCGCCCGGCGACAGGCTCATCGGCCTGGGGGATACCCCCGCCGCTGAAGCACCGCCCGGGCCACTCGGCGATGAGCAGACCGCGCGCGCCCCGTTGGCGGGAGCACCGCTGGCCGACCGTGCCGAGACTGTGGTTCGCGCGATTGAGCCGCTGCGGATGGCGGTCCGCATGTATGACATCACGACCGGCACCGGCGACTTCATCGCCGGGGGCGTGGTCAGCCACAACTGCTTCGCGCGCCCCACACACCGCTACCTCGACTTCGACGTCGGCCGCGACTTCGAGCGCGAGATCGTCGTGAAGGTCAACGTGCCCGAGTTGCTGTGCGCCGAGCTCGCGCGTCCGTCCTGGCGTGGCGAGCACGTCGCGCTGGGCACCAACACCGACCCCTACCAGTGGGTCGAGGGCCGCTACAAGCTGATGAGCGGGATCTGGGAAGCGATGCGCGACGCGCACGGCGGCGCGGGCAACCCCTGCTCGGTGCTGACCAAGTCGCCGCTGTTGCTGCGCGACCTGCCGCTGATGCGCGAACTCGCTGCGCGCACCCAGTTCAGCGCCTGCCTGTCGATTCCCACGCTCGATGAGCGCGCGTGGCGCGCCACCGAGCCCCACACCCCTAGTCCCCGCGCGCGCCTGGAGGCGGTCGCGGAGCTAAATCGTGCGGGCATTGCGACGGGTGTGCTGATCGCGCCGCTGATGCCCGGCATCAACGACGACCCACGCCAGCTCGAACCGCTCGTGCAGGGTGCCCTGGACGCCGGCGCGACCTCGATCGGCAGCGCCGCGCTGCATCTGCGCGGCGAGCTCAAGCGGCACTTCATGGAGTGGCTCGGGGACGAGCGGCCCGAGCTCATGCAGCGCTACACCGAGCTCTATGCGCGCGGCGCGTACGCACCTCGCGAGGAGCGCGAGCGGCTCGCCGGAGCGGTCCGCGATGCGCGTCGCGGGCGGCCGTCACGTGCTGGGCGCTTCACGCTGCGAGATCGTGCTTCACGCCCGTCTGAGCCGAAAGGGCGCTCACCTCGACGGGCCGACACGAACCAGCCGCCGCGGCGCCAGGAATCGTTGTTCTGACTAGCGCTTGCGGTCGCCGTGCCCGGCGGCAAGCGCGGTAGCGATCTCGTCGCTGCCGGTGCGGCGGGTGAAGTTCGCGGCGAGCTCGGGGGCGACGTTGGCAAAGATCGCGCCCGCGCGCAGCGACAGGGGGGCCACGTCGACCTCGCCACGGTTGCGCTCGATCGCGCTCGCGACCGCGCGCGCCACGTCCTCGGGGCTGCGCGTCCCGACACCGCGAGGGAGCTTGACGCCGGCCTCCGCGAACATCCCCGCCTCGCGGATGAAGCCGGGGCACACGACCGAGACGCCGACGCCCTTGTCGCGCAGCTCCGCGCGCAGCGCCAGCGCGAAGCCGCGCAGGCCGAACTTCGTGGCGTTGTACAGCGTCGATTCCGGCGACGCGGCCTTGCCCGACAGCGAGGAGACGAACAGCAGGTGTCCCCCGCCACGTGCCGCCATCGTGGGCGCGAGCTCGCGCGCCATCACGATCGGCACACGCAGGTTCACGTCCAGCGCACGGTCGATCTGCCCGGTGGTGTAGGTGTCCAGGGCGCCCGCGCCGGGCAGCGCGGCGTTGGCCACGAGAATGTCCACGTCACCGGCCTCCGACAGCAGGCGCTCGACGTCGGCGGCGTCGCTCAGGTCCACCGCGAGCGCGCGCGCGTCGAGCTCGTTCGCCAGCGGCTCCAGCACGTCGGTGCGTCGGCCCGTGAGGATCAGTTTTGCCCCGCGGCCGCTGAGGTCACGCGCGATCGCCTGACCGATCCCGCCCGTCGCGCCCGTCAGCAGGACCGTGGTGCCCGCGATTTGCATAGCTGCAAGCCTACGCCAATGCAGGTTCTCGCGCTGTTCGGCCCCACCGGCATCGGCAAGACCGCGCTCGCGATCGCGGTTGCCGAGCGTCTGCGCGAGCGCGGCGAGGACCCCGCCGCGGTCTCCGCCGACGCGCTGCAGGTTTATGCGGGCCTTGAGCTCCTCACCGGTGTCGCAAACGCCGCCGAGCGCGCGCGGCTGGAGCACCGCCTGGTCTCCTTCCTGCCGCTCGACGCCTCTTTCAGCGCCGGCCAGTACGCCGAGCTCGCGCACGCCGAGATCGATGCTCTGCTGGCCGCCCACCGCCGTCCGATCGTGGTCGGCGGCACCGGTCTCTACCTGCGCGCGGCCCTCACCGAACTCGACCTGCGCCCACCGCCGCCCGAGGGGTTGCGCGAGCGCCTCGTCGCCGACCTCGAACGCCACGGCGCGCCCGCCCTGCACGCCCGACTCGCCGCCGGCGCGCCGTGGGCTGCAGAGAACATCGAGCCGACCGACCGCCAGCGCGTGATCCGCGCCCTGGAGCTCCTGGAAGCCGGCGAGCTCGAGCCGCCCAGCGGCCCCTCCCAGTTGTGGAGCTCGGAGGTACGCCGCCCCACGCTGCTCGTCGGGCTCGTGATGGACCGCGAGCAGCTCTACGCTCGGATCGACGCGCGCGTTGACGCGATGCTCGCCGCGGGTGTCCGCGACGAGGTCCTGCGCGCCCACGCCGCCGGCGCGTCCGCCACAGCGCGCAAGGCGCTTGGCTTCGACGAGCTCCTCAGCGGCGACATCGAGGGCATGAAGCGCCGCACCCGCAACTACGCCCGCCGCCAGCTCTCGTGGATGCGCAAGCTCGCCGACGTCCGCCTGCTCGACGTCGCCGGCCGCGATCCCGACGAACTCGCCGCGCAGATCGTCTCAGAGTTTGCGCCCGCCTAACCCGCGAGTCCGACGCCGCCCGGCCTCCGAGCTCGCGCCCACCTAGACTCCCCGCGCGATGCACTTCGAGAAGTGGCAGGCCCTCGGCAACGACTATCTCATCGTCGAGCACGACCAGCTGCCATGCGCGCTCACGCCGGCGCGTGTACGTGCGCTCTGTGCACCTCACTTTGGCGTCTTCGCCGACGGCGTCCTGCTGCTTTCGCGCGCCGAGGACCCTGAGATCGTTGCGGACCTGCGCATCTACAACCCCGACGGCTCCGAGGCCGAGCTCTCCGGCAACGGGGCGCGGGAGGCGATTCTCTACCTGCGCCGCCGCGGCTGGACCGACCGCGAGGAGTTCGCGATTGCGACCGCCGCCGGACCAATCCGCCCGCAGATCACGGGCCCCGACACCTGCCGCGTTGACATGGGGCGCGCGAACCTCACCTCCAAGGACTACCCCCACGGGCCGCCCGACGGGCGCGGCGAGCTAGCGGGCGGCTGGTCCTTTCAGCACGTCTCGATCGGCAACCCGCAGTGCGCGATCCACGTCTCCGACACGGCGGCTTTGGAAGACCTCGATCTGCCCGCGATCGGTCCCGCGATCGAAGCGCACGAGCTGTTCCCCAACCGCACCAACGTCTCCTGGTACAGCGAGATCGAGTCCGCCGCCGACGATCCGCCGGGCTCGGATCGCATTCGTGCTCGCATCTTCGAGCGCGGCGTAGGGGAGACGTTGTCGTCGGGCACCGGCGCCACCGGGGCCGCTGTGGCCCGCATCATGGAAAGCGGCGGGCCTCCGCACGGCGGCGAACCCGCCCGGACCGTGGTCGTCGTACTCGATGGCGGCGAGCTGCAGGTCGAGGTGGGAGAGGACCTGCAGGTACATCTGACAGGCTGGGCGCGACCCGTGTTCACGGGCAGCCTCAGCGAAGAGCTATTGAAGGAGCTGCATGAGACCGAGTGAGCGCCTGAGCCGCATCCCGCCGTACCTGTTCGCCGAACTGGAGCGCAAGATCGCCGCCAAGCGCGCCGCCGGCGCCGACGTCATCAGCCTCGGAATCGGCGACCCCGACCGGCCCACGCCGGCGCTGATCGTGGAGGCGATGCAGGAGGCCGTAACCGAGCCCGAGACCCATCGGTACCCCTCAAACCGCGGGCGCCCCGACTTCCGCGCCGCGGTCTCCGACTTCTATGCCCGCCGCTTCGACGTCCAGATCGACCCCGACACCGAGATCATCCCCGCGATCGGCGCCAAGGAGGCGATCTTCAACCTCAACCTCGCCTTCCTTGACCCCGGCGACGCCGCGCTTGCCTCCGACCCCGGCTATCCCGTCTACACCGGAGGCCCGCTGCTCGCCGGCGCCGAGCCTGTCGTGATGCCGCTCGTGCCCGAGCTCGGTTTCACGCCCGATCTCGACGCGATCGACTCCGCGGTGCGTGAGCGCGCGAAGCTGATGTACCTCAACTACCCCAACAACCCGACCGGCGCCGTCGTCCCGCCGGGGTTCTTCGAGCGCGTCGTGGAGTTCGCGCGCGAGCACGACATCCTGGTCGTTCACGACAACTCCTACTCCGAGATCACCTATGACGGCTACCGCGCGCCCTCGTTCCTGCAGACCCCCGGCGCCAAGGAGGTCGGGATCGAGGTCTTTTCGCTGTCGAAGGGCTACAACATGACCGGCTGGCGCTGCGCTGTCGTGCTCGGAAACGCCGAAGCGCTGGAGACCTACTGGCGGCTGAAGACCAACATCGACTCCGGCCTCTTCGACGCCGTTCAGCTCGCCGGCGTCGCCGCGCTTTCGCCCGACGCCGACGCCGAGGTCGCCTCGATGAACGAGCTCTACCGCCGCCGCCGCGACCTCGTCTGCGACGCCCTGCGCGAGGCCGGCGTCCACGTCACCCCGCCACACGGCACGATCTACATCTGGGCGCCCGTACCCGAGGGCTTCGAGAGCTCCGCCGCCTACTGCGAGCACGTCCTGGAGCAAACCGCCGTCGTGATCTCGCCCGGCGGCGCCTACGGGCCCAGCGGCGAGGGCTGGTTCCGGATCTCGCTCACTACCCCCGACGACCGTCTCGCCGAGGCAGTGCAGCGTCTCGCAACGCTCTGAAGGATCGAACGCTGCGAAAGAAGGGAACATACGCGGACCGAGTGGCGGGCGCCAACTAGACTGGGAGGCGAATGGATCGCAGTCGCCACGGTCGCACCGCCGTCACCTCCAACCCAGCTGCATCGGTCGCCAAGGGCGCGGGGCCACCGCCACGCGCGCGCCAGCGCGCCCTCTGCATCGCCGCGCTGCCCGACAGCGATCAGAGCAGCCTGCGCGAGCTTGCTGAGCTGCTCCACACCGCCGGCGTCGCCACCGTCGGGGAGCTCGTCCAGCGCCGCGAGCAGCCCCATCCCAACACTTATCTGGGCCCGGGCAAGGTCACCGAAGCAAAGCGCCTCGCGCAGGAGTGCGACGCCAATGTGGTCGCCTGCGACGACGAGCTCAGCCCCCGCCAGGAGCGCAACCTCGAGCAGGAGCTCGGCATCCCCGTGGTCGATCGCACGACCGTGATCCTCGACATCTTCGCCGCCCACGCCGCCAGCGCGGAGGGCAAGCTCCAGGTCGAGCTCGCCCAGCTCGAGTACAACCTCGCCCGCATGCGCGGCCTGTGGAGCCACCTCGAGCGCCTCGGCGGCGGGATCGGCACGCGCGGACCGGGGGAGACCCAGATCGAGACCGACCGCCGCCTTGCCCGCGACCGCATCGCCGCGCTGCGCCGCCGCCTCGATCATGTCCGCAACACCCGCTCGGTGATGCGCGCCGAGCGCGAGCGCGCCGCGCTGCCGACCGTCGCGCTCGCCGGCTACACCAACGCCGGGAAGTCCACGATGCTCAACGCGCTAACCACCGCGTACGGCGCCGGCGAGGGCGCCGAAGTCGGCGTGCAGGACCGTCTCTTTCACACGCTCGACCCCACGACGCGGACGCTGAGATTGAGCGGGCGTCCGCACCTCTTCACGGACACCGTCGGCTTTATTCGCAAGCTCCCCCACCAGCTCGTTGATGCCTTCGGAGCCACCTTGGAGGAGACGCGCCGCGCGGACCTCCTGCTGCACGTACTTGACGCCTCCGCGCCGCTGGGGGAGATGGAGGCGATGCACGCCGCCGTCGAGGCCGTGCTGGAGGAGATCGACGCCGGCGAGGGGCCGCGCGTGCTGGTGCTCAACAAGGTCGACCTCGTCGACGAGCAGACCCTGCACGAGCTGCGCCTGCGTCATCCCGAAGCCGTGCCGATCAGCGCCGCCGGGGGCGTTGGCCTGGAGGAGCTCGCGGAGCGCGTCGAACGCGAGCTGCGCCATCTGCTTCAGCCCGTCGATCTCCTCGTGCCCTACGCACATGGCAGCTCACTCGCCGAGCTCCACGAGGTCGCCGGTGAGATCGCCCGCCGCGACACGCCCGAGGGTGTGCGCGTGCGCGCCCTCGTGCCCGCGCGGATCGCGTCGCGGTTTGCACGGTTTGCGGTGGCATAAGCCCGCTCGCCAGGCTACGCCGGACGCGCACGAGTCCGAGACAATCGAGGTTGACTTCTTGACTAGTGAAACGCGCGTTGCTATGCCAATCCGTACATATCCAGCCGCACACCACCAGAGCGGCCATCTTGGATCCGACGTTACTCGGCCGCGACGTCCGTGTGCGAATGACGCGGCAGCGAGGCATCGCTGAGTCCGCAGAGATAGGGGGATGTACATGAAACGCATCACCGTAGCCGCAGCGTGTGCGCTCGCGGCGCTTGCGGCAGGCGCGGCGCTGGCCGCGTCGTGCTACGCAAACGAACCGAACTGGGGAGGCGGCCTACTGACAGCCTCGTTCCCCTCCTCGCAGTTTCGCAACTCCGCAACCACGGTCCCCACAACCATAAGCCCGCTCGTCGCAAAGGAGCTCGCTGTGCTCACCAACAAAGGCATTTCACCCACCCGAGCCATACAAGCCCTCGACGTCCAGAGCAAAGTCGCCGAGGCGAAGCTCCTCAGCAAGCTGCAAGCCGTCATGGCCGGCAACTTCGGAGGCGCCTGGTTTGAAAACGACCTCGCACAGCTGTACGTCGGAACGACCTCATCGGCGGGTCGCCGTGCAGCCGAAACGCTTGTCGCGCAGGCCGGTCTCGCCGGCGTCGTGACGGTGGTGCCGGTGCGCTCGACGATCGCAGAATTGGTGGCCCTACAGGGACGATGGAACGACAAGCTAGCCGACATCATGGCTCTGGGCGCCGCGCAAACGGGAATCGACCCGAAACGCAATGCGGTCGCCGTCAAGCTCGCATCCGGGGTGGACGCGACACGACGCGCAACACTCGAAAGCGAAGCCGCAACCGCAGAGGCGAACGTGCTCGTGACCATCGTGGAAGGTCCCACGCTCGGCATCACCGATCTTGCCGGCGAGTGCAATAACTTCGCCGCCAACAAAGCGCGCTGCAACCCGTCGATCACGGCCGGTGTCACGATCGAACGACCCCTGGCAACAACCGGCAGCGGCACGGGCAAATCTCACAGCAACGATACGCTTGACGGCTTCTCAGCGCCGACTCTAGCGGGGGTTCTGCCAGGCGATGCAGTCGATGGCACCGGCGTATTAACGGGTACGATCGTCATCGAAAAGCCAACCACCACCAGTGTCTTACTCAACAAAATCGTCGACAATGCAGCTGAAGGGAGCTTTACTTTCTTAACCGGGGCGATCTGCACCGCCGGACCGGCCGCAATTCCCACGGCGACCAAAGCCAACCGGGTGCTATTGACGGCCGGCCACTGCATCGAAGGCGGGCATGGAGTCGGAGAATCATGGTCCGCGTACAATCGCGCGGGGACCAAATCGGTGATCGGCAAAGCCCTGCAATTCAGCAACGGCACGACAGGGGTTGACTTATTAGGCGACTTCGGGGACATCGCGATCGAACCCGGCGGCGGATGGCAGACCGGTCTGCCAAACAATCCCGTTCTTGCAGTCACCGCAGAGTGGAAAAGGCTAGAAGAAACGCGGTACCGCGTCAAGGCCGAAAAGGTCCCCGCGGGCGGCACCATGGACTGCCATGAGGGTCAGACATCGGGCGAGGAATGCGGCGTAGTCGGCACGCTCAACGTATCGATTACCACGACAGGCAACGGCAAAGCCAAAGAGGGCCTCGTCGAAGACTCCGCTCCTGGTGAACCTGGCGATAGCGGCGGCCCATATATCTTCGTGGCGACAACGGGCAATCCCAATCGGGAAGCAGAAGTGGAAGGGACACTGTCGGCAGGGAATCTCACCGTCACCTATTTCGAGCCGCTCAAACAACCCGTCGGAGGAGGGGCCGCCAAAGGTTCGCTCGAAGTCTTGGGCCTCGAATTGCTCACTACCGCGAACGAAGTTTCCACCAGCGCACGATGGGACGTGAACGGTCTCACGCTCGCCGGCGCAGAACCGCTCTTAAGCAGTGCCACGGTATTATCGAACCCAGAACTGGAAGCCGCTGGAGTCAAAGTCACATGCAAAGGGACCACAATCGGCATTACCGGCGGCGAACTCGTCGCGCCGAATGAAATCCAGGCGAAAGACCTGAAATTTACCGGCTGCTCCAGTCCTGCTCCGTGCACGCTGGCGGGAGAAACGATATTAACGTTACCGCTTCAAGGAACAGCGACATTAGATGGTACGTTAAATACATTCATATCGGTCTCACCG
>DASXOX010000073.1:0-9845 GCA_036493975.1 Solirubrobacteraceae bacterium
GATCGAGGCGGCCCTGCACGATCGTCGTCCGATCACGGTTCTGCGCGAGGCCGGCATAACGGCCTGCCCACGCTGCGCCGCGATCCACGGCAGCGAGGACCGCTTCTGCCCCGCCTGCGGCCTACCGATGGAGCGCCGCGCCGACCGGCCGATCGCGACGACGGGGCCGCCAATCACAGCCGCTCCAATTACAACCCCACCGCCTCCCACCGCAGTGCCGCAGCCCGGTGCTACACCAGAGCCAGCGGCACCCCCGGCGGCGCCGGCACCCCCAGGGGCACCGGCACACCCGGCCGCCGCGAGGCCGCCAGCGCCGACCCCCCTGGCGGCCCCACCTGCCCCTGCCACACCGACAACGGATGACCGACCGACCGAGATCATTCGTCCCGCGGACCCCACTCCAGACGAGCGCGCGTGAGCGTCGCAACACCTCCGCCCGCTATGGCGGCAGATCAGTACAGCAACGCGACGAGCGTGGCGGCGACTACAGCCGAGCCATGCCCGCTGTGCGGATCGCCGCTGCAGCCAACGCAGGAGTGGTGCTTGAGCTGCGGCGCCGCGGCCCGCACACGCTTGGCGGCGACGCCGTCTTGGCGCGCACCACTGGTCGTGCTGGGGATCGTGATCGTGCTGGCGTTGGCAGCGCTGACGGTGGCGCTGGTCTCTCTGGCCGGCCAGTAGAGGAGAGGAAGGAGATGGGGATGGGGTTGGCGGGGGGCGATCCATCTGTGCTCGAGACCGACGTCGTGGTCGTAGGAGCTGGCGCCGCTGGCCTGTACACGGCCCTGTGCGTCGCCCGCGCCGGCGGCCGCGTGGTGCTGATCTCCGCGGCACCGCTCGCGCAGACAGCCAGCTACTGGGCCCAGGGCGGCCTTGCGGCGGCGCTCGCCGAGGACGACAGCGCCGAGCTGCACCTGCGCGACACCGAGCGTGCGGGCCGCGGCGCCGTGCGCCGCTCCGCGGCGGAAGTGCTGGTCAACGAGGCGCCGGACTGCGTGCGCGAGCTGCAATCGCTGGGGATCCGCTTCGACGCTGACCGCTTCGGGCGCCTCGCGCTGGGCCTCGAGGGCGGGCATTCCGTCAGGCGCGTCGTCCACGCCGGCGGCAGCGCTACGGGCCGGCGGATGCTGCGGCAGCTCTCGGCGCTCGTAGCTCAGGAACCGCGGATCTCGGTGTTCGAGAATGCGCGCGCTCGCGCGTTATGGCCGCGCGAGCCCCAGCCAGTCGGCTGTCGTGGCGTGGTGTGCGAAGACGGCCGCGTCGTCGGAGCGCGCGCCGTCGTGCTGGCAAGCGGAGGCGCGGCAGCGCTGTGGGCGCGCACGACCAACCCGCCGGGTTCGCAGGGCGTGGGCCTGCTGTTGGCGCACGCCCTGGGCGCGCGCCTCGCGGACCTCGAGATGCTGCAGTTCCATCCGACCGCCGTGATCGGCGTGCGCGGCCGCGAGGGCTTCCTCGTCACCGAGGCGATTCGGGGCGAGGGTGCGACGCTGCACGACGCGGACGGCGAGCGCTTCGTCGACGAGCTCGCCCCCCGCGACGAGGTCTCGCGCGCGATCCAGGCGCGGCTCGCACAGACAGGCGCGCGGTCGGTGGGATTGGACATGCGCGCACTGGACCCGGCGCTGTTTCCCAACGTCGTGGGCGCGCTGCGCGAAGCCGGCCTCGACCCGACGCGCGAGTTGATTCCCGTCGCGCCGGCGGCGCACTACATGATGGGTGGCATCGTCACTGACCTCCAAGCGCGCTCCTCGGTGGCGGGGCTCTACGCGGTCGGGGAGTCCTCGTGCACCGGCCTGCATGGCGCCAACCGTCTGGCGTCGAACTCGCTGAGCGAGTGTTTTGTGTTCGCGCGCCGCGCCGCAACCGCCGCCTTGGCCGAGCCTGCGCAACCAGGGCCGCGACCCGGCGAGACGGCTGCCCTCATGCAGTTTCCCGCGCCACCCGAGATGAGCGCGCAGACGCGTGCCGCGCTGTGGAGCGAGGCGGGCATCGAGCGCTCCCCCGAGGGCCTGGAGCGTCTCGCTTGCGACTCGCATCCGTTGGCGCGCCTGATCGCGCGGTGCGCGCTACAGCGCACCGAGAGCCGCGGCGCGCACACCCGCATCGATCACCCACAGACAGACCCCCAGTTCGACCGCCGCCACGTCGTAGTCGACGCCACCGAGTGCCTTGGCTGGGAGACGTGGGAGTGAAGCGGTTAACCCGCGCTTAACAGTCCAGGTCGCGTGGGCTTCACATCGGGCCTGGATACTCGCTTCAGGGAAGCGGAGCCGCGGATCGGTCGAAGATTCTCGATCTTTTTGGACGGGTAGATGTGTTGATAGGAGTACGGAAGTCTCGGGAGCAAAAGGAGTCCCGGGAATTGGTGGAGGTGCGTGGAGAGAAGAACCCCAGGAGCAGTCGGAGAGCCTTAGTCGATACGAGATAGAAGGAGGCGAGGGGGTCGCCATGTACCAGTTCAGTCGAGCCATCTATAGGGAGCTGGCCCCCTACATCGCCGCTCCCAAGCCCGGCAGCGCGGGCCCAGCTTCGGAGTCCATGTCCGCGGCGTCCAGCAACCACGAACATGTGCTGCGCGCGTGTGAGGCTACGATCGAGCGAATGGCGACGGACCGCCATTACTTCGCGAATCCGGCACGCACCCTGTTCGCGGATATCCGCGTGTACTTCCCCATGAACGCGCAGGCCTATGTGCACAAGGTCGTGTTTCGCTACATCGGCCTCGCGCAGCGTTATCTGCAAGAGAACCCGCGCGCCGCGCACGCTGCTATCAGCGACGAGCCGCCGCAGTGTCGAGCGATGACACGCAAGGGTGCGGCGTGCCAGCGCACGCCGCTGGCACACAACGGCTACTGCCCCTCCCACCAACACCTCGCCGACACCGAGGATCGCGCGCCACTAGCAGCCTGAGCGAAGCCGTACGCTGCGTCGATGCTCTTGGGTGTCGACGTCGGCGGGACGTTCACCGACGCAGTGCTCGTGCGCGCGGATTCGACGCTGTACACCGCGAAGGTCCCGAGCACCCCAGCCGAGCAGTCGCGTGGCGTCCTGGAGGCGGTCAGGACGGTGCTGGCGCGCGCCGGCGCCGAGGCGCGCGAGGTCGAGCGCTTCGCGCACGGGATGACGGTGGCGACCAACGCGCTGCTGGAGGGCCACGCGGCGCGGACCGCGTTGGTCACAACGGAGGGCTTCACCGATATCGTCGAGCTCGGCCGCCAGGCGCGGCCACACCTCTACAAGCTCTGCCTCGCTGCGCCCCCCGCGCTGGCGCCACCGGAGCTCCGCTTCGGCGTACCCGAGCGCATGACCCCTGATGGTCCGCTACGCCTGCTGGACGGCTATGCCGCACGAGCACTCGTGGAGCGGCTCGCGGAGCAGACCCCGGAAGCGGTCGCGGTCGTCCTGCTGCACTCCTATGCGTACCCCGAGCACGAGCGCCTGCTGGGAGAGCTGCTCGCTGAGCGCCTCCCAGCGGTGCACGTCTCGCTTTCCCACGAGCTGGTCGGCACGTTCCGCGAGTACGAGCGCGCGGCGAGCACCGAGGTCGACGCCGCGCTCTCGCCGCTGCTGGGAGTCTACTTGCGCCGCCTGTGCTCGGACGCCGACGCGATGGGCCTCGCAAGGCCCGATGTGATGCAGTCCTCGGGAGGGCTGACCGACGCGACGGGCGCGGCGGCGCACGCCGCGCTGACGGTCCTCTCGGGCCCCGCGGGGGGCGTGCGCGGCGCACAGCTGCTGGCCGAGCTCGCGGGCGAGCGCGACCTGCTGTGCTTTGACATGGGTGGGACCTCCTGCGACGTTTGCCTGATCGAGGACGGCGAGGTCGCCGAGACCGCCGCGGGCATCGTCGCGGGACGACCGCTGGCGCTTGCGATGCTCGACATTCACACCGTCGGCGCCGGCGGCGGGTCGATCGCGTGGCGGGATCCCGGCGGCGCGCTGCGCGTCGGACCGGCCTCGGCAGGAGCGGTTCCGGGACCAGCGTGCTACGGGCGCGGCGGCACGCTGCCGACAGTGACCGACGCGAACCTACTGCTCGGGCGCCTGCCCGGCGGCAACGCTCGCGTGGGGGATCGGACCGGCGAGGGCACAGGCGGCCTCGCGGGCGAGGGGGCGGGCGGCCTCGCGGGCGGCATCGAGCTCGATCGGGCGGCCGCCGAGCGTGCGGTGGCGGACCTCGCAGTGCAGCTCGACTTGCCGGTGATGCGCTGCGCGGAGGGCATCGTGCGGGTCGCGGAGGCCGAGATGTTGGGTGCGCTGCGCGTGGTGAGCGTGCAACGCGGCCTGGATCCGCGCGGGCTCGCCCTGCTGGCGTTCGGGGGCGCGGGACCACTACACGCAGCGGCGCTAGCGCGCGAGCTGGGGATGCGGCGGATCTTGTGCCCGCGCGCCTCGGGCGTGCTCTGTGCGCTGGGGCTCGCAGCCGGAGCGCCGCGACGAGATGCGGCGCGCACGGTGATGCTCAGCGGTGAGCAACTAGGCGGGGAGCGCCTCGCGCGCGAGCGAGACGTGCTCGTGAGACGCGCATGTGAGGCGCTGCGCGAGGCGCCGGCGCGCATCACGATCCGCTACGAGCTGCGCTATCGCGGCCAGTCCTTCGAGCTCGCGGTCGCGGAGACCGATCTGCCCGCCGCGGAGGATCCAGCCGCGCATGAGAGCAGCACGGCCGGCGCGAAAGGCAACGGCGGCTCACCGAGCCCGGCGGCTTTGCGCGAGGCGTTCGCGCGGGCCCACGAGCAGCGCTACGGCTACCGCGATGAGCAAACCGAAGTCGAGCTGGTGACGATTCGCATCTCGGCGTGGGGCACGGCGCCGGCGATCGCCCCCTCCAGCGCCTCGTCCGAACCCCCCACGAGCACGCCGTGCACGATCGTGCTCGACGGTGTCGAGGTGCAGGCCCAGCGGCTCGACGGCCCCCTCCCGCCGGGAACGCGCGTGTCGGGACCGGCGCTCTGCGCGCTGCCGGAGTCAACGCTACTCGTCCCAGCGGGCTGGGAGGGCGAGGTCGATGAGTTCGGGACGATCCGCCTGAGCGACATCGGAGCACGTCGATGATCGACGCGATCGAACTGCAGGTGCTGACAGGCGCGCTGCGAGCGGCGTGCGAGGAGATGGGCGCGGTGCTGATCCGCTCGGCGCACTCGGCCAACATCAAGGAGCGCCGCGACGCCTCGACCGGACTGTTCGACGCGGACGGGCAGATGACGATGCAGGCGGAGCACATCCCGGTGCACCTCGGGGCGATGCCGGCGGCCGTCGCGGCGGTGCTTGCCGAGCGACATCAGGAGGGGGTCTCGTGGGTGCTCAACGATCCGTTCGCGGGCGGCACCCACCTGCCGGACATCACAGTGATCACGCCGGTGTTCTTCGGCGCGAAGCTAATCGGCTTCGCGGCCAACCGCGCACATCACGCGGACGTCGGTGGGCGGGTACCAGGATCGATGCCGGCGGACAGCCGCACACTGGCGGAGGAGGGTGTCGTGATCGCGCCGCGCCCACTCACCGAGAAGGCGATCTCAGAGCTCTCCGCGCAGATGCGCCAGCCCGAGGAGCGCCACGCCGACCTGCGTGCCCAGCTCGCGGCCAACCGCAGCGGCGCGCAGCGACTCGCGCAGCTGGCACGGCGCGTCGGCGTGGAGGGTCTGCGCGAGGCGACCGACGCGGTGCTCGACTATGCCGAGCGCCGCACGCGGGCGTGCCTGGCGGCGTTGCCGGATGGAACGCGCTACGCGGAGGATGTGCTGGAGGGCATCGAGGGCGATCTGGTCCTGCGCCTGCGCGCGACGGTCGCAGGCGAGCGTCTGATCCTCGACTTCGAGGGCAGCGCAGAGCGCCACGAGGGAAATCTCAACTGCCCGCTGGCAGTTACGCGCTCGGCTTGCTACTTCGCGGTGCGTGTGCTCACGGACCCCGAGATCCCGCCGTCCGCGGGCGCGTACCGGCCCGTCGAGGTGCGCGTGCCGGAGGGGACGCTGCTGAACGCGGTCGCGGGCGATCAAGGCCCAGCCGCGCAGGATCTCCCCGCGGTGGCAGCCGGAAACGTCGAGACCTCCTCGCGGGTAGCGGACCTCGTGCTGGCGGCGTTCGGCTGCGCGCTGGGACAAGGCACGATGAACAACCTCACACTCGGCGACAAACACTTCAGCTACTACGAGACGGTCGGCGGCGGCCAAGGCGCGTGCGCCGACGCGGACGGTCCAAGTGGCGTGCACGTGGCGATGAGCAACACGCTGAACACCCCGATCGAGGCACTCGAGCGTGAGTTCCCGCTGCGCGTGACGCGCTATGAGGTGCGCCGGGGCTCGGGCGGCGCGGGCGCGCACCGCGGGGGTGACGGAGTCGTGCGCGAGTTGCAGGCGCTGCGCCCGATGAGCTTCTCGCTGATCGGCGAGCGTCGGCGCCACGCACCGCCGGGGGCCCACGGCGGGGAGCCGGGCACCCAGGCGCGCAACCTGCTGGATGGAGAGGAGCTGCCGGGCAAGGTCAGCGGTACGCTGCGCGACGGACAGCGGTTGCGTGTGGAGACCCCCGGAGGCGGAGGATTCGGAGATGCCCGAGAGCGATAGCGAGCCCCCCAAGAGCACATCCGTCGCAAGCTTGCCTCCGGCACGCGAGGATCTCCCCCGCGTCGGCTTCCTGGGCCTTGGAATCATGGGCTCGCGGATGGCGGCGAACGTGCGGCGGGCGGGCTTCCCGCTGGCGGTGTGGACGCACACAGCGGGCAAGGCCGAGCGCTGGGCCGAAGAGCACGATGCGACGGCGCTCGCGACGCCCGCCGCAGTTGCACAGCGAAGCGAGATCGTGGTGAGCATGGTTGTCGACGGCGATCAGGTCACCGCGGTTCTGCTCGGTCAGGACGGCGCGGTGCAGGGAGCGCAGCCAGGCGTACTGTGCGTGGACATGTCCACGATCGCCCCCCTCGACACGCGCCGGATCGGCGCAGCCCTCTCACAGCACGGCGTCGACATGTTGGACGCGCCGGTGACGGGCTCGGCGCCGCGCGCACAGGCGGGAACGCTGACGATCATGGTGGGCGGCGAGGAGCGGAACTTCGCGCGCGCTCAGCCGCTGCTGGCAAGCATGGGCGAGGTGATCGTCCACGTCGGCGAGCTCGGGCAGGGCGCGATGCTGAAGCTCATCAACAACGCGCTGGGCGCCGCCAACGCAGTGGCGCTCGCCGAGGCGCTGCTGCTGGCGAAGGCGACAAGCGTGGACCTCGACGCGTTCGAGCGCGTCTGTAGGGCTGGCTCGGGCGCATCCGCCCAGCTGACCATGAAGGCGGGCGCGATGCGCACGCACGACTTCACGACGCTGTTCAAGACCGAGCACTTGCTCAAGGACGTGCGGCTCTGCCTGGAGGAAGCACAGGCCGCTGGGGTCCCCTTCCCGGCGGCGGGGCACGCCCGGGAGCTATTGACCGCCGCGATCGGCCGTGGCCACGCCGCGGACGACTACAGCTCGCTGATCGAGCCTGCGGAGGACTTGGCAGGTGTGCGCTTGTGAGTAGGTGACCATGCCCAGCGCAGCCGCGCCAGGCTAGTGACAATTGTCACGGAAAGAAACAATCGAGAGCATCTTCGTCACGCTGATAGCTCAAAAAGCGCGTGATTTGCAGGCGATTTGGCATTTTCGCTAGGATTTCGTATCTTTAAGGCGACCGTTCGCTCGTCCCTCCGAGCGCGATAGGTCTGTCTTGTCCAAGGCCCACGCCTCGTCCCCCCTCTATATCGCTATGCCAATCGCTTTGAAGGAATGGGCGGTCACCGTCCGCGCTCTCGCCGAAGGCGAGCAGCTCATCACGTTGCGCAAGGGCGGCATCCGCGAGGCCGAACGGAACTTGCGGATCGAGCATGAGCGCTTCTTCCTGTACCCCACGTTCGATCATCAGCGCAACGATCTCGTGCGCGAGTCCCATCAGCCTGAGCTGCGCCGGGCGCTCGAGGAGGGCGTCTGGAACGACGGCGAGCCCACGATCCAGGCGCTCGCCGCCGACGGCAACCTGCAGCAGCCCGACCGAGTGCGCATCCGCGCGTGGGCCGAGGTCGCCGACCACTTCACGATCACCGACCCGCGTTGCGTGGACGCGCTCTCGCCGTTCTACGTGTGGACGCCGGACTATGCCGAGAAGCGCCTCGCGTGGAGGCCACGCCAGCCGCTACACGTGCTGCTACTGCGCACATACCGCATCCCGCGGCCGGTGACGGTGAAGGTCCGCGACGAGTACCTCGGCGGGCGCTCGTGGCTAGAGCTTCAGCGCGAACTGCCGTTCGAGGGCACTCCGGTGCTCTCCGACGACGAGTTCGAGCGCGCGTCTGAGGAAATCGAGACGATCACGCGCGAGGTCGGATCCCCTCAGCCCGCGCTGGTCTGACTCGATCGCCCGCGAGCATTCGCGAGACAGATCCGCAAAGCAGCCGGCCCTCAGCGCTCTGACAGCAGGACCGCCAGCACCGCGAGCACGGCTAGTCCAGCGACTAGGAACGCGAGCACACGCCACGCGGTGGAGCCCCAGGGGCGCACGTCGTCGTCGGTACCCAGCAGTTCGCTCTGCAGCAGCACCTCGCGCGCGGCCGGTACGCCGGAAGCCGGAACCAGCAGATCGCGCGGACCGGCGGCGAGGAAGTCGGGCACGTCAAAGCCGCGCGAGCGACGCTGCAGACTGGGGATACCCTCCTCCAGGAGCAGCCCCTGGATGAAGTCGGCCTCGGTCTGATTGCGGGCGCCGGCGACGCGCACGAGCTCGCCCTCGGAGTACTGGGGCTTGATCCTGCGCGCGCGGCGCCAGAGCTCATCGAGCGGGCGCTCCGGCCCGGCGGCTTCGTGGTCGGGAGGTTCGTGCACGAGCGGCATCTGGCAGGTGGCACAGAAACGCTCGCTCGCGGGAAAACTGCGCGAGCAGGCGGGGCACAGAAGGCGCCCCTCGCTCAGCGCAGACCTCTTCGGCGAAGACTCAGATCGCCACTTCCAGGACCTGACCGTTGTCGATCAGGTAGGAGCGGACCTCGGGCTCGGCGCCGTCTGCGAGCCCGACGATCAGCCACTCCACGCCGGGCCAGTTCGCGGCAAAATTGATGTCGGTCTGGGATGGGTAGGGAGCGGTTCTGGTGTGCGAGTGGTAGATCGCGCCGAGCTCCAGGCACTCCCCCTCGATCCGCTCCATCAAGTCCAGGACCTCGCGTCCGTCGATCTCGAAACGCAGGGGGCTGGCAGCAGTGTTGGCGGCGCGATAGGCGCGCACCGCCCGGACGGGCGGTCCGAGCTCGACGGCGAGCACGCCGCAGCACTCGTTGGGTGCCTCCTCGCGCGCGTGGGCTACGACCTGCGCTAGCAGCTCCGGAGTGACTTGCACTTCCGCTCACCACCACACGGTGGAGTCGAGGTTCTCGATCTCCTCCAGTGGGCGCGTGTAGATACCGCTCGAGAGGTACTTCCAGCCGTCGTCGGCGACAATGAACACGACGTTTCCCTCGTCCAGCTCGCCGGCGATGCGCACGGCGACGCGCGCGATTGCGCCGCTGGAGACTCCGGCGAAGACGCTCTCCTCGTCAAGCAGCTTGCGGGTCCACATGATCGCGTCTCTGTTGGTCACGAAGATCTTGCGGTCCAGCAGCGAGATATCGATGATCGGCGGGATGAAGCCGTCGTCGAGCGAGCGCAGGCCCTGTACGGGCTCGCCTTGCATCGGCTCCGCGGCGACGATCTTGCAAGCGTCTCCGAAGGTCTCCTTCAGGCGCCGACCGTTACCCATCAGCGTGCCACCGGTGCCTAGACCGGCAACGAAAGCAGAGACCTCGTCGAGCTCCTCGAGGATCTCCAGAGCGGTGCCGTTGTAGTGGGCGTTTGGG
>DASXOX010000074.1:0-3737 GCA_036493975.1 Solirubrobacteraceae bacterium
GTTGGACTGGCGGTGCTTGGCATTCTGGCCGAAGCCGCCGAGGAGCAGGCAGTCGCGTGTGCCGTTGACGATGCGCAATGGCTCGACAGTGCGTCCGCGCGGATCCTGGCCTTTGTGGCCCGTCGCCTGGTCGCGGAGAAGATCGCACTGGTGTTTGCGACGCGCGAGCTTGGCGAGACCCTCTCGGGCCTGCCGGAGCTCCATATCGCCCCTTTGGAGCGCACTTACGCGCGAGCGCTGCTGGATTCCGTGCTTTCCCACCCCCTTGACGAACGTGTCCGAGACCGGATCGTTGCTGAGACGCGCGGGAACCCGCTCGCCCTGCTCGAGATGCCGCGCGGGCTGAGCCCGACCGAGCTTGCGGGGGGGTTCGGCTTGCCATCAACCGCGCCTCTGTCTGCCGGGATCGAGGACCGCTACACGCGCCGTCTGGCGAAGCTGCCGCCTGATGCGCGGCGCCTGTTGCTCGTCGCGGCCGCTGACCCGGTGGGCGATCCGGCACTGGTTTGGCGAGCGGCCGAACGGCTCGGGATCCCCGTGTCGGCCGCCGACGCCGTCGAATCGGAGCAGTTGCTCACGCTGTCTCCCCGAGTGGCATTCCGCCACCCGCTGGTGCGCTCTGCGGTCTACACCGCCGCTGAGCCGAGGGCGCGACGCGAGGTCCACCGCGCCCTCGCGGAGGCGACCGATCCGGAAATCGATCCGGACCGCCGCGCATGGCACCGCGCGCAGGCGGCGGCCACGCCCGATGAGGACGTTGCCTCCGAGCTCGAACGTTCCGCCGCTCGCGCGCAGGCGAGGGGCGGTCTCGCCGCCGCGGCTGCCTTCCTCGAGCGCGCGGTCGCCCTTTCGCCCGAACCCACCTGCCGTGCGCGACGCGCGCTGGTGGCCGCGGAGACAAAGTTTCAAGCCGGCGCCCTCGAGGATGCTCTTGATCTTCTGGAGACCGCCGAGTCAGCCGCTGCGCTCGACGATGCTCTACGTGCCCACGCGCACCTGCTGCGCGCGGAAGTCGCGTTCGCGTCGCGGCGAGGTAGCGACGCCGCTCCGTTACTGCTCGCGGCCGCGGGCGAACTCAAGGCGGTGGATCCCCGACTCGCGCGGGCGACGTACCTGGAGGCCATGTCTGCGGCGACCTTCGCCGGCCGGCTCGTCCACGGTGGCGGCCTGGTTGAGATCAGCGAGGCGGCGCTGGCCGGCCCGGTGCCTGAGTCGCCGCAGCCGTCTGATCTGCTTCTGCTGGGTTTGGCGGTGCAGGCCACCCAGGGGTATGCGGCCGGCGCGCCAGTACTCAAGGAGGCGCTCAAGGCCTTCCAGCGCGAGGACGACCTGTCACCGAACGATTCCCGGTGGCTGTGGTTTGCCAGCGTGATCGCGCTGTACATGTGGGACGACGACGCCTGGACGGTGTTGTTCACACGGCAGATTGAGCTCGCGCGCCAGACTGGTGCGCTCCCCGCGCTCGCGTTTGCTCTCGGCACCGGCACCACTGTCTACGCGTTCTTTGGCGAGCTGAGAACAGCAGCACTCCTCGAGGAGGAGCACAGAGCGGCCAGTGAGGCGACCGGGATCGCGTCTAACCCGGTCCCTCGGCTGGGACTCGCCTCCCTGCGCGGCCGCGAGGATGAATTCGCGGAGCTGGTCCGAACCACGGTCAGCGAGGCGGAAGCTCGCGGGGAGGGGATCGCCCTGACGACCGCTGAATTTCTGGGCGGAGGTCTGTACAACGGGCTCGGTCGCTACGAAGCAGCGCTGGCCGCTGTCGCGCCCGCCGAGCGCTTCTACACCGAAGGGACGGCGATCTGGGCGCTGAGCGAGCTGATCGAGGCGGCCGTTCGCTGCGCGCAGCCGGAGCGTGCCCGGAGTGCCTTCGAGCGCGTGGAGGAGACAACACGTGCCGCCGGCACCGACTGGGCGCTCGGGATTGAGGCTCGCCTCCGCGCCTTGGTGACCCTCGGCGATGACGCCGACGCGCTCTACAGGGAGGCGATCACGAGGCTCGGGCGCACACGCATTCGCGTGCAGCTCGCGCGTACCCACCTTCTCTACGGCGAGTGGCTGCGGCGTGAGCGCCGCCGTCTGGACGCTCGCGAGCATCTGCGAACCGCCCACGAGTTCTTCAGAGATTCCGGCATGGAGGCGTTCGCCGAGCGCGCACGGCTCGAGCTGGAGGCGACCGGGGAGCGTGCCCGCAAGCGGACCGTGGACACCCTGGACCAGCTGACCCCACAGGAGACGCAGGTCGCTCGCCTCGCCGCACAGGGCGAGACCAACCGAGCGATCGCCGCGCGACTGTTCATCAGCGCCAGCACCGTCGAGTATCACCTGCGCAAGGCGTTCCGCAAGCTCGGCGTCAAATCGCGCACGCAGCTCTCGGAACGACTGACGTAATCCCGATCGAGCCTGGCGGCGGAGGCCGCACACCACGGGCTGGTGATGACTGCCTTCTGATCACCGGGATCTGGCGATGTCACCTCACCCATCCCCTGGACACGATGCACCCGCGAGTCATCGATCCGAGGAGAGTGAAGTCCATGTCCGATCTCGGCAACGGTCGCGGCGGTCGAGCCGACGTAGTCATCGTGGGAGGAGGCGCAGCGGGCGCCGTCCTCGCAAGCCGCCTCACCGAGGACCCGACTCGGTCGGTCCTGTTGCTCGAGGCGGGCCGGGCCTACGGCGTCGATGGCTATCCAGACGACCTACGCGACCCGGCGCGCGTGCCGGCCAACCCCGAGCACGAATGGGGCTACACCGCTCGAGGTTTGGCTGCCTCACCGGAGATCGCGGCAGCGCGGGCCAAGGTGCTCGGCGGGTGCTCGGCTCACAACGCCACCGTCGCGATGCGCGCACGACCCGGCGACATCCGCGATTGGCAACGTCACGGCCTCGACGATTGGACCATCGAGGACGTCTACGAAACGTTCCGGGCGATGGAGAACACGCCCGACGGCGACGACGCAGACCGCGGCCGTACGGGACCGTCCCCCATACGACAGCAAAAGTACGGCGATCTGACGAGTTCGCTGCGCGGGTTCATCGACGCGACCGTCGCCGAAGGGTTCTCCCGGGTCGATGATTTCAATGGGCCCGATCCGCGCGGCGTCGGCGCGTCCCCCGTCAACGTCGTCGACGGCGTGCGTCAGAGCACGGGCCTGGTCTATCTCACCGAGGAGGTTCGTAACCGTCCCAATCTCAAGATCTCCGGGGACGTGCTCGTCGATCGGGTCCGTTTCGACCGGCGCCGTGCGGTCGGCGTCGTCACCGCAAGCGGCCATGAGATTCCGGGGGGTGAGGTGATCCTCGCCGGCGGCACATACGGGAGTCCGGCGATCCTGCTCCGCTCCGGCATCGGCCCAGGGGCCGACCTGGCGAAGCTCGGGATCGAGGTCGTGGCCGATCTGCCCGTCGGGCGGCGCCTCCAAGACCAGCCCTTCTATTACAACGCCTACGCGCTGAAGACCGACGCGCTCGATATGCGGCCGGCCGTCGGCGCGCTGCTGTGGACCTCGTCCACCCAGGCTCGCGGCGAGGAGCTGGACGTCCACATCGCGGTCACGCACCTGATGCCTCCGCAATACAGCCCGACCGGCGGAGCGATCGCCTTGAGCGTCGCCGTGGTCAAGCCCGACTCCCGCGGAACCGTCACCCTTCGAAGCCGCGACCCGCGTGAGCAGCCGGAGATCGACTGCAACTTCCTGGCCGAGGACCGCGACGCGCGCCGGATGCTCGACGGGGTG
>DASXOX010000075.1:0-9711 GCA_036493975.1 Solirubrobacteraceae bacterium
CGCAGCGCGGGCAGGCGGCGATGCCGGACTCGCGCAGAACCGTCACCGGCCGCCGATCGGCGAGTGCGTCCTCGAGCGCGCGCAGCTCACTGTCGATTGCGCCGAGGGTCGCGAGCTTGGCGGCTGTCAGATCGTCGTGGCGCTCGCCGAGGCGCTGCATCTCGAAGACGAGACCCCCGAGGTCGCGGTAGGCGAGCTCGCGCGCCTTGCGCAAGAAGCGCAGGCGGCGGCGCATGCGGCCACGCTCACCGAAGCCGGGCGTCCGCTGCTCGTCTGTGCTGGCGGCAGCCTCCGTGCCGGCCGCGACATCGGACGCGGGGGGCGGCGGGGTGGCGGGCGCTTGTACAGCTGTGCTCGTGGCTGGGTCGGCCATCGACGTACTCATGCTATCCAGCGTGCCCGCCGCCGTCATTCAGCAGGTTGCGCCAGGCGGCTGCGAGTCGCATCGCCATGCGCTCGGCCGAGAACGGCTCGGCGCGGTCGCGGCCCGCGACGCGGGGGTCTGTGGCGGCGATGTGCGGCTTCAACGCGGCGCGCCAGCGCTGCAGGTCGAACGGTGCGCACAACGTCCCCGCCAGGCCCGCCAGCGCTGTTGGGTGGACCCCTACGGGCGTCGCGAGCACCGGGACGTCGCATGCGAGGGCCTCGATCACTGCGAGGCCGAAGCCCTCATGGTCGGATGGGACGAGGACGGCGTTGGCGGCGTTGACCCACAGCGGGACCTGCTCGGGGGAGACGCCGCCGAGGGCGTGCAACGCCACGTGAGATGGGGCGAGTGACTCCACAAGTTCGCGGGCGCGGTCGTAGCGCTTACCCGCACGCCGGGGGTCGGCGGCGAAGAGGACATGGGGGCGCTCGAGCGCGAGTCCCAGTTGTGCCCGCGCCTGCTCGCGCGGCAGGGGGCGAAAGCGCTCGAGGTCCACACCGCAAGGCAGCACCTGTGCGCGACGGCGCGCGGCGCGACCCGGGAGATCGTGCGCGAGCTCCTCCGAGACCGCGCCCACGAGCCCCATCCGCGGTAGCACGACGCGAGTGAACTGGCGTGTGCGCGGGTCGCGGACGTCGGTTCCGTGCACCGTCACGCCGCGTGCCCGCGCCGGTACCGCGAGCGCCGGCCATGCCGTGAGGCCGAAGTGGGCGTGTACGACGTCCAAGCGCTCCGCGCCATAGCGCCCCCGCAGTGCGCGTGCGGCGCACGCCAGGTTGCGGGGGCCAGGCGGGAACTCGTAGAGCTCGACGTCAATCTCCGGCAGCCGACGTAGCGCGGTGACCTGGTCGCGCACGAAGCGCCCGCGCTCGGAGTTGTGCTCGTCGGAGAGCATGTTCGATACGACCAGCGCACGCACGGGCCGCGGACGGTAGCGCTCTGGAATGATGGCCTGCATGACGAGCGCCGCGAATAGCAACGCGTCCGACCCTCGCGGGAGCGATTCCGGCCCTCGCGGGAGCGACTCCAATCCCCGCGTGCGCCCGATCGGGGTGTTCGACTCCGGTGTGGGCGGCCTGACGGTGCTGCACGAGCTGCTCGTCGCGCTGCCGCGCGAGGGCTTTCTCTACCTCGGGGACACCGCGCGCTTCCCCTACGGCGAGCGCACTCCGCAGGAACTGAGCGCGTTCTCGGCCGAGATCGCCGAGGAGCTGCTGCGCAGGCGCGTGAAGCTGCTCGTCGTCGCGTGCAACTCGGCGACCGCGGCCGCGCTGCCGGCATTGCAGAGCAGGATGATGGAGACGACGCTTGGCGTCGACGTGCTCGGTGTCGTGCGCCCCGAGGCGCTGCGCGCGGTCGCGACGACGCGCACCGGCCGCATCGGGCTGCTCGCGACACCGACGACGGTCGCGAGCGGCGCCTACGAGCACGCGGTCAACGCCGTCGATCCGCATGTCACGCTGCACGCCGTCGCGTGCCCAACGCTGGCGCCCTTGATTCAGGCCGGCGAGCAGTTCGACGAGCGCGCCGTGAGCATCGTGCGCGAGGCCTGCGCGCCGCTGCGCCGCGCCGGCGTCGACACGGTGATCCTGGGATGCACCCACTACCCGCTGATCAGCCCCATGCTCCAGCGGATGCTCGGGCCGCAGGTGACGCTTGTGAGCTCCGGCGCGGCGCTCGCGCGGCAGGTCGAGCACGCGCTCAGCACCCGCGATCTCGCGGTGGCCGGTTCCGAAGAAGATTTTGGGGATGGGATGGGGGAGGGCGACTATCGCTTCCTTTGCACCGGGGACGTCGACAGTTTCCGCGAGCTCGGTACGCGCTTCCTGCAGATGCCGCTCGGTGACGTGCAGCACGTGCAGCTCGCCCCGCTGGAGGCGCTGGCGTGAGCGGCGCGCGCAGCTACGGACGCGCCGCGGACCGCCTGCGTCCGGTCGTGATCGAGCCAGGGTTCATGCGCACCGCGACCGGCTCCGCGCTGATCTCGATGGGCGAGACTCGCGTGATCTGCACCGCCTCCGCGCAGGAGAGCGTGCCGCGCTGGATGACCGGCAAGGGCCGCGGTTGGGTCACGGCGGAGTACGGGATGCTGCCCGCGTCAACTGGCGAGCGCAAGCAGCGCGACGCCACTCGTGGGCGCCTGGATGGGCGCTCGGTTGAGATCCAGCGCCTGATCGGCCGCTCGCTGCGGGGCGCCGTCGACTTCAAGGCGCTCGGTGAACGCACGATCTACCTCGACTGCGACGTCCTGCAGGCCGATGGCGGGACGCGCTGCGCGTCGATCACCGGCGCCTACGTCGCGCTCGCGCTCGCCTGCCAGAAGCTGCGCGAGAGCGGAGCGCTTGAGAGCTCGCCGCTGACCGGTGCGGTCGCGGCGGTCTCGTGCGGGATCGTCGCCGGCGCCGCGCTGCTGGACCTCGACTACTCCGAGGACTCCTCCGCCGAGGTCGACGCCAACGTCGTGATGACCGGCGAGGGCGACCTCCTCGAGGTTCAGGCCACCGCCGAGCGCACCCCGCTCTCGCGGGCGAGCCTAGACGAGCTGCTCGCGCTCGCCGCCGCGGGGATCGCGGAGCTGCGCGCCGCCCAGGAGCAGGCGATCGCGCCCGCCGAAACTTGATGAGGCTGCTGCTCGCGACGCGCAACGAGCACAAGCGGCGCGAGTTCGCGCGCTTGCTGCCCGGCCACGACATAGCGCTGCTCCCCGGCGAGGTGCAGCTCCCCCCCGAGGACGGCGAGACATTCGCCGAGAACGCCCTCGGCAAGGCCCGCGCGGCGGCGCACGCGACGGGCGAGATCGCAATCGCCGACGACTCCGGGATCGCTGCGGCGGCACTCGGTGGCGCCCCTGGGGTGCGCTCCGCGCGCTACGCCGGAGAGGACGCCGGCGACGAGCAGAACCTCGCCAAGCTGTTGCGCGAAGCGCCGCCCGGCAGCGCGGTCGAATATGTCTGCGCGCTCGCCTACGTCGATCCCGGCGCGCGCGTGGAGCGCATCTTCGAGGAGCGCTGCACCGGCCGGCTCGCCGAGCGCCCGCGGGGCGAGGAGGGGTTCGGCTATGACCCCGCCTTCCTGCCCGACGAGGGCCCGCCCGGTCGGACGATGGCACAGTTGAGCCCCGAGCAGAAGGATGCGCTCAGCCATCGCGGGCGCGCTGTGCGGGCGCTGCAGGAGTGGCTCAGAAGAGATTGATCGCGGCAGAGGTCCCGACCGCGATCGACAGGCCGGCATAGCCCGTGTATCCCGCCAGCAGCAGCAGCGCCGCCGTCAGCAGCGCGATCAGCACCGTCACGATCCACGCGATCCGCGAGAGCGGCATTCGCGAAGGATATGCTCGCCGCCGATGACGGTGTCGCTCCCAACATCATCGCTCCCGTTCGTATGAGCTCGACCTTTGGGGATCTCCTCGCCGCGCGCGTCGCCGAGCGCGAGTCGCAGATCGTGCTCGGACTCGACCCCGACCCAGGGGCGCTCTGGCCAGAGGTGGCTTCTGGGGCCGGCTCAACAGCGGCGGCCGTCGTGGCGCACTGCCGCGCGGTGATCGACGCCGCCGGTCCCGCGTGCGTCGCCGTCAAGCCCCAGCTCGCCTGTTTTGAGCGACTCGGCGCGGCCGGCTGGGAGGCGCTTGAAGCGGTCTTCGCGCACGCCCGCGAGCGCGGCCTGCTGACGATCGCCGACGGCAAGCGCGGCGACATCGCGGTCAGCGCTCACGCCTACGCGCAGGCGCTCTTTGAGGGTTTGCGGGCGGACCTCGCGACCGTAAACCCACTACTTGGGCGCGATGCCATCGAGCCGTTCGTGGCCGGCGCCCGTGCCGCCGACGCGGGGGTGCTGCTGCTGGTGCGCACCTCCAACCCCGGCGCCGCCGACATCGAGGACCTCGAGCTCGCCGACGGTGGCCGATTGTGGGAGCGCCTCGCGCGGATCACCGACGAGTTGGGCGCCGACGGCGTTGGGGAGGCCGGCCTCAGCGACGTCGGCGCCGTGCTTGGCGCGACCGAGCCCCACCACATCCCGCGCGCTCGTGAGCTGATGCCTCACGCGATCCTCTTGCTTCCAGGGGTCGGCGCGCAGGGGGGCCGCGTCGAGGACGTCGCCGCCGCTTTTGCCGCCGCACGCGCCGGCGGGCTGGTCACCGCGTCGCGCAGCATCGTCGGCGCCTATCGCACCGACGGCGGCGATCCCGCACATAGCGCCCGCGCGGAGGCCGAGCGGCTGCGCTCCACTGCCTGGGCGCTGGCGCCCGCGTGAGCGTCGCCGCGAGGCGGCTCAGCAGGGTCGCGTGCCCCGGGGAGGAGCGTCCGATACCCTTGGAGTGCGCCTCTACAGGCCACGCCGGAGTGGCCTGGCGCCGACGCAGATGAGGTACTTGGGATGATCATCACGGTCACGCTGAACGCGGCGATCGACAAGTCGCTCTCGGTCCCGAACTTCCGGCTCGCGCGGCGACACCGCACCGTCGAGCAGCACACGATGGCGGGCGGCAAGGGGGTCAACATTGCGCGCACCCTGAAGGCGCTCGGGCAGCCCGTGATCGCCACCGGCATGGCCGGCGGCGCAACCGGCACGCACATCGTCGAGCAGCTCACCGAGGAGTCGATTCTCAACGACTTCGTGCGGATCCGCGAGGAGTCGCGCACAAACACCTCCGTGCTCGACCCCACGACCGGCGAGCAGACCGAGATCAACGAGCGCGGCCCCGCCGTCAGCGAGCGGGAGGTCGAGCTGTTCCGCGAGAAGCTCCTGTACCTCGCGCGCGGCGCCGCGATCGTCGTGTTCGCCGGCTCGATTCCGCGTGGAGTCGAGCCGGAGCTGTACGCCTCGCTGATCCGCGAGTTGCAGCGCACCGGCGTGACGACCGTCATCGACACCGACGGCGATCCGCTGCGCCACGCCGTGCGCGCAGAGCCCGACGTCGTCTCACCCAACGTGATCGAGGCCGAGGAGCTCGTCGGGCACGAGTTCGCCGACGAAGAGGAGCGCTCGCTGGCGGTCCGCGAGATCGTCGCGCTCGGAGCGCGCGAGGCGATCATGACGCTGCCCGATGGTTGCTTTGCCCAGGTGCTTCTCGAAGGTCAGCTAACGCTCCAGCGTGCGCGCATCGAGCCGCGCGAGCCCGTCGCCAAACAGGGATCGGGAGACGCATTCCTGGCCGGCTATGTCGCGGCGCGCTACGAAGGCCGCCCCCCGGCGGAGTGCCTTAGCTTTGGCGTAGCGTGCGGCGCCGATTCCACCGGGCGTCTCGGTGCCGGCCTGGTCGAGCGCCGCGAGGTGCACCGTTTGCAGCACGAAGTCGAGCTGACTTCGATCGAGCTGCCCGCGGTCACTTAAGCCAATTTTGTTTCTTACTAGTTGTGTTTCCTACCCGGGTAGGCTCGACGGCTTCGCCGCGATCGCGCATCATGACTGACAATCGGGCGAACTCCAGCTAGTAGGAGCCATGCATTCGTCCACTCCCGCCTATCGCGGCGGCGGGGGGCGGTGTAGGATCGGCCCGCGGCTCCCTTGAGGTCGTTGAGATGGGGGCTCCACAAAAAGAAAGGGAGATGGGACCAGACATGCGATCGCGAAAGATGATCATGCTGTCGGCTGTGCTCGCTGTCCTGGCGTTCAGCGCCGTGGCGAGCTCCTCCGCCAGCGCCTGGCCGCAGTGGCATTTCGGCGGCACTCTGATGAGCGAAACAGAAGAAGAAGTCGTTGTGGGAGCGGCCTTCTCGAGCAGCCTCAAAAGCGGTGGCGCTTCGACCACCTGCGAACACTTTCTCTACAACATGGAAACCTGGAACTTCTTTGGCGGTGGCGAACTCCTCGTTACAGAACTTCCGCTGTTCAGCTGCACCACGACTGCGCCAAACTGCACCGTGAGCAGCATCGAAGCGCAGGAACTGCCGTGGTTCGGGTACGTCGAAACGTTTGCCGCCAAACAATATTTGATAATCGAAGAAATCAACGTCAAGATCGTCTACAGCGGCGCTTCGTGCGCAGTCAAAGGTACGGTCAACGTGACAGGTAGCGCGGGAGGGTTGATCAACAACACCAACTCCACCGCCACCTTCAGCAAATCCAGCTTCGAAGCCACCGGCACGTCGCTGAAAATCGGCGCCGCGGCTGTCGAATGGACTGGCGAATTCCCGATGGAAGCATTCCAGTCGAAGCGCGAAAAAGCAGTAGAAGCTTTCTGAGCTTACGAGTGCAGGGCAAGAAAGGGTGAAGCTGCGATCGGACGGGTCGGTGTTCTGAGACCCTGACCCGTCCGATCGTGGTGGAGTGTCAGCCGTCAGCTGCGGTCGTCGCGGATCGCATTCGGGGAGCCCCTAGCAGCAAGTGGGAGGTGGCGGAGACGTGCAGGCAAGGAAGAGCATCGCATTGCTTGTGTCGGTGGCGGTTGTTGCGCTGAGTGGAATGGCGGCGTCGGCAGCCAGCGCAAAACCGGCGTGGAAGTTCAACAGCGTTGAACTGAAAGGCACGGAATTGGTTGCAGGCGTGGCCAGTCCCAGCAGCCTGCCACTGCCGGGTGTGACGGTCACATGCGAAGACTTCGCCTTCGTCATGAACATCTGGAACGTCGGCGAACTAGGGCGATCCGAACTCACCGAACTCTGGCCATTTGAATGTCACACATCCAACCCGCACTGCATCCTAGAAAGCATCGAAGCGAAAAAACTCCCGTGGCCGGGGCATGCGGTTCAGATCGCCGGCAAAAACTATCTGGTGACCGAAGGCGTTGACATCGGGGTGGTATTTGGTGGAAGCCTGTGCGCGCTGTCGGGCCTGGTCGAAGTCAAGGGTACAGCCGGCGGTTTCTTCGCAAACAGCTCGTTGGAATTCAGCAAAGCGACTTTCGAAGCCACTGCCACGGCGCTCAAAGTCGGCGCTGTGAAAGTCGAATGGACCGGGTTGTTCTTGATGGAAGCCTTTGAGTTGAACCGCGAAAGGACGCTGGAACTTCTGTAGGTGACGCGCAGTGCGATCGGTGCGAAGCGTCTAGTCGCGGCGCGGTCGCGGCGCGGGTCGCACGTCCGCCGCGCGCACGATCTCGTGTCCGCCGCGGTAGGGGACGAGCTCGGCGCGGTATGAGCGCCGAACCTCCTCCAGGCGCTCGGCGAGCTCGACCTGGGCGTGCAGCGCCTGCACCTCCAGCTCCTCGATGCGCGCGTGCATTTGCTCGATCTCGGCCTCCAGGTCGAGCACGCGCTCGACCCCCGCAAGGTTCAGGCCGAGCTCGGCCGTCATCTCCTGGATGCGCCGCAGGCGCTCAACGTCCTCCTGGGAGTACAGGCGCGTGCCCTTCGCCGAGCGCGTAGGCTCGATCAGTCCGCGCGCCTCGTAGGTCCTGAGCGTCTGCGGATGCATGTCCGCGAGCTGCGCTGCGACCGAGATCATGAAGACGCCGCGCTCGCGGCTCACTTCGATACGGGTTTCGCGGCGGCGCGCCATCACGAGCCCTTCCCGTCCCCGCCGGAGTCAGATTGACCGGCCGAGGTCGCCGATCCGGCTGCGCTCTCGGCAAACAGACGAGCGCGCGGATCGCGGCCGTTCATCGCCTTCTCCAGTGCGTCCACCGCCGAGCGCTGCTCGGCGGTGAGCTCGTCAGGTATGTCGAGCAGGAAGCGATAGTGGATGTCGCCGCGCGCCTTGCCGTCGCCGAGCTTCGGTGGCCCCTCGCCGCGCAAGCGCTGGACCGTGCCGTGCGTCGTCCCCGGGCGCACCCGCAGCGTCTTGGAACCGCTGAGCGTCGGCACCTTCACCTCGGCGCCCCGCAGCGCCTCGGGGATCGAGAGCGGCACGTCGACCTCGACGTTGTCGCCTCGGCGCTTGAAGATCGGCGACGCCGCGACGTGTGTCACCACGAACAGGTCTCCCGGCGGACCGCCGCGTGGGCCCACTTCGCCCTTGCCCGGCAGTCGGATGCGCGAGCCCTCCTTGACGCCCGCCGGGATGTTCACGCGGTAGCGCTTGAGTGTGCGCACCGCGCCCGAGCCGTGACACGTCGGGCAGGGATCCTCGATCACCGTGCCCGAACCCCCGCAGTGCGAGCATGGCTGGGAGATCGAGAACATTCCCTGACCCTGCGTTTCGATCCCGCGGCCCTCGCAGTGCGGGCAGACCTTCGGCGTCGTGCCCGGCTTCGCGCCCGTCCCGTGGCACGTCGAGCATGGCGCCTGCGTGGAGACCGACAGCGGGATCTGCGCGCCCGAGATCGCTTGCTCGAAGGAGATCGACACCTCCGTCTCCAGGTCCCGGCCGCGCTCCGGGCGCGGTTTGGCGCGCGTACGCCGTCCGCTCGCCGACCCGCTAAAGAGGTTCGACAGGATGTCGCCCATCGAGGAGCTGTCGAAGTCGAAGTTCCCGAAGCCACCGAAGCCACCGCCCGCCCCGGCATTCGCGAACGGCCCGCTGCCGCTGTCGTATTGCTTGCGCTTCTCCGGATCGCTCAGCACGTCATAAGCGTGCGAGATCTCCTTGAAATGCGCCTCCGCCTGCTTGTCATCGGGGTTGCGGTCCGGGTGGTAGCGACGCGCGAGCTTGCGGTAGGCCTTCTTGATCTCCTCCGCGCTTGCTTTCTTCTCGACCCCGAGCGTCTTGTAGTAATCCTCGGACCGGCTCGCCGCAGCCATCACGCCTCCTCTTATGCCGCCACGACCACGCGCGCCGGCCGGATGATCGTTCCGTTCAACCGGTAGCCCGACTGGTAGACCTCGGCGACCTGCCCGCTCTCCACGCCCTCCACCGGCTGCTGCACGATCGCCTCGTGTTGTGCGGGGTCAAACGGCTCGCCGGTCGGTGTGAACGACTCGATTCCCACACGTCCCAGTCCGGCCGCCAGCTCCGCGCGGACCAGCCGCACTCCCTCCAGCAGCGGATCACCGGGCTCGGCTGCCTCCAGCGCCCTGTCGAGGTTGTCCAGTGCTGGCAGTAGCTCGCGCGCGAGCTTGCTCACGCCGCGCTCCTGCGCCGCCGCCAGGTCGCGCGCCACACGCTTGCGATAGTTCTCGAAGTCCGCCTGCGTGCGCTGCGCGAGCGCCAGGTACTCGTCGCGCTTGGCCGCCGTCGCCACGAGCTCATCCACATCGCCGCTCAGGACCTGCTCGGCCTCCGCCTCGGATGCCTCATCTGAGGTTCCGGTGCTCGCGTCGCTCGGTCCCCCGGCCGCGTCCGTTGCAGGGGCACCCTCCGCGGAGGTCTCCTCCACGGAGGGTTGATCGGCTGGGATGGCCGACTCGTGCTCCTGCTCGGGCGCCACCGGCTGCGGCGCCGCCTGCTCGGTATCTGTCATCGCGATC
>DASXOX010000076.1:0-12976 GCA_036493975.1 Solirubrobacteraceae bacterium
CGGGATCTCTGTAGCCATAGGGCTACACCGTAGCGTATGCCGTCGAATGGCTCCGGTCGAAGCTCGGCATGGCCTTGACCGGGGGTTAGCTAGCAGGGGGGCGTTCAAAAGGCGACCAGCCGCGCGATCGCCACAAGGCCGACCACCACGATCAGCCCGCGCAGCGCGGTCGGGTGCAGACGACGTCCGTAGCGTGCTCCCACCTGCCCGCCGAGGATCGACCCGAGCGCGATGATCGCCGCTGGCCCCCAGGCCACGTGTGCGGCCACTACGAAGAACAGGCCCGCTACGCCGTTGACTAGGCCCGCGAGCACGTTCTTGAGGGCGTTCGTCCGGTGCAGATCCTGTGCCAGCGCCAGCCCGAGAATCGCGAGCAGCAGGATTCCCTGGGCGGCGCCGAAGTAGCCCCCATATACCCCCGTGGCGAACAGCGCCAGCAGCGTGACCGCGTGCCCGCCGTGCTCACGGCCGGGGGTGCGGTGCGCGAGGGCTGACGCCAGACGCGGTTGCAGGACCACCAGAGCCAGCGCGATCGCGATGAATGCGGGCACGATCGCCTCGAACGCCGACGCGGGGAGCACCAGCAACAGCGCCGCTCCGGTGACGCCCCCGAGCAGCGACACGGTGCCCAGCCGCCTCACCCTTACCGCCTGCCCGGCAAGCTCGCGCCTGTAGCCGAATGCCCCGGACAGAGAGCCCGGCACGAGGCCGATGGTGTTCGACACGTTGGCCGTCACGGGTGCGTAGCCGAATGCCAGCAGCACCGGGAAGGTGATCAGCGTCCCGCTGCCGACGACCGTGTTGATCGTGCCCGCCGCGAATCCGGCCAGCGCGATCGCCAGCGCCTCAGCGATGCCCATCGACGCTCAGACCAGGTACAGATTGCACTCGGGGCGCACTCAGGCCAGGAACTCGACAATTGCCTCGGCGAAGCGCGGTGCGCCGAGCGCCCCGATGTGGTTCCCCGGGATCAACTCCAACCGCGCGTCCGGGATCGCCTCGCGCAGGACCTCGGGACGGACCGCCAGCGGGTCCTCCGCGCCGGCCAATATCAAGGTCGGCGCCGAGATCCGCTGCAGCGCGATCTCGCCTCTGTAGATCGACGAGGCCTGCGCGACGAGCGCCTCGCGGTCGGCGCCGAGGGCGTCGGCCAACATGCGGAACGCGGCCGCCTCGGGCATGGCGATCGCGGCCGGGTCCTCCGCGCGTAGCGCCTCGATGATCGCCTCGTTGGGGACTGCCCGTCGGTCTACGCCCCCGCACTCGATCACGCCGGATCCCACCCCGCCGATCACCAGCCGGCGCACCCGTGGGCTTTCGCTGGCCAAGATCAACGCCACGATCGCCCCCATCGAATAGCCGACAAGGTCCACCTCCGGCTCCGCGCAGGCCTCCAGCAACGCCCCGAGATCGCGCGCCATCTGGTGCTCGCCATAGCGGGCCGGGTCGTGCGGCTTGTCCGATGCTCCGTGGCCGCGGGCGTCTGGAGCGATCACCCGACGCCCAGTCGCCAGCAACGCGTCTACGATTCCCGTCGCCACCCAGTTGGCGTTGGCGTCCGCCACGAATCCGTGCTGCAGCACGACCGGCGGTGTAGGTGTCCGCTCGCCCCATTCCTGGTAGGCGATCTCGGTCCCGTCCCAGCTGGTGAAGCGCTTCACGGCGCACAGGTTATGGCCCCGGCACCACTCCGGCCGCGTGTCCCTGGGCGCGGACCCCGAGCGCGGGTACCCTCGGTGCGATGCGCCGCCTGCTGATCGCCACATTTCTAGCCTTGGGACTCGCGCCTGCGGTTGCACCAGCGGCACTAGCGCGAAGCTCGGCTGCGACCTCCTCCGCGACGAGTCCATCGGCGGCGACCACGGGCGAAAACCCGGTCCCGGTCTCCCCCTCGGAGATCCCCCCAACGGGCCGTCACCTGTCGGCCGACCGGGTGCTGGAAATCGCGAACCGCCTGCCCAAGATGCGTCGCGCGCGCGCGAAATATCGGGGGTCATACGGCGGCGCCTATCTAAAAGGCCCCGGCCGCTGGCAGGTCAGCTACTTCTCACGACAGGGCAAGGAAATAGCCCAGGTGATCGTTGCCGACGCGGATGGCCGTGTGCTCGAACAGTGGACGGGCTTCCAGGTCGCATGGACGATGGCACGCGGCTATCCCGGCGCGTTTGGGCGCCACGTCAACGCGCTCTACATCTGGCTGCCGCTGTGCGTCCTGTTCGTGGTGCCGTTCGTGGACTGGCGCCGGCCGTTCTCGCTGGCGCACCTCGACCTGCTGGCGCTGCTCGCGTTCTCGGTGTCGTTGGCGTTCTTCAACCACGGAGAGATCTACGCCTCGGTCCCGCTCGCATACCCACCACTGCTTTACCTGCTGGTGCGCATGCTCGTGCGCACCTTCGCCCGTCGGCCCGCGGCCCGCGGTCTGCGTTCGTGGATCCCGGCGCGCTGGCTGGCGGTGGGCGTGGTGTTCCTGCTCGGTTTTCGTATCGGCCTGAACGTCACCGACTCCAACGTCATCGACGTCGGCTACGCAGGCGTGATCGGGGCCCACCGGGTTGTCGAGGGCGAGTCGCTCTACGGGGACTACCCGAGCGACAACGAACACGGCGACACGTACGGCCCGGTCAACTACGAGGCCTATGTCCCGTTCGAGCGCATATTCGGCTGGAGTGGAACCTGGGATGACCTGCCCGCGGCGCACGCCGCGTCGATCGTCTTCGACGTGCTCGCGGTCGCGCTGCTGCTGGCGCTCGGCTTGCGCATCCGCGGCCCGACGCTGGCGGCGGCACTGGCCTACGCCTGGGTCTCCTACCCCTTCACGCTGTACGCGCTGGAGAGCAACAGCAACGACATTCTCGTCGCGGTGCTGCTGCTCGCGGCACTGCTGTGCGCGAGCTCGCCGCCGGCGCGCGGGGTCTTCGCGGCGGCGGCCGGCTTGACGAAGCTCGCGCCGCTCGCGCTCGCGCCCGTACTGGCGACGCACGGGCTGCGCGAGCTGCCCTACCGCAAGCGGCCGGCGGCTTTCGCGCTGTTCATTGGGGCGTTCGCGGCGACGGCGATCGTCGTGTCGATCCCGGCGCTCCCCCACGACACGCTGCACGAGATCTACCAGCGCACGTTCTCCTACCAGGCCAACCGTGGCTCTCCATTCTCGCTGTGGGGACTGTATGGCCAGGCATCCACCGTGCACGGGGCCCAGACGGTCGTGGAGGTCGGAGCGGTTTTGCTCGCACTGTTGCTGGCGGTGGTCCCACGGGCGCCCGGCATCCCGGCCCTCGCGGCGGCGTGTGCGGCGATCCTGATCGCGCTGCAGCTAGGGGTGGAACACTGGTTCTACCTCTATATCCCCTGGTTCTTCGGGTTGGCGATGCTCGCCTTGCTGGGCGCGGGTCGCCCGCACGAGCGGCCTACGTCGGCGGCGCCGCGGGACGCGGCATCAGGATCTGCTCGATCGAGTCCGCTCGCCGTGGCCGCGAGCAGCGGATGAGGACACCGTTGAGCCACGGGTCGTCTTCGGAGGTCTCGAAGCGAATCGGCATCTGCGTGATCAAGGCCTGCAGCGCCTGCTCGCGTTTGACGCCGATCACGCCGCCCCGCGGACCGGTCATGCCGACGTCGGTGATGTAGGCCGTGCCGCCCGGCAGGACGCGGGCGTCGGCAGTCGGGATGTGGGTATGGGTGCCGACGACGGCGGTGACGCGCCCATCGAGATGCCAGCCGAGCGCGACCTTCTCGCTGGTGGCCTCGGCGTGCATGTCGACGAGGATGTGGTCGACCTCGCCGAGTTCTCCCAGTGCGACGTCGATCTCCACGAACGCAGAGCGGCCGGTGCGCAGGTAAAGACTGCCGCTGAGGTTGATCACACCCAGACGCGTGCCGTCGGCTGAAGTGACCACGCACGCACCTCGCCCGGGCTGGCCTCGCAAATAGTTCGCGGGCCGCAGGATCCGCGGCTGGGTGTCGAGATAGGCATAGATCTCCCTGCGGTGGTAGGCGTGGTTGCCGAGCGTAATCGCGTCGACGCCGGCCGCCAGCAGCTGGTCGGCGGCCTTTGGTGTGATCCCAAGCCCCCCGGCGACGTTCTCGCCGTTGACCACGACGAACGTCGGCGCATAGCGTTCGCGCAGGATCGGCAGGCACTCCAGCAGCGTCCGCCGGCCGATCGAGCCGACGAGATCGCCGACGAACAGAACCGATGTGGAATTCGCGGAGTGCTCCCCCGGGGCGGCGCCCGCCTGCGCCTCAGCCATACTCTGCCCATGACGGGAGGCACGTGAGCGTCGGGGAGCAGACCCCCGAGGCGGCTCCCCCACGCGAGCAGGAGCGCGAGCTCGTGGGCGAGCCCGAGTCCCAAGCGCGCGAGCAGCCGCGCCGCGAGGAGCCCCCGCGCGCGGTCGTGCCGCGCTGGGTGCAGCTCGTGCTGCTACCCGTCGCGCTGCTTGCCCTGTGGGCGCTCGCGCACGCGGCGGGCAAAGTGCTCGTGATCTTCGTTGTGGCTGCGGTCATAGCGCTGATTCTCAACCCGGCGGTCACGTTTGTGCAGCGTGGGCGCCTCCCGCGCGGCCTCGCGGTGCTTGCGGTGTATCTCGCATTCTTCCTCACGCTAGCCGGAATCGGCCTTCTGTTGGCCAATCCGATCTCCCACCAGGTGGAGTCCTTCACGCACAATCTACCGACACTTGTCAGCGAAGCCAACAAATCGCTCGCAAGCTTCGAACACTGGCTGAACCGCAACGGTGTCCATTTCAAATTCATCAAGCAAGGCAAGACGGCACTGGAAACCGTCCAGGAGAAAATCGCCAAGAGCGCGGGCTCGATCGCCACTTTCGGCGGCGGGTTGCTCTCGGAAGTGGCCAGCGCGATCTTCGACCTGGTCCTGATCTTCGTGCTGTCGGTCTACATGCTGCTCTACGGCGAGCCCATTGGGCAGCTCGTGCGGCGTGCGATGCCCGACGGCGACGGGACGCCGGCCGACGACTACCCGAGGCTGGTCCAGCACGCCGTCTCGCGGTACGTCGGGGGGCAGCTGCTGTTCAGCTTCGTGATGGGCACCTCGGCGGGCCTCGCGTTGTACCTCTTCGGCGTGCTCGGGATCTTCCCCGACGGCAGCAAGTACGCGGTGGCGTTTGCGATGTTCTACGGCGTGATGGAGCTGATCCCCTATATCGGCCCGATCCTGGGGGCGGCGCCGCCAGTGATCGTTGCGGCGTTCAGCAACCCGGTCAGCGCGGTCTGGGTGATCCTGCTGTTCATCGGCCTCCAACAGCTCGAGGGCCACGTCGTGGCGCCGCAGATCTTCGGGCACACGTTGAGGATCAATCCACTGCTGGTGATCTTCGCGCTGTTGCTCGGGCTGCAGGTCTACGGGATCGTGGGGGCGCTGATCGCGCTGCCGATCCTCTCGATCCTGCGCGAGACGTTTGTCTATCTGAGTCGACATCTGAGCTTCGAGCCCTGGGATCGGTCCCGGGGCGGAGTGCTGTGAGTACGGCGCCGGGCGCCGGGGCGAGCGATGGCGCGGCGGGCCGGGCGCCGGGCGGCGGGCCGAGCGGAGACGCGACGGACACGCCACTGCTCACAGCACGCGGGATCGCCAAGCGCTACGCGCAGCGCGAGGCGCTGCGGGGAGTCGACCTCGATGCGCATGCCGGTGAGCTGATCGCAGTGATCGGTCCCAACGGAGCGGGCAAGACGACGCTGCTCTCGATTCTCGCCGGCGCACAGGAGCCGAGCGCGGGAACGATCGAGCTGGCAGGCGACGCCCCAGCACATGGGTCGAGCGTTGGATGGGTCCCTCAGCAGCCTGCCGTCTACTCGCGGCTGACCGTCGCGGAGAACCTAGAGCTGTTCGCGCGTCTGGAGCGGGTCTCGGATCCCCGCGCGGCGGTGCGAGAGATGCTCGAGCAAACCGGCCTGCGCGAGCGCGCGCAGGAGCGCGTGGGGCGGCTCTCGGGGGGCAACCGCCAGCGTGTCAACATCGCGCTCGGTCTGCTCGCGGACCCGGCGGTGCTGGTGCTCGACGAGCCGTCCTCCTCGTTGGACCCGCGCCAGCGCGAGCGTCTGTGGCGTTTCGTCCTGGAGAGCTCGGGCCGCGGGCGCTCGGTTGTGTTCTCGACCCACAACGTCGCCGAGGCCGAGCGCTACGCGGGCCGTGTGATCGTGCTGGCCGACGGTGAGCTGCTCTTCAGCGGCACCCCCGCGGAGCTCGCGCGCTCCTCCGGGAGCGACGGCGGACTCGGCTTCGAAGGCGCCTTCGTGGAGTTCCTGCGCATCCGAGGGCACTGAGGGCGGGCGCAGATGAAATCGATGTTGAAGAAGGACCTCGTGATCCTGGCGCGCTCGCGCCTGCTGGTCGGGGTGCTCGTGGTGTACCCGATCGCGGTCGCGCTGCTGATCGGTCTGGCGATCTCACGCGCGCCGTCCAAGCCGAAGGTGGCCGTCGTCAACCTGTCGCCGCCCGGCGCGAGCGTTGAATTGGGTGCCCGCCCAGCCCGGCGCGTGCAGGTGGGCCACTACTACGGCGCGCTGCTGAAGCAGATCCAGGCGGTTCCAGTGGCGACGCGCGCGCAGGCGATCGCGAAGGTTCGCTCCGGTCGCGTGCTCGCCGCGATCGTGATCCCGGCGAACATCGCGGCGCGCCTGTCGTCGGTGACGAGCCAGGGCGAAATCGAAGTGATCTACAACGGCGAAGCGCTCGAGCAGAGCTTCGTGCACTCCACGATCGAAGCGGCGCTCGCGCAGGCGAACCTCGAACTGTCCAACCGGATCAGGTCGCTCGCGGCGAGCGTGATCGCGGATCTCCTGAAGGGGGGCAACCTGGGAGTGCCTGGCACGCCCCAGAATCTGCCCGGCCTGCGGCGCATACCCGGCATCCTCCAAGGCGTCCTGCGCCGCCAGCCGCCCGGCCCCCAGCGCGAAGCGCTCGCGCAGGTCGCGGAATTCGCGCAGTTCGCGGCGCAGAATCTCGGGCTCAGCGGCCGTGTGCTGAACACAGTGAGCCGCCCGATCGCGGTGCACACGAAGCTGCTGCACGGGCGCCGCACGCCGCTGGACGCCTACGCGGTTGTGGTCGCGGTGAGCATCTCGCTGATGTTCGTTTGCGTCCTGCTCGCGGCCGGCGGGGTCGCGCTGGAGCGCGAAGAGCACACGCTCTCGCGGCTCGTGCGCGGCCTGGTCTCGCGTGAGCTGCTGCTCGTCGAGAAGCTGTTGCTCGCGGCGGGTTGCTCGCTGGTGCTGGCGTTCGCGATGCTCGCCGGGATCGGCGCGTTCGTGGGCCTGGAATGGGGTCGCGTCGCGCAGTGGCTGCTAGCGCTCGCCGGCGGCGCCGTGGCCTTTGGTGCGCTGGGCGTCGCGATCGGGGCGCTCGCGCGCGAGGTCCGCGCGGCTTCACTGTTGGCGTTCCTGTTGTCGTTGCCGCTGGCGTTCCTCGCGCTGGTGCCCGCGGGGGCGGTCGCGGGCGGGCTGTATGACGCGATCCGCGTGATCTCGTTCGTGTTCCCCTTCAAGGCGGCTCTGCAGGCGCTGGATGCAGCGGTGAACCGCTCGTCGCCGGGTCTGGGGAGCTCGCTGGTGCACCTGCTGACGCTGACACTGGCGTTCGCCGCGCTGGCGCGCGTGGGGTTGCGGCGGGCGGAGTAGCGGTCACTGGCTGCCGCCGGCGGCAGCGGTGCGGTAGTTCAAAGAACGACCCCGCCGCGCGCGTGCGCGTGGTGCTTAGACAAACCCCCCCACGCGCGCGCGGCGGACCCCACAAACGAACGATCGCAGCGAACGCCCGTCGCACCCATGCCGTACCCGTGGCGCTCTATCCTCGTGGCGATGGCTTTCCCGGAGACGCGCCTGCGCAGGTTGCGGGCATCGGCGGCGCTGCGCGGGCTCGTGCGCGAGACCGAACTGCGCCCCGGCCAGCTCGCCCTGCCGCTGTTCGTGCGCGAGGACGACTCGCTGCCCGAGCGGGTGCCGGTCCCGGCGATGCCGGGCGTGGAGCGGCTCTCGGTCGAGGCGGCAGTAGCGGAGGCGCGGGCGGCGAGCGAGTTGGGAATCGCAGCGGTCGTCCTGTTCGGGATCCCTACAGAGAAGGACGGCGAAGGTTCGGGCGCGTGGGACGAGGACGGCGTCGTGCAACGCTGCGTACGGGCGCTCAAGCGGGAGCTTCCGCGGCTGCTCGTGATCACCGACGTGTGCCTCTGCGAGTACACCGACCACGGCCACTGCGGGGTGCTGGAGGGGGATGCCGCCGGCGCGCCGGCGGTCGACAACGACGCGACGCTGGAGCTGCTCGCGCGCGTCGCCTGCAGTCACGCGCGCGCCGGCGCCGACATCGTGGCGCCGTCGGCCATGATGCACGGGCGCATTGCCAGCATCAGAGCGGAGCTCGACGCCGAGGGCTTCGCTGCGACACCGATCCTCGCGTACGCATCGAAGTTCGCCTCGGCGTTCTACGGCCCGTTCCGCGAGGCCGCGGGCTGCACGCCGGAGTTCGGCGACCGCCGCGCCTATCAGCTCGACCCGGCCAACGGGCGCGAGGCCCTGCGCGAGGCGCTGCTCGACGTGGGGGAGGGCGCGGACATGCTGATGGTCAAGCCCGCGTTGGCCTACGGCGACTTGATCGCGACGCTGCGCCGCGAAACGGCGCTGCCGCTGGCGGCCTACAACGTCAGCGGCGAGTACGCGATGGTCAAGGCGGCGGCTGCCGCCGGGTACCTGGACGAGCGCGCGACGGTGCTGGAGATCCTGACCTCGCTGCGTCGCGCGGGCGCGGACGTCATCATCACCTACCACGCGAAGGACGCGGCCCGATGGCTAGCCCAGTAGACAGCGCACCGACCCCCAAGATCCGCAGCCGCTCCGGCGGCGCGGCCGTGGCGCTCGACGATCTCGACCGGCGCCTGCTGAACTTGATGCAGGGCAGCTTCCCGATCGAGGCACAGCCGTACACGGCGGTTGCGCGGCTGGCCGAGGTCCCCGAGGAGCAGGTCCTCGAGCGCGTCGCGCGGCTGCTGGAGCAGCGCATCATCCGCCAGGTGACGCCGATCTACGACACGCGCGCGCTGGGGTACTCCTCGATGCTGGTCGCCGCGAAGGTCGACCCCGAGCACCCGTGGCGGGCGGCGAAGATCGTCAACGAGCACCCCGGGGTCTCCCATAACTATCTGCGCAACCACGAATTCAACATGTGGTTCACGCTCGCGACCGAGCCCGACTCGCGGCTGGGCCTGCAGGGGACGTTGGACGTGCTCGCCGAGCTGACCGGCGCGGAGTCGGTCCGCCAGCTGCCGACGCTCAAGCTATTCAAGATCAGGATGGACCTGGAGATGGAGGGGGACACCAAGGCGCTCGCGAGCGAGGGGGCCGAGCAGCGCGAGGCGCCGCTCGAGTCGGTCGCCTATGACGAGCTCGACATCGCAGTAATTCGCGCAACCCAGGGCGACATGCCGGTTTGCTCCGAGCCCTACGTACCCGCGGCGTTGGCGCTCGGTATGGATGTGCCGACGCTGCTCGAGCACATGCGCGGGATGCGGGAGCGCGGCATCCTCCGCCGCGTAGCGGCGATTCTCTACCACCGACGCGCGGGGTTCTCGGCGAACGGCATGGGTGTGTGGCGCGTACCTGACGAGCGCATCGAGGAGCTCGGCCCGCGGATGGCGGCCTTCCGCGGTATTTCGCACTGCTACCAGCGGCCGACCTACAAGGATTGGCCCTATTCGGTCTTCACGATGGCCCACGGGCGCTCCAAGGAGGAGTGCGACGCGATCTTGGATGCGATTGCGCAGCAGACCGGCATCGAGGAGCGCGCGACGCTGTACTCCTCGACGGAGTTCAAGAAGATCCGCCTTTTGTACTTCACGGACGAGTTCCGTGACTGGGAGCGAAAATATGGATGAGCGCCCTTGAGGGGCGCTTGGGGGGGTTCGCGGTGTCGGATCCCGCGCCGGAGCTCGTGATGGCCTCGCTGACCGACACCCGCTCGGCAGAGCTCTACCGGCGCGCCTCGCAGGTCCTCAGCGGTGGCGTCAACTCCCCTGTACGCGCGATGCGGGCGATCGGGCGCGACCCGATCTTCGTCGAGCGCGGCGCCGGCGCCGAGCTCCTCGACGTCGACGGCAACCGCTACGTCGATTACGTCTGCTCCTGGGGTCCCCTGATCCACGGGCACGCGCACCCCGAGATCCTGGCGGCGGTGAGCGCGGCGGCAGAGCGCGGCACGAGCTTCGGCGCCCCAACGGTGGCTGAGATCGAGCTGGCCGAGGAGGTCGCGCGTCGGATGGGCGCGGTCGACATGCTGAGGATGACCTCCTCGGGCACCGAGGCGAGCATGACCGCGCTGCGAATCGCGCGCGCGGCGACCGGACGCGAGCGTGTCGTGAAGTTCGCCGGGGCCTATCACGGCCACGTCGACGGGCTGCTCGTGCAGGCCGGATCGGGCCTGGCGACACAGGCGATTCCCGCGAGTCGCGGTGTCAGCGCCGCGATGAGCGCCGACACGATCGTCATCCCATGGAACGACCCGCAGGCCCTGATCGACGCCGTCGACGCCGGTCCGCCGGCCGCGATCGTCGCCGAGCCGATCCCCGCGAACATGGGCCTCGTGCCACCCACCGCGGGCTTCCTGGAGCTGCTGCGCAAACAGGCCGACCGCAGCGGAGCGCTGCTGGTGCTCGACGAGGTCATCAGCGGGTTCCGCGTCGCGCGCGGGGGCGCGCAGGAGCTCACCGGGGTACACGGCGACCTCGTGATCCTCGGGAAGGTCATCGGGGGCGGTCTCCCGGCGGCCGCCGTCGGCGGCCGCGCGGAGCTACTGGAGCTGCTGGCGCCGGTCGGCGAGGTCTACCAAGCGGGAACCCTGTCGGGAAACCCGCTGGCGGTCGCCGCGGGCCTGGCGACGCTTGCGCTGCTCGACGAAGGGGCGTACATGCGTCTCACGGCAATCACCGAGCAGCTCGCCTCGGGATTGCGCGAGGCCGCCGGTGAGCGCCCCGTGCAGGTCGTGAGCATGCCGGGCCTGTTCACGGTCTTCTTCAGCGAGCGACCCGTGCGCGACTATGCGGACGCGCAGGCGTGCGATCTGCAAGCGCACGCGGCGTGGTGCCGAGGCCTGCTCTCGCGCGGCGTCTACCCGCCGCCGTCGCAGTTCGAGGCGTGGTTCCCCTCGCTGGCGCACACCGCCGAGCACGTCGAGCGGACTCTGGCCGCGGCCGAGGCCGCGTTCAGGGAGCTGCCGTGAGTAGCGGCCTGCAGTGCCTACGGGCGCTGCTGGAGGAGCAGGGAGGTTTGCTCGCAAGCCTGCTAGCCGACGATGACGCCGCCGACACCAGCGCCGATGTCGATGCCGACGGCGCCGTCGGCGGGTCTCCTGGATCCGCAGGCGCCGGGCCGGCCAAGCTCGCCGCGACGGGACCCCGCGCGGCCGGCCGCTCCGCCGAGTACGAGCTGCTGCTGGAGGCGATCTACGAGGGCTATCTGCTGCACTACGGCGACCCACGCCTGCTGCGCCCGCCGGAAGCCGATCTCGGCCTGCTTGCCGGCGATCAGCTCTATGCGCTTGGGCTCACGCGGCTCGTGGCGCTGGGCGATCTCCTCGCGGTGTCGGAGCTCGCGGACGTGATCACGCTCACCGCGCTCGCCCACGGCGCGGGACGTGCGGACCTGGCGCAGGCGATCTGGTCGGCCGGTGCGCGCGCCGTCGGCTGGGGCTCCAGCGGGCCCCACCGGGATGCGAAGGCGCTGGCCCGCGCCGGCGAGTCCGGGGCGCTGGAGGCGATGTGCGCGGCGGCCGAGCCGCCCGCCCAGCCCGACCGGAGCTGAGCGCCAGCGGTATTCTTTGTAGCCCTTGGCCAGCAAGCACAACAAGCAGCCCTCCAAATACACGGCCGACCGCGGTATCCCGGGCGCCTTCGAGGGCGAGACGGTTACGCGGCGGCGCTTCATGACCGGCACCGCGCACGGCGCGGGCGCGGTTGCGGCCATGTCATTCACGCTGCCCGCGCTGGGCTTCGCGATCGGGCCGATCTTCAAAAGCACCCCACACCGCTGGGAAACGGCGGGTCCGACGGACATGTTCCCGGACAACAACTACATCCCGGTCGTCATCACGCAGACCCCCGGAATCGGCGAGGCGGGCAAGACGACCGTCTACGTGCGCCGCAAAAACCCCACGATCGACACCGATCCCTACGACCGCGACATGCGGTACATCGCGATCACCACGCGCTGTGCCCACCTGGGCTGCCCGGTGCGCTGGGTCGAAGCCGCGGAGCGCTTCATCTGCCCTTGTCACGGTGGCGTCTACGACCTGCTGGGACGCCCGGTCGGTGGCCCGCCGGTGCGGCCGCTGGACCGCTTCTACACGCGCGTCTCCGACGGGGTTGTGCAGATCGGCTCGCGCTTCAGCGTCAATAGCGAGCTGCGTCGCTTCTCCCCACGCGACCCCGGCGAGCCGCTGGACGGCATCGGACAGTACGCGTACCCGTCGAGACCTTCGATTCGTAGATAGGCCGCTTTAGACCGTGCCGAAACTTCCCGCCCCCCCCGTTCCCAAGCCACTGCAGGCGCCGCCGCCGCGCCCGGGCGAGGGCAACGGCGTGGTTCGTCCCCACGAACACGCCGCCAACGCCGGCATCGCGGTTGTCGATTGGGTCGACGAACGCACTTCGATGAGCGGCGTCGCGCGCTGGGCGATGTTCCGCAAGGTGCCCAAGGGCACCAACTGGTTCTACACGCTGGGCTCGGCGACGATGTTCGCGTTCCTCAACCAGGCAGTCACGGGCGTGTTTCTTGCGATGTACTACCGACCCGACGCGTCCGGTGGGGCCTACGAATCGGTGCGCTATGTCACCAACGAGGTGTTCCTCGGGCAGTTCGTGCGCGGGATGCACAAGTGGGGCTCCACGGTGATGGTCGTGCTGGTCTTCCTGCACATGGGCCGCACGTTCTTCTTCGGCGCCTACAAGTACCCGCGCGAGCTCAACTGGGTGATCGG
>DASXOX010000077.1:0-29024 GCA_036493975.1 Solirubrobacteraceae bacterium
TCGAGCATCCGCGGCGTGTAGAGCGCGGCCGCGGGGTGAAAGATCGGATAGAGCCGCACCGCACGAGGACCGATCGTCATCACCTCGGGGCGCCCGTGCAGGCGGGTGATGCCGGTCGGATCGTCGCGCAGCAGCTTGGTCGAGAAGTTGCCGAGCGTGCAGATCACGCGGGGCTCGATCAGCTCGACCTGGCGGTAGAGATACTCGCGGCAGTTCTCGATCTCCAGGGGCTGGGGGTCGCGATTGCCGGGGGGCCTGCACTTGAGCACGTTTCCAATAAATACATCTGCCCTGTTCAACCCAACCTCGTTCAAGAGGGTCTCCAGCAGCTTCCCGGCGCGCCCCACGAACGGCAGCCCCTTCTCGTCCTCGCTGGCCCCGGGCGCCTCCCCGACGAACATGAGGTCGGCGTCGGCGTTGCCCGCACCGAAGACCACCGTCTTGCGCGTGCGCGCGAGCTCGGGGCAGCGGACGCACCCGTGGGCCTGCTCGTAGACCTTCTTGAGGGCCTCGCGGCGCTGCTCGGCAGACGGCTCGCTCTGCACGGAAGACACTGGGCAGGATGGTAGTTGCCGGCGCGGCTGCGGGTCCCCGACCCCGCGCTGCGCAATGATCCCGCGATGCCCTCCTCTCGCGAGGTCTCCGTCGTGGCGCCCTTCGCGGGCGTCGTCGTTGCCGTTGCGCGCCGACCCGAGGAGACCGTGCCGGCCGGCGCGCCGCTGCTGGTGCTGGAGGCGATGAAGATGGAGCACGAGGTGCTGACGCACTCCGACGGCGTCGTGCGCCGTGTCGAGGTGGCGGTCGGCGATGCCGTCGAGGAGGGCCAAGTGCTGGCGGTCCTGGAGACGAACGGCGAGACCGCCTTGGCCACGAAGGACGCGATCGAGCTCGACCCCGACGCCCCGCGGGAGGATCTCGATGCGGTTCGCGCACGCCACGCGCTCGGCCTCGACGCCGCCCGCCCGGACGCCGTGGCCCGCCGCCGCGAGCGCGATCGGCGCACGGCGCGAGAGAACCTCGACGACCTCGTCGACGAGGGGACGTTCGTCGAGTACGGCCCGCTGCTGTTCGCCGCCCAGGAGCGCCGGCGCTCGCGCGAGGAGCTGATCGCGCGCACCCCCGCCGACGGCCTCGTCGCCGGGGTCGGCGATGTCGAGGGCCGGCCGTGCGTGGCGATGTCCTACGACTACACCGTGCTCGCGGGCACGCAGGGCATGCGCAACCACCTCAAGAAGGACCGCCTGTTCGACGTCGCGGAGCGCAGGCGACTGCCGGTGGTGCTGTTCGCCGAGGGCGGCGGGGGACGGCCCGGGGATGTCGACTGGCCGATGGTCGCAGGCCTCGACTGCCGTGCCTTCAACCTGTTCGCGGGCCTCAGCGGACTCGTGCCGCTGGTCGGCATCGCGGCGGGCTACTGCTTCGCGGGCAACGCCGCGCTGCTGGGCTGTTGCGACGTCGTGATCGCCACCGAGGACTCAAGCATCGGGATGGGCGGCCCGGCAATGATCGAGGGTGGCGGCCTGGGCGTGCACGACCCGGCGGACGTCGGCCCGATCGATGTGCAAGACGCAAACGGCGTCGTCGACCTGCGCGTCGCCGACGAGCGCGAGGCCGTGGCGGCGGCGAAGCGCTACCTCTCCTACTTCCGCGGCGCCACCGAGCCCGCGCCGGCGCCCGACCAGCGACTGCTGCGCCAGCTCGTGCCAGAGCAGCGCAAGCGCGCCTATGACGTCCGGCGCGTCGTGGACACGCTGTTCGACAAGGGCTCGGTGCTGGAGTTGCGGCGCGGGTTCGGCGCGGGGATGCTGACCGCGCTGGCCAAGCTCGACGGACGCCCGCTGGGCGTGGTGGCGAACGTGCCCACGCACCTGGGCGGCGCGATCGACGCAGACGGCGCCGACAAGGCCGCGCGCTTCCTGCAGATGTGCGACGCCTTCGAGCTTCCCGTGCTGCTGCTGTGCGATACGCCGGGGTTCATGGTCGGACCAGCCGCGGAGCAGACAGCGACCGTGCGCCACTTCGCGCGACTGTTCCTCGTGGGCTCCAACATCTCGGTGCCCGTCGGGACGATCGTGCTGCGCAAGGGCTACGGACTCGGCGCGCAGGCGATGGCGGCCGGCGGCTTCAAGGCGCCCCTGTTCACCGTGGGCTGGCCGACTTCGGAGTTTGGGGGCATGGGATTGGAGGGGGCGGTGCGTCTCGGCATGCGGCGCGAGCTCGAAGCGATCGAGGACGACGACGAGCGCGAGCGAGTGTTCGCTGCGACCGTCGCCGCGGCCTACGAGCACGGGCGCGGGCTCAACATGGCGGCGTATGGCGAGATCGACGACGTGATCGACCCCGCGGACTCGCGGCGCTGGATCGCGATGCTCCTGCAGGACGCGCCCGGCGAGTGGTGGCGGCGGGCGGGAAAGAAGCGGCCGTACGTCGACGCGTGGTGAACGATCGCGCGGTCCGTCGCGCGTCGCGCGCGTCTGTGCGCATGTGCACACAGACGACAAAAAGCGGTCGCGGCGCGTGCAAGCGGATGTATCATCCGCTTTAGAGGCCGTCACTGTTCGCAAACAGGATGGACCCGAGGGGTCGTTAGTAGGTCGTATCTCGCGCCGGTATCCACAGGAACTGGACCGAAACCCGATGAGCCACTATCACCACCGCGCATGAGGACGCTGCGCACAGTCGCGGAGCTTCGCGCCGCGCTCGCGCCAACGCGGCGAGCGGACCAGAGGATCGGCCTCGTGCCGACGATGGGCGCGCTCCACGAGGGCCACCTGGCGCTGATCAGGCGCGCCCGCGAGCAATGCGACCTGGTCGTCGTCTCGCTGTTCGTGAACCCCGCGCAGTTCAACGAGAGCGCCGACCTGGAGCGCTATCCGCGCCGCGAGCGCGACGACGCGGGCCTCGCGGCGGAGGCCGGTGCGGACCTCCTATTTGCGCCAGCCGTCGGAGAGGTGTATCCGCCGGGCTTCGCGACGGCGGTCGAAGTTCTCGGCCTCACCGACCGCCTGGAGGGAGCCTCGCGCGGGGCGTCGCACTTCCGCGGCGTCACGACGGTGGTCACCAAGCTGCTTTGCATGACGAGCCCAGACACGCTCTATTTGGGTGAGAAGGACGCACAGCAGGTCATCGTGATCCGCCGTCTCGTCACCGACCTGAACCTGCCCGTAGCGATCGAGGTCGTCGCGACCGCGCGCGAGGCCGACGGACTGGCGCGCTCCAGCCGCAACGTCCTGCTGTCCCCCCCCGCCCGCGCGCAGGCCCGCGCGCTGCACGCCGCACTGAGCGCCGCGGAGCAGCTTGCGACGAGCGGAGAGCGCGCTCCCGAGCGGCTGCTGAGCGCGGCTCGCGACGTACTGGACTCCTTCGACGTCCGCCCTGACTATCTGGAGCTCGTCGACCCCGCCACGCTGGAACCTATCGCCGAGCTCGACCGGCCCGGGCTGCTCGCGATCGCCGCTGTCGTCGGCGGGGTGCGCCTGATCGACAACGCCACGCTTCGGCCGGCCCCGTCAGCGAAGAGCGGCCGGCGCCAAATCAATCAAAGACCAGATGCCTGGAACGGGGCGTCGGAGAACGCGGAAACGGCAAACGCCGGGAAAGGTCTCGTGAGAACCACATGCAGCGCGTGATGCTGAAGTCGAAGATCCACCGCGCGACGGTCACCGACTGCGACCTGCACTACGTGGGGTCGATCACGATCGACCCCGACCTGCTCGAGGCGGCGGACATTTGCGAGCACGAGCAGGTCCACGTCGTGGACGTCGACAACGGAGCGCGCTTCGAGACGTACACGATCGCCGGCGCGCGCGGCTCGGGCGCGATGAAGGTCAATGGGGCCGCCGCGCGACTCGTGCACAAAGGAGACACCATCATCGTCATCTCCTATGCCCACTACGACCGTGCCGAGATGGAGCACTACGAGCCTCGCGTCGTTCACGTCGAGGCACAGACCAACCGCATCATCACCGTCGACGACGCGGTGGCGACCCTGCTCGCGTAGGGCGTCAACCGGCGCCAGAGAGGAACTTATGTCAAGCCAACCGAACGTCAAGATCCCTCAAGACCCCGGCCGGCTGCCGATGACGCTGCCGCTGCTGGCGGAGAAGAAGCGTCTGGGCGACCCGATCGTGATGGTCACCGCCTACGACTACCCAAGCGCACGCGCGGCGGAGGCAGCGGGCGTGGACCTCGTGCTCGTCGGTGACTCCGCCGCCACGACCGTCCTCGGCTACAGCGCGACGACGCCGGTGCGCCTACAGGACATGCTCGTCCTCGCGGCCGCGGCGCGCCGCGGGCTACGCACGCCGCTGTTGATCGGCGATCTGCCGTTTGGCTCCTATGAGGTCAGCGACGAGCAGGCGATCGCGACCGCCGTGCGCTACGTGCAGGAGGCCGGCTGCGACACCGTCAAGCTGGAGGGCGGCGGCCCGGCGTCAGTCAGCCGCGCGCGCGCGATCGTGGGCGCAGGGATCCCGGTGATGGGCCACGTCGGGTTGACCCCCCAGACCTCGACGGCGCTTGGGGGCTGGAAGGCACAGGGGCGCAGCGCACAGGCGGCAGCGCAGATCGGCGCGGGGGCGCTCGCCTTGCAGGAGGCCGGCTGTTTCGCGATCGTCTTCGAGGCGATCCCGGCGGCCGTGACTGAAGAGCTGATGCACCAGATGGAGATCCCCGTGATCGGCATCGGCGCCGGGCCGGCGACAGATGGACAGGTGCTCGTGTTCCACGACCTGCTCGGCATCCGCGACGGGCTTGGCCCGCGCTTCGTCAAGCGCTACGCGAACCTCCAGGAGGAGATGAACGCGGGCGTCGCCGCCTATGCGGAGGACGTGCGCACGCGCCGCTACCCCGGCCCGGAGCACACCTACAAGGTCGACCCCGCCGAGCTGGCGGAGCTGCAGGCGCTGCTTACTGCTTGAGTTCGAGCGAGATGATCAGGCGCGAATACGCTTCGACGGCCTGCGCTTCGGCTTCGCCGAGGCGCGTTTCGAGCCGTTCGACGCGATGCAGGACGGGGACGTCGGCAGGTACCGCGTAGGGCATCACGAGATCGATGATCAGCGGGACTTCTTCAGCATCGGGGCTCGTGGCGTAGTAGTGCTTGTCAAAAGCGACGGTGCTCGCCGGCACCGTCTGATAGCCGCTGGCCGCCCACGCGCGGATGTCCGCGCAGACGTCTGGTGTCGCGAGCTTTGTCAGACCCGCAAGCTTGGTCGTGAATGTCTTGACGGCTCGCGTCAGTCGATGGTTGCTCCAGTGCAGGCCCCGGACCGCGCGAGCGAACGTCGCGACCGGCCGAGCCGCGACGCGGTACCCGACAGTGGTCATCGCACCGATCACCTCGTCGTCGAGCTGTTCGGCCTCGTGGTTCTGTGGCGAGCCAGCCGCGGCCGCCGGGCATTGGCTTGCGATCTGCCCGGCGTAGCGCTTAGCCGAGGCCAGCCCGCGCGGCACCTCAGGATTCGCGGCACGCACGAGGGCGTCCGTGGCGCGGGACAGGACGCGGGTCGTCGCGACGTCCGAGGAAGACGCCAGCGCGCTCCCCGGCGCGACGCCCAACAGAAGACCCACGAGCAGCCCTGACAGCGCTCCCCTCACCATTCCTACCAGCGTAGCGTCCCAGCGCCCCGATGTGTGCCGGTCTACATGAGCTCGTGCCGCACATCGCGTCGGTCAAGCCGGGTACTCGACCCTGCGCAGCACGCGCGCCGGGGCTCCCGCGGCGACCGAGAAGGGCTCGATGTCGAGTGTAACGACGCTGTTCGCACCGATCACGCAGCGCTCGCCGATGGTGACACCACTGGTAACGGCGACATTGGTACCCAACCAGCAGTTCTCGCCGATCCGTGTCGGCCCCTTGGTGGTGAACCCCTGCCACGGCACGGGCTTGTCGGGGTCCTCGAAGCGGTGGGCGGCGTCCGAGACGAAGCAGCCGTTGGCGAGCATGCAATGGGCGCCGATCTCGACGAGCTCGTGCGCGGCGACCATCACGCCCTGGTTGAGAAAAGCGCCGGCGCCGATCCGCACGCAGGCGGCGCCGGGCGCGGTGATCCAGACGTCCGGCTCCAGCAGCACGCCCGCTCCGATCTCCAGGCGCCCGTCGCGCAGCGCCTCTAGCACGTTGCCGTGTAGGGGCCAGCGCGCGAACGCCTCACGGCGCATCAGCTCCCAGTGGATCCGGGCGCGGTTCCAGGGCAGCGTGTTGCGCTCATACCAGCGCCACTTCTGCACCCACAGCCGGGCTTGCCTGGCCAGATGCTCCGAGCTTGCTCTCGCTGTGAGCGGATCGTGGGACACCGGATCGTGGGACACGGCGCTTCCTACGCGGCGGCGGCCTTGACGCGCCGTTTGGCCGGCGTTTTGGCGCCACTCTTGGCGCTCGTGCGCCCTTTGCGCGCACCGGCGCCGTTCGTAGAGGCGCCCGCCGCCGGCAGGAGCTCGGCAAGGAAGCGCCCGGTGTGCGAGGCCGGCTCGGCCGCGATCTCCTCGGGGGTGCCGGCGGCGATCACCATGCCGCCCTCCTCCCCACCCTCGGGTCCCATGTCGATGAGGCGGTCGGCGCACTTGATCACGTCAAGGTTGTGCTCGATCACAACGACGCTGTTGCCGGCGTCGACGAGGCGCTGAAGCACGTCGAGCAGGCGCTCGACATCGGCGAAATGCAGGCCCGTGGTCGGCTCGTCGAGGATGTACAGCGTGCGGCCGGTCGCGACCTTCGAGAGCTCGGTCGCGAGCTTCACGCGCTGGGCCTCGCCACCGGAGAGCGTGGTCGCGGGCTGGCCGAGGCGCACGTAGCCGAGCCCGACGGCATTGAGGGTCTCAAGGCGCCGGCGGACCTTGGGGATGTGCTCGAAGAACTTCACCGCCTCCTCGACGGGCATGTCGAGGACGTCGGAAATGCTCTTGCCCTTGAAGCGCACCTCGAGCGTCTCGCGGTTGTAGCGCTTGCCGTGGCACTGCTCGCAGGGGACATAGACGTCGGGCAGGAAGTGCATCTCGATCTTGATCTGCCCGTCGCCCTTGCAAACCTCGCAGCGCCCGCCCTTGACGTTAAAGGAGAAGCGGCCCGGCTTGTAGCCGCGGGCGCGCGCCTCCTGGGTCTTTGAGAAGAGGTCGCGGATCACATCGAACAGGCCCGTGTAGGTCGCGGGATTGGAGCGCGGCGTGCGCCCGATTGGGGACTGGTCAACAGCGATGATCTTGTCGAGCTGGTCGAGCCCTTCGATCCCGCGATGGGCGCCGGGGCGTTGGCGCGCGCGATGCAAGCGGTTGGCCAGCGCCTTGTAGAGAATCTCGTTGACAAGCGTGGACTTGCCCGAGCCCGAGACGCCGGTGACGCAGGTGAGAGTGCCGAGCGCGAAGCTCGCGTCGACGTCGCGCAGGTTGTGCTGAGTGGCGCCCTTGACCTTCAGATAGCCACTGGGCACGCGGCGCTTGGCGGGCGGGGCGATCGTGCGGGCGCCAGCCAAGAACTGCCCGGTGAGCGAGCCCTTGACGCGCTGGACCTGCACAGCGGTGCCTTGCGCGACGATCCGCCCGCCATGCTCGCCCGCGCCGGGGCCGAGATCGACAAGGTGGTCGGCGGCGCGCATCGTCTGCTCGTCGTGCTCGACCACGATCACGGTGTTGCCGAGGTCGCGCAGCCGCTCCAGGGTGGCGATCAGCTTCGAGTTGTCGCGCTGGTGCAGCCCGATCGAGGGCTCATCGAGGATGTAGAGAACGCCGACCAGCGAGGAGCCGATCTGCGTGGCAAGACGAATCCTCTGTGCCTCCCCGCCGGAGAGGGTGGCTGACGCCCGGTCCATTGAGAGATAGCCAATCCCGACGTTCTCCAGGAACCGCAGGCGCTCGGAGATCTCTCTGAGGATCAGCCGCGCGACGTGGCGATCGGTCTCGGAGAGCTCGACCTCCTCCAGCCACTCAAGCGCCCGCCGCGCGGAGAGCGCGCAGAAATCCTCGATGCGTGTCCCCCCCACGAGCACCGCCCGCGACTCCGGCCGCAGGCGCGCACCGCCACATGCCGGGCAGGGCCGCAGCGACATGTACTCCTCGATCTTCTCCTTGACCCCTTCGGACTCGGTCTCGCGATAGCGACGCTCGAGGTTCGCGACGATCCCGGCGAAGCGCGTCGAATAGGAGCGCCGGCGGCCGAAGCGGTTGCGGTAGGAGATCGGCAGCGGCTCCTCGGTCCCCTTCAGGAAGATGTCGCGGTCCTCCTGCGACAGGTTTTCCCAGGGCTCATCGAGATCGACGCCGTAGCGCTCGGAGATCGCCTCGGCAACCTGGTCGTAGTAGTTGGAGACCACATTGCTCCACGGCGCGATCGCGCCCTCGGAGACCGACAGCGTGGGGTCGGGGACGAGCAGCTCCGGGTCGACTTCCATCTGTGCGCCGAGACCGTGGCAGCGCTCACACGCGCCGTGGGGAGAGTTGAACGAGAAGATCCGCGGCTCGAGCTCGACCAGCGAGGGCCCGTGCTCGGGGCAGGCGAACTTCTCGGAGAACGTGAGCACCTCGCCCCGCTCGTCGCCCCCGTCGGACCCCGAAGCGGCGCCGACGATCTCGATCTCGACGAGGCCCTCGGCGAGCGCGACGGCAGTTTCAATCGAGTCGGCGAGGCGCTTGCGGACGTCGTGGCGCATGATCAGGCGATCGACGACGACGGAGATGTCGTGCTTGTAGCGCTTGTCGAGCACGATCGACTCCTCCAGGAGACGGATCCGATCGTCGATGCGCACGCGCGTGAAGCCGTCGGCGCGCAACTCCTCCAGGACCTTGCCGTACTCGCCCTTGCGCCCGCGGACGATCGGGGCCATCACCATGAAGCGCGTGCGCTCCGGCAGCTCCATGACCTGGTCGATGATCTGCTCGGCCGACTGCCCCACGATCGGGCGCCCGCAGATGTGGCAGTGGGGCTTGCCGACCCGTGACCACAGCAGGCGCAGGTAGTCGTAGATCTCCGTCACCGTCCCCACGGTCGAGCGCGGGTTGCGCGAGGTCGTCTTCTGGTCGATCGAGATTGCCGGCGAGAGCCCCTCGATCGAGTCGACGTCGGGCTTGTCCATCTGTCCCAGGAACTGGCGGGCATACGCCGACAGCGACTCGACGTAGCGCCGCTGGCCCTCGGCGTAGATCGTGTCGAACGCAAGGCTCGACTTGCCCGAGCCGGAGAGACCGGTGATTACGACAAGCGCATCGCGCGGGAGCGTGAGAGAAATGTCTTTGAGGTTGTGCTCGCGGGCGCCGCTGACGACGATCTCGTTGCTGGAGGGCATGCTGGAGACATCATAGGATGGGGAACAGATGTTCGATTTTAGAGCCGCGGGATGCGGCGTCGCGGCCGGGCCTCAGCCGGCAGCGGCGTCTTCGAACAGCCAGGCCACGTCGAGGTTCGGGACGCCCTCCGCGGGCGAAGGGATGACCGCCCCTACCCGGTAGACCTCGCAGCGACCATAACCCCCCGGACCGGGTTCCGTGCGCACCTCGACCGCCCGACCAGGGACGTCCACGAGCCAGTAGGTCCGAACTCCGGCCCGCGCGTAGAGGACGCCCTTTCTGTCACGGTCCTTGCGGTGCGAGGTCACCGCGACCTCAACCGCCAGCAGTGCACGGTCGGGGTGCCGCTGCGGCGATGGTTCGCACTCGACGAGGGTCAGGTCGGGCTCGGGCTCAGAGCCCGGCTTCAGCTCCAGCGGCAACTGCACTCCAAGCCACACCCTGGCGGCGGCGAGATGGCGCGTCAGGCGCCAGATCACGACGGCGTGGCCCGCTCCCTGCGGGCTCATCTCGACCAACAGGCCTTCCAGCAGCTCCAGCGGCTCGTCGTCCAAAGCGCCCGTCGTGACCATCCGGTTGTAGGTATTCGTGTCGAGCAGATGGATCGTGCCGGCGTGCTCGCCCCCGCGCTCGACGAGCAGGCCGTCGCGCAACTCGACATCCAGGCCCTCCAGCGCACCGCTACGCGCGATCCGGTGGTACGTCCCGACGTCCATCCGATAGAGCGGGAGGTCCGGGCCAGGCGGAGCTTGTCGTGCGAGGGGCGTCGCCATGGGCACATTCTCGCAGACGACCGTACGCACGACTTGGGACGGTTTGGTCGCGCGGGAGACGTCGCAGCGGACGGCAGGCCGAGTGATCCGGCGCGCCACGATTATCCATGCAGCACGCACCCTGACTGTCGCGACAGGCGATATCGGCGACACTACGGCGATGTCCGCCGCGATCCAGGCAACCCCGATCCAACTGCCGCTCGCGGGCGGGCAAGAGGGTGCGAGCGTTTCGCTGCATCCGCTGCTGACCGCGGAGATGCGCGCACCGAAGGCCTGGTTTCACGGCGAGCCGGGCCCGCGGGGCGCACTGCGAGCATTCGGCGTCGGCGTTCCCGCGGAGGAGCGCATCCGCATCCCGGTCGTCGCTTTCCTGATCGAGCACCCTGAGGCCGGTGCGATTCTGATCGACACCGGCTTTCACCGCGTCGTCGCGGAGGGCTCTCCCGCCGAGCGCAATCGCAACCTCGGGCCGATCGGGCGCGTGGTGGGGCGCGACATCCGCATGCGCCCCGAGCAGACAGTCGCCGCGCAGCTGAAGGCGCGCGGCATCGACCCGGCGAGCATCGAGCTGGTGGTGATGACGCACCTTCACTTCGACCACGCCAGCGCGCTGGCGGACTTCCCCAACGCGACCGTGATCGTGTCCGCCGCGGAGTGGAAAGCGGCGCGAGCGCGGGGTTCGGCACTGTTGGGCTATCCCAGCGCCCAGATCGACCCGCGACCCAGCTACCGCACTATCGACTTTTCGGACCCCGCCGCGCGCGCGTACGCGCGCACACACGCGACCGCCGGGCCGTTCGAGAACACATACGACCTCCTCGGCGACGGTTCGCTCGTACTCGCCTCCACGCCGGGCCACAGCAAGGGCCACGTGTCGGTAATCGCGCGCCTGCGCGATCGCGAGGCACTGATCGCGGGCGACGCGATCTACACGCTCGCGACGCTGCGCGAGGGCCGGCGACCGTGGCGCTCGGAGAATGGCAAGGCCTTCGAGCACAGCCTCCGCGCACTTCAGACGTGGGACCGCGAGCACCCCGACGCGCTGATCATCCCGGGCCACGACATGGCCCACTGGGAGACGCTGGCTGAGCGCTACGAGTAACGGGTGGCGCGAATACCGGGTGCTGGCCTACTCGCGCACGGCGCGTACGGCGGTCCCGTAAGCGCAGATCTCGGTCCACGTGGTCCCGAGCTCGGAGGTGTCGAAGCGAAACGCGACGATCGCGTTCGCGCCCTTCTCCTCGGCGGCTTCCACGAGCCGTTCCTGAGCATGGACACGACCTTCGGCGAGCATCTTCGTCATTCCCTTCAGCTCACCCCCGACGAGTGACTTGAAGGATGCCCCGATCTGCGAGCCGATATTGCGCGCTCGGACGGTGAGGCCGAAGACCTCACCCATGACCTCCTCGATACGGTAGCCCGGCAGGTCGTTCATCGTGCTGATGATCATCGCGGCCTCCTCCGTTTGAGATTGCGCGCAGCATAGTCGCAAGCACTCCCACCCCCGGGCCGCTCGGCCCGCCGCTTGGCGGCTAGGCTCGACACGTGTGCGGACGTTACACAAACACAAAGCGACCTGAAGAAATCAACGACCGTCTCGGGATACCGATTCACGCCGCCGAGGCTGCGGGAACGGGCCGCTACAACATCGCGCCCACCGAACCGGTGCTAACGATCGTGCTGCGCGACGGGAAGCCCCGTGCGCAGCTGCTGCGCTGGGGACTGGTTCCGCACTGGGCCACGGACCTCAGGGGCGCGTCAAAGATGATCAACGCGCGCGTGGAGACCGTGGCGACACGCCCGGCCTACCGCGCGCTGCTGCCGACGGCACAGCGACGCGCGCTGATGATCGCCGACGGATACTTCGAGTGGCTTAAACCCGAGCACCGCAGCGAGCCGCGCCAGCCGTTTCACTTCCAGGTCGACGGCGGTGAACTATTCGCGTTTGCGGCGCTATGGACGCCGGCGCGGATCGCGGGAGAGCGCGTTGAGAGCGTCGTGATGCTGACATGCGGCGTCGCCGGCAATCCGGTAGCGGCCGCGATCCACGACCGCATGCCGGTGATCCTCGCCGACCGCGAGGCGCAGCAAGCGTGGCTTGACCCGGCGCTCGGCGCGGGGGACGTGCTCGAGCTGTGCGAGCCGCTGGCCCCGTCGCGCCTCTCTGCGCATCCCGCGAACCCAGCCGTCAACAAGGCGGGGGCAGCGGTGGAGGGACCGGAGCTGTTGCAAGCGCCCGCGTAGCGGGCACCGATAGGTGGGTACCGAGACAAACCGATTGGGGAGCTACTTTCTGAGCCTTGTAGATGGTCTGCCAGATCCGCAGGACCGGCAGCAGAAGCGCGGGAAGCGGCCCGCCTGCATGCAGGATCTTGCGCGTCTGCGCACGTAGACGCGGCGAGCGGGCACCATCCTTGGAGAGGTACTGAGCGACCATGCCGGCCACAATCACGGCATGCCTGGGCCCGTCAGGCAGCGTGCTGGCCGCAACGCTCGCTCGCCTGACGAACTCGCAGATGCGACGCGCCGCAGTGTCCTCGTCCGCGTAATACGCGACGTAGCTGTGACCACCGTTCCCCCCGTCCTCGTCGACGTCGGCGTAGCTGTCCAGCATCGCCGCGGCAATCGCCACCCACGAGTAGGCCTCGAAGATCCTCTCACAGTCGCGGCGCGTGGGCGCGGGCTCGGCGGCGAGCGCCAGCATCGCCAGAACCGTGAGCCATGCGCTCGCCGTCGCGGTCCGCTCGAACCAACTCAAGTCGTTGTCCTCCCGCGGCTCACGCGCCGCCCATGCCTGGAGCAGCGCGGTGCGCACGACGGGGTCGGACTGATGATTGAGCGCTTGCACCTGCGCGAGCGTGGCTGCGCGCACCGCATGGGGACGCACCTGCCAGTAGCCGGGCAGTGCGGCGCAATCCGCCCGGCACGCCTCCACGAGCGCGAGCAGGTGACCACCATCGTCACTCCAGGGGTGGCGGCCAAAGTAGTCGGTGGTTGGCGCGCCGGGCTCCAGCGCATCGCTGAGGGCACGCTGAAGAAGGAGGCCGCTCTCGGCGCCGGTGCACGCTGCCCGCTCGTCCGAGAGGTCGAGGAATTCGGCCAGCGCCTCGTAGCGCACAAGTAGCTTCAACAGGCGCTGGTCACGCCGGCGGGGCAAGGTCCAGAACAGCGCGCCGCCATCGACGTTGTCGCGCTTGAGCGTCAGCGCACCGAGCGCGTCGGCGCGTAGCGGAGCGTCGGGGATTGAACCCGCCCTGGCCCTCCACTGACCGACCTCCTCACCCACGGCGCGCAGCCCCCAAAGCAACTCGCGTGCCGCGACGATGACGAGCGCGTACACCTGCGGTGCCGTGACGCGACGAATCGATCGGCGCATCAGCCGCACTGCAGTCTGGGTTGCGCTCGCGCAGCCAGGTAGCCAGGGATGGCGACGATCGCAAAGGCCACACCGGCCACAAGCACGACGTCGGTAAGCGCGCTGGCGCCGGCGACGGAAAAGACGACCGGGAAGCCTGTGACCGTGGCGAGCGTACGGCTCAACAACAGCTGCCCGTAGAGGCCGAAGAGCGCTCCTATCGAGCAGCCCGCACCAAGCAGCAAGGCACTCTCGTAGAGCAACGCGCGCCATAGCTCCCGCTCGTCGTAGCCATCCACCTTCATACTTGCGAGCCGCGCGCGCCGCTGCCAGATCATCGCGCCCATCGCGGTGGCCATGGCGAGCACCGCGGCGATCAGCACGAGCAGGGCGATCTGGCGTAGGCGGTCGAGCCCCTGCTCCTGAGTGGCACGATCTATCGACTCGCGCTGCGCGGCGGTCTGGACGCTCAATCCCGATCTGGGCCCGAGCGCGCGTCGAATCTCCGCCTGCGCCGCCACGGGCGGTACTCCCGGATCGAGCTCGAGCTGATAAGCGCTCGGGTCGGAGCTCCCCCACGCGCGAGCGTAGTCGTCCGCGTTGACGACGATCACACCTGGCGACCAACCGAAGTTGGTCGTCACCGCAGCGAGCCTGAACGTCGCCGGTCGAGAAGTAGGAAGCATGAAGCGCTTGCCCACGTGCAGGTGAAGCTCTCCAGCGAGCGCCTGAGAGACGGTTGCCCATCCGTGTCCCTGAAGCAAGGCGCTCGCGTGCACAAGATTTCCTTGCACGATCTGATGTGGAGGAATCGGCTGGATCGCGGTGCGCGGCGGAGCCATCACGAGGGCACGGCGATCGCCGATGTCCAGGAACGACCCGCGATAGACCCGCACCGCCCTCACACCTCGCAGGTGGGAAAGCATCCGGTCAAAGTTGGCTTGAAACGGAGCCGTCGCGAGCGTGCTTCCCGTACCGGCGGAGGTGATCCACAGATCGGTGACCAGGGCCATTTCGGCTGCCGCTCGATTCAGTCCAGCCGCGAGGTTGTGTCGCGCACCCTCGATCGCAACGCTTCCGAATACGGCGACCGCGCCGGTTGCTGCGATCGCGGCTGAGCGTACCCGTACCGTGCTGGACTGCAACTCGATGAGAGCCAGGCGCCGCGAAGCATCGAGGACCTCACGCTGACCGCGATCGACTACGAAGACGATCGCTCCGAGGAGGGCGGGCAGCAATAGCAGCATCGCCGCCAGCAGGCTTACGGAGGCGAGCACCGCGAGTTGCACGGTCTGCACCCCCGCAAGCAGGATGACTGTGCTCACCCCGAGGCAGACAAGCCCCCCCACGGTTACCCAGAGGATTCCAAGCCGTGACTGTGAACTCCGTTCTCGAGCGGGCGGCAAGGAACCCGCAAAGATCGCCCTGAGAGGGTTGAGGACACCCACGCATGCGGCAAGCAGGCCTCCGCTCGCGGCGATGACGACGCATTGCCAGGTCACTATCCGCTGCGAGCCAACCGGAAAAGCAAGCGAGAGATAGCCGGGGCTGGCTTCGAGAAGATGGCGTGAGACCCAATCGCCCAACAGAAGCCCGGCGATGGCACCGGCGACACCTAGCATCAGCGCATCGCACAACAGCACGATCGCGATCTCCGCGGGGGTGTATCCGTCGAGGCGCAGATCCGAGACCAGGCGCCGGCGCTGCGGCACAGTCAGCAACATGGCGTTAAATGCGAAGAGAAAGCCCACAAGCGCACTGACAGCCGAGAAGAGTCCGGTGGACTCGCTGGCCGGTCCCTCCGCCTGGTGGAAGATCGTGGCGTCAGAGGTGGCCGGCAGTACGTTCAAGCGCCCTGCCGCGAGCCGCGCGAGCTCGGCCCGCACGCGGCCTTCCCGCCCTGGCCGAGGCTGAACGAGGATGCGTGTGATGCTTTCTCTGTCGCCTACCAGCCGCTGCTCGAAGCGGAGCGGCACGATCGCGAACGGGCTGTCGACGAGGCCACCGATCTCAGCTTTCCCCATAACGGAGCCCACAGCAACCTCGGTGCTGTGCCCGTTCACATCGACCTCGACCGGTCGCCTCCAACCGGTGCCGATGCGCCGAGAGACCGACGCGCTCAGCGCAAGCGCGCTCCGCCCCGCGAGCTGCGTGGAAGTGACGTGACGTGCCAATGCGCCGCCAAGGCTCCCAAGACTCGGGTCCACACCCACGAGATCGACGACTTGACGACCGGTCGCGCCGACCAGGTAGGCGTTCGCCTCTAGTACCGGTGCCACTCGGAGCACCCCCGGCAGGCGCTGCACCGCGCCCACCATCGACGCTGGGAATCCTTGTGGATCGCGGGCGCGCAACTGCAGTGTCGCCCTACCCACGACCGCCCTCGTGAACTGGTCGACCGAGCCGCTGAGGCTGGTATTCGCTACTTGCGAGGCGAACAGCAGAGCGACGCCCACAGCGATCCCGGCGACCGCAAAGAGCTCTTGGACGACACGGGCACGCAGGCGCGCGACATAGAAGCCGGCGATGTTCGACGGTTTCACGACGCACTCCCTGGCTCACAAGCTCCCGCCTCGGCCGATGGCACCGGAACGAATTCGCGCCCGGGTTCGTGCTCGGTGAGGTGCCCATCACACAGCGCATGCACGCGGTCCGCGTAAGCCGCGGCGCGCGGGTCGTGGGTTACGAGCAACGTGGCGACACGCTGCTCCCGGCAGACCTCGCGCAACAATTCGAGCACCTCCCGCCCTCGCTGAGTGTCAAGGCTGCCGGTGGGCTCGTCGGCAAGCACCAGCGACGGGCCGGTGGAGAGGGCACGCGCGATCATCACGCGCTGGCGCTCGCCCATGGAGAGCTGCTCTGCGCGGTGCCCCAGGCGCTCGCCCAGACCAAGACGTTCGAGCAGAGGCGTCACCAGGCGGCGCGCCTCGCGCGGACCGTGAGCGCCGAACAGCTTCAGCGCGGCGTTGTCGCCGGTACGCACCCCTGGAATGAGGTCCAGCGACTGGCGCACGAAACCGAGTTCCTGCCTGCGATAGCGCGCAGCATCCCGCTTGGAGAGAGCCGTGATCTCCCGCCCGGCAACCCGCACGGAGCCACGGTCGGGTCTCAGCAGTGCGGCGATCAGCATGAGAAGCGTCGTCTTCCCCGAACCGCTGGGCCCGTAAAGCACGACCAGTTCGCCCGGACCGACGGTGAGCGAAACGCCGTCGACAGCACGCACCGGCTCGCCGTCTCCGACGCGGTAGTGCTTGACCAGATCGACCAGCTCCAGCACGGACTATGTGGGATCGCCGCCGACGTCCGCGTGCAGGCTTGGCTGACCGGCTCCGAGACCCGGCATCGCGTGAGATCCGCTCATCCCAGCAACTCCTCGCTCAACGATTCTTGACGCTCAGAACCGTAGCCGAAATCTGCAATGACTCGAACTATCTTGATTTACTGGATATCTACCAGACACCGCGGGGTGCATTGTGCAACCTTTCAAGGGAGCGCCCCGCGAACGTCAACCACGCTATTTTGTCGGAACCATTAGAATTTTGAGCTAGGCGCATGATAGCCGTGGCGCCAACCTGGGATCCCAAAAATCAGCACGGTACCTGCCATCGAATGACTGCCACAGAGAAACAATCAGCCGATAACGGGCGTGGCGGCCTGATGGGCCTACTGGATCGCACGAACAAAGTGGTCGTCCTACTTGGCGGCATTGGCGCTCTGATCCTCACGGCCGGCGCCGTAATCGCGCTCTTCTCCGATGGGACTCCGCATACCCCCGAAGCGAAGTTCTTGGAAGCCACCATAGACCCCCATGTGCTCCTGAAGCAGTTCGAAGCCAACACCTCGACGGGGTCCGAAGTCAGCTACGCACCGCCGGCTAACGGAACCGACGACCGGATCGCTCTCGATGTAGCACCCGCTGCCACACCCGAAGGCGGCAAACGCGTCGAGGCCACGTTCGTGAGGGCAACCGCGAAGACTGCCTCACTTGCCCGAGTGAGCACCATCGCACTCGGCAACGTGGAATTGTCACACGTCCAGGCGGAAGCTCAAGCAGAAGCGACGCACGCCCAGGAACAGGGCGAAACAGAAACGGAGCACGCCCAGGCACAGGCCCAGGAGGAAGGCAGACTGGGCGCGTCACGCGCAGCGCAGCAGTCGATACAGGCTCAGCGACACGCGCAGAGCGCCGGCGACCAGGCCGCCGCGAGCGCCGAAGCAGAAGGCAAACAGGCGCAATCGGGACAACAGAACCCTGAAGCGTCAGAAGCCCAGATAAAGGCGCAGGCCGAAGAAGCCCGCGTGAAAGCGACGGAAGCGGCGAAGCTCAAGTACGAAGACCAGAACCCGGCTTCAAGCGTGCCAACTGAGGTCAAGAAGCCACCGCTTCGACGGGAAGGCAATGCTGACGTGGCGGTCGGGACCGGCGCTCCCAAACAAGCTGTCGCCGAGGCCATTCGCATGTCAGGCGTGCAGGACGCGTGCCTCAAACCGTCATGCCCGGCAATCACGTCGACGACAGACAAAGCGATCGCCGACTACTCATCGAACCTCGACGAGGCCGCGCGATCCATCGCGGAGACCTTCCGCGATTCGCGCCGAGAATCGGTCGACAACAAAACCGAACAGGTCGGTGTCACGGTCGACTATTCAATCGACTTTGTCGGGTACTCCGGCAAGCGCCTGCTTCTCGAGTGGACGCTGTGCTCGACGCGAGGAGGACCGCTACACAGAGAGTGGTGGCGCAACGTAGTCGTCAAGCAGATCAAGCCGAGAAGCGACCCGGCCAAGGTGATTGGCGACTTCTGGGCACCCGTGCCACCTGCCTCGGGCGACTACTACTTCCGCCTGAGAGTCTTCGACGGCCTCGAACAGGCGGGCACCACGCGTACAGATCTATTTCATTAGCCACGGACGCCGAACTAGCTGGCTCCCTCGCAATGCAGCAGCGCGCGTGGGTCTCCGTCCGTCCCGGACGATTCGCCGATGGCTAGCGCTGCGCTTGCGCGACGTGGCCCGCGTAGATGAGGGCGAACATGTCTCCCAGCAGATCATCGGGAACGGCGTCGGGTTCGATCAGCTTTTCCTGAGCTAGTCCAGAGGCCAGGCTGAGGAGAGCAGTGGCCACCTGCTCGGGGGCGGCGAGCGGCGGAGCGCCCAGGTGCTTCAGGCGCGCCTGAAGTCCTTTCGCGAGCACGGCGCGCAACTTCGCTTCCCGTTTGACGTAGCGCGCACGGAGCCTGGAATCGCGGATTGCCAGTGACCGGTACTCGTGGTCCAGGAGCAGCAGCTCGCGCTGTCCGGACACGAGCTCGACGAAATGCCGGTTCGCTTCAGCGGCCATGTCGTCCCCGGGCGGTGCGGACTCCAGCAGCTTGATGGCTTCGCGCATCGGCCGGTCGACGCGCTCCTCGAACAGGGCGAAAAGGAGATCGTCCTTGCCGGAGAAGTAAAAGTAGATAGCCCCCTTCGAGTAGCCGGCGCGTTCGGCGATGTCATCCACCGACGCGTCCCGGTATCCACGCTGCGCAAAGACCTCCATGGCCGCTTCGAGCAGCATGGCGCGCCCGTCGCGCCCTTCCGCGCGTGCGGTTCGGGTGCGCCGGTCGAGTCGTCGGCGGCGGTTCCGCGTTGCAGTCGCCATCTCGCTTATGTAGCATACCTACTGACGGGTCAGTATCTACTAATGTGAAGCGAATCTGGAGCACCTTTCCCGTGCGTACGACCACAGCCCCGCCCTCGTCCTCACGCTCTCCGTCGCGCGGAAGCCGGACCACCTCGACACGGTTCGCCCCCAGGTGGTTCGCCCCGAACGACGGCGCGGTGAATCGGCCGTGAAAGCCACGGGAATGCGTTACGGCACCCGTTCCCCGGTGAGACGAAGGTTCAGCGTAGTCGTGATCGTCACCGGAGCCGCCACGGCGTGCCTCACGATCGCCGCCGTGCTGTCGGCATGAGGACGAGCGCGGCGACGGGTCGCACCGCCGCGATGCAAACGAAGCTCTACGTCATCCCCACGCATCCGTGTCGAACGGGGATGCTGATGCTGGAGCACAAGGGCATCCCCTACCGACAGGTGGACTTGCCCGCCGGCCTACATCCCCTCGCCCTGCGGCTACTCGGCTTCTGCGGCAACGCGTCCCCGTTTCGCGACATCGATGACCGACCCAATCGTGTACTCGCGCTTGCCGACCGGATGGGTACGGTACCGGCGCTCCTCCACGGCGGCAACCGGGTGATGACCAACCGCGACATCGCTCGCTTCCTCGACAAAGTCCAGCCCGACCCGCCGCTGTTTCCCACCGAGCCAGACCGGCGGCTCGCGGTCGAAGAGGCGGAGCGATGGGGCGACGAGATATTCCAGATGGCGGCACGCCGGCTCCTCCTCGCGGCCGCACTGCGCGGCCGGGATGAGATCGTCAACCGCGGCGAGGACGGCCGGCTCGGGCCGCTGATATCGCAACACGAGACTGCGAGGTTCGCTGTGGCGCGCCTCGTCGCCCGTTTCGCCTTCGCTGTGAATGCTCGATCTGACGACGACCTGTTGACTGCGCTGCCGGGCATGCTCGATCGTATCGACGCGTGGATCGAGGCCCATGTGCTGAACGGCGAGCACCTGCACGCGGCCGATTTCATGATCGTTACGAGTCTCGCCTTGCTCTGCTACCGGGCCGACGTTCGAGGAGAGCTCGAGCGACGACCGGCGATCGGGCTCATCGACCGGATCCTGCCCGAGCCTTGACACGAACGCGGGGTGGCCCCGCCACGTCGGCATCCCACTCTCCGGATGAGAGCAGCAACTTCTTCTAGGAGCGGGGCTGTGTGATTCGTCGGCAGACGCGCTCGCAGGTCGTCCGGAACGACAGCCCGCGGCCGTGGGTCGTTCACAGTCGCATTGCTCGCCTTTTTGCGGCAGCTCCCGGACCGCCGGTTCAGCAGACAGCCCCTGGATAGAGTGCCTGCCTTGCTGCTCTACGACTCTCGGGTGTCCGGCAACTGTTACAAGGTCCGGCTGCTCCTCGCGCACCTCGGCGTGGAGTACGAGCGGCGCGAAGTAGACGTCGTGGACCGTTCGAACCGTTTCGAGCTGCTGGGCGACCTCAATCCGGCTCTGCGGGTGCCGACGCTCGTGCTCGACGACGGTCGTCCGCTGGCGGAGTCCAATGCGATCCTCGTCTACTTCAGCGAGGGGACGCCGTACCTCCCGGCCGATCGATACGAGCGTGCCCAGGTGCTCCAGTGGCTGTTCTTCGAGCAATACAGCCACGAGCCCAACATTGCGGTGGTGCGTTTCTGGGTCGCCTACTCCGACGCTCCACCCGCGGACGCTGACGTTGAGACTAGGCGCCGCGGTGGCTATGCCGCCCTCGACGCGATGGAGCGCCATCTCTCTAGTCGGCAGTTCCATGTCGGCGAGCGCTGCACAGCAGCTGATATCGCGCTCTATGCCTACACCCACGTCGCAGGTGAGGGCGGGTTCGACCTATCGGGCTATCCGGCTGTACGCGCGTGGTTGGATCGAATCGCCGCGCAACCCGGTCACGTGCCGATCACCGCCTGAGTATCGCCAAACCCAATGGCGGGCGCCGACCGGGCGTTTGGACCGCGCCTGCTTGGTCCGGACGGAGCGAGTGTGTCGATCGCCCTCGGGCAGGCTCATGAGTTGGCGAGGCGTGAGAGCGCGTAACCCCCGAAGCTCAGACTGCCACTATGAGTCTGATCGGGTGGCCACGAAGACCGGAATAATCCGGCTCGTCTTCATCTGGTAATCCGCATAACTGGGATAGGCCGCGACCGCGCGCTCCCACCACAACGCTCGCTCCTCGCCCTGGACCTCACGTGCATTGAAATCGTGCGGCTCGGCCCCGTCCTGGATCATCAGCGCGGTCGGGTCGGCGATCAGGTTGCCGTACCAGGTCGGGTTTGTCGGAGCGCCTCCCAGGGAAGCGACGAGCGCGTACTCGCCGTTGCACTCGACCCGCATGAGCGGGAACTTGCGGATCTTCCCGCTCTTTCGCCCTCGGGTCGTAATGATGACGACGGGAAGGCCGGTGTCCAGGAGGGTGTTGGCACGCTCACCGTTGCTCCCCTCGTACTCTTCGACTTGTTCTCGCACCCAGTCCCATGGGCTGGGCTCGTAATCACCTTGTAGCGGCATTTCCACTCCTGAGATGGGTCATCGTCTGCGCCTGATTGGCAAAGACGCTGGTAGGCGATCGAGGTCTCCTCTCGACCGAACGTATTGCGTCGACGGCGGCGGCACAACCGCCAGTCTACGCCCGCTGCACGACGCCGGACACGGCGAGTCACGCTCCAGCTACCTCAGCGCGCGGGGTGTTTGCACTTCTGTTGACACCCCGTCCCTATCGACCTCCACGCCCCGCCCGAAAAGCACGAAACCCGCTCAACAGTCCGGGTTTCGAGAAATGCGCCTGGAGGGAATCGAACCCTCGACCTGCGGCTTGAAAGGCCGCAGGCAGCCTGCTGATACCAGTAGTTTCAGGGGCATTGGGCTGACGAGATCGGCTTAGTTACTGTATTTTTTAGCTGGTTCGGTACTCGGGGCGGTACTCGCTTTCCGTGGTACTCACCTGGTACTCTCTCTAGCATGAAGACGATCGAGACGGCATTTGGCGGGAGCGGCCCGACCGGCGCGTTGGTGGTTGTGAAGCGCAGCGACGGGCCGGTGTACGAGGCGAAGTGGAGACGTGGGGGTCGGCAGATCAAGCGTCGCGTCGGGCCGGCGTGGCTCGACGCGACGCGTGACGGCGGCTGGGTTTCCCGTCGGGGCCGCGTCCCGGAAGGCCACTTCGATGAGAAGCGCGCGACGGTGCGCATGGCAGAGCTGATCGCCGAGCACGAGACCCAGGAGCGTGCAATCGAAGCAGGCGAGCGCGAACGCCATGAACATGGGGTGAGCTTTCGCGAGCTCGCCGCACAGTGGCTTGAGTATCTGGAGCGCGAGCGCGGCTGCAAGCCCTCGACGCTGCGCGACTATCGCTATATGCTCGCGCAGCCCGGCACCGCGCACCGTCGCGGGAAGGGCAAGAACCCGGGACTCATCATGGCCGCGTTGGGTGATCGTCCGATCGGGCGAGTCACCACACGGGAGATCTCGACGTTCCTGCGCCAGCTCGACGGTACAGGTATCTCGCCCCGCACCGTCAACAAGTACCGCCAGGTGCTTTCGGCGATCTTCAACTACGCGCGTCGCGCGGACACCCACGGCCTACAGGCCAATCCGGTCGAGGGCACCACTAAGCGCCGTGAGCCCCCACCGGCGGTGATCGACTTCTACGAGCCCGAGGAGATCGAGCAGCTGGCACGCGCTGCCACCGAGGGATTGCACCGTCGGCCCCAGCCGCCTAGCCTCGTCACCGGCGAGGTCGAATGGCGCGCACGCGAGGACGCCCAAGATGCCGAGCTGTTCCGCCTCGCCGGCTACACCGGCCTGCGATTCGGCGAGCTTCTCGCGCTGCGCTGGTCGGACATCGATCTCGACAACCGCCGCATGATCGTCCACCGAGCTATTTCCGCCGAGGTCGAGGGGCCTACCAAGAGCTGGCAGGCACGCTTCATTCCGCTCGCCGACCCGGCCGTAGGCGCCCTCGTCCGCCTCCGAGCGCGCAACGACTACACCTCCCGGGATGACTACGTGTTCTGCTCCCGTCTCGGCGGGCGCCTTGACGCCTCAGCCGTGCGACGCCGCTTCAAGCGCGCTCGAGACGCGGCTGGCCTGCGCGCCCTACGCTTCCACACGCTGCGCCACGCCGCCGGAAGTCTGGTCGCGCGCCACGCCGACGCGCGCTTCGTGCAGGACTTCCTCGGCCACTCGCGGATCACGACCACTGAGCGCTACATGCACGCCAAGGCGAGACCCGAGGACGTCGAGCGAGTCAACCTTGCGTTCGCACCGAAACCATCGCCAAGCCCTCGCGTGTCTGTCTCTTCTGCCCAGACTGGTGCGTAGCTCACGCCTTCATATGCGCGAACGGTCTTGCCTTCTAGCGGCCGGCCGTTCGCCTCTCACGGCCGCCTCGACCTCATCGCGAAGGAAAACCCAACGCCGCCCGAGCTTGTGGCCCGGCAGCAACCCGCGCCGCGCATATTCGAGCACCGTCGAGACCGGCAGTCCCAGCAGGTCGGCGACGCGCCCTCCATCGAGAACATCCTCGCGCGTGAGACGCGGACGACCCGACGCCGTTGCGTACCCGTCCCCCACAGAACTACCCGCCCCCCATGCACAGCGACCGGCCCCCGGCCGCGCGACCGTCGGACACCGGACCGTAAAGCCGAAGATGGCGAAGCAGTGCGCTGCGCGCAACGCCGTCGCGAACCGGTCCGGCTTCAGGCAGCCAAGCAAGGCCTCGTTGACCCTGCAGGAACACTCGGTGCGCATCGAACCCCATCGGGTTATTGACCGTGAGGCCGGCGAAACGGCCAACGAATTGTCTCGACGGAGGTGCCATCACGACCTATAGACCCTGAGCGGCCTGCACCAGCACTCAGATTTTCCGGCTGGCTGGCCGCTGGGCTTCGCGCGAGCTGTGGCGAGGAGCCCTGACGACGAGCACGACGACACGATCCGCGATCTGGCACGCGGCTGGCTGGCTGGACCTGTAGCAAGCATATAGATGTCGCACCAGCGGACACGCGAAAAACCAAAAACCGGCCCGTTTGCAGCGTGAATGCCGTATCGGCCTGTGAGGCGAGGGGAACCGCAGACGGCCCCTCAGACGGTCCCTCAGACGGAACGCCAAACGGTCCGGCAAACGGAACGCGGTCGCCGGCCGCCGGGGTCGTGTCGTGGTCATGCTCATGCGTCTTAACGCACGCGAACACTGCAAACGGGTCAACGAGTTCTTCGGCGGCTGGCGCGCGGTCGCGTCAGCCGCTTGTGGTGTGGTGCTCGTTGATCTGCTCTGTGGCCCATGTGATCGCGCGTTGGAGGTCACGCTCGATCGCTTCCTGCAGGAGCTGGTCGGCGTCGCGTTCAAGTCGGGCGCGGGTGCGAGGGTCCTGCGCGGCGTCGGCGTCCACCGAGAGCTTGAAGATCCCGGTCGTCTCAGGAATCGCCAGGTTGAGGTTATGTCCTGGTGGTGGGTCGATGATCTCTAGCGTCCAGAGGGCGCCCTCGGGCACGACGGTGGAGCACTCAAGCGACGCGACGCACATCTGCGCCCCGTCGAGCCACTCCACTCGGACACCGCCCCCAATGGGGTCCTCGTCCTCTGGCGGCTCCTCTTCCGGATCGCGGAGCACCTCAACGGTCAGCGGCGAGGATTGCTGCTCAACAGGAGCGTCCGATGCAGGTGCCGGTGGTGTGAGGCTGGTATAGGGCAGCTCGGCCAGCATCCGCTGCGCGGGATCGAGCGCAAACATCAAGCGCTCTATGTGCTGGTCGCCTTCAGCGACAGCGTGCTCCAGCCCGTCGCGTAACCGCAGGAAGGCAGCCTGAAGGAGCTGCTGCTGCTCGCGGGTCGTGTACGCGAGGACCAGCCGCCACGCGCTCTCGTACACCCGACCATCGATGTCAAGCACGAAGGCCGCCGCGATCTGCTCATGGCGGGTGCGGGGAGCGTCTCTGGCCAACGCCTGCGATAGCTCCTTGAGCTCTCGCTGGCGATCACACAGCTGCGGCGCAGAACCCCGAGCGAGGTCTTCCTCGATCGTCTGCTGCGCGGCCGCGAGCGCGTCGCGTACCGCTCGTTGACCGCCGTGTTCTCCTCGGGGTCCAACACGACGCCGAGCAACAACAGCATCGCGACATGCGAATCACCACCACAATCCGACACCATCCACCGCAACCTAACACGCCCCCCGCACGAGCGCAGACGGGGCCAGGCGAGGCGCCGCCTGAGTACCGAGCGGCAAGCTCAACGCGCGGGCCTTCGCCCCCGCTGTGACCGAGCCGTCTTGACGGTCGGCTCTCCGTTTCGACCCCGGCACTGCACACCTACGGCCTACGGGTCTGCTCGCCTGACTGCGGCTTGCGCCGCCCTTCCGGCACGGCCCTGCCGCTTCCTGTTCGGCCTTCGCAGATCGCTTCGGCCTGCGCGTCTCGCCTTCGGCTTCGCCGCGCTGCGGCGTACAGCACCAAGCCCGTACAGACCAGATGCACGGCCCTCCAGGCGCTGTGCGATCACTGCGCCCTCCGAGCGCACCCTCAAGCATGGATCAGCGCCTCAGCAACCTCGAAGAAAAACTCGCGCAAGCCCTTGACTTTTCATCCGAACGCACGGCTGTGCGAACGGAGTGTGATTGATGTGTGAGCAACTCGTTGGCCGGTTGGGCGTGCTCAGGGTCAATAACAGGCGTGATGAGCACCGCAAGCATCGCCGCCGGCAAAGGCGGCGGATACGCCCGCTACCTGGAGGGCAAGACCACCCCGGACCTACGCGGCGACTACTACCTCTCACCGGAGGGCGAGCCAACACAGGCACCCGGCCGCTGGCTCGCGACACCGGACACGCTCGCCCGCCTGGGGATCGAGGGCACCACCGTTGAGGGCAAGGACTTCATCGCGCTAATGGAGGGACGCCACCCCAAGACAGGCAGGTGGCTCAGACCCGAGGGAGCTGGCGGCGGCCGTGGCGGCGGGATCGACGTGACCTTCAGCGCACCCAAGTCCGTGTCCGTGACATGGGCGCTCGGCGATGAGACCGAGCGCCGGGAGATCGAGGCCGCACACGCCGCCGCGGTCCAGCAGGTAATGGAGCATCTACGCGAGACAGTCCCGACGGTGCGTCGCCGCTACAGCGGCCAGGTGGTCGAGGAGCACGCCACGGACCTCCTCGCAGCCGAATACCGCCACACGACCGCAAGGGGCGTGATGGACGGCGACGCGCCCGACCCGCAACTCCACAGTCACGTCGTTCTCACGAGCGCGATCCGCGACGACGGCCGTCTGGTAGCTGTCGCCTCCCGGCCGATCTTCCGCTCCGCCCGCGAGCTGGGCGCCTACTACCGCTCAGCACTCGCGCACGAGCTCACCGAGCGCGGCTATCCGATCGAACGCGGGACCGGAAGATACGGCCGGTACTTCGAGATCGAGGGAGTCCCACGGAGCATGTTGGACGCCTTCTCCAGCAGGAGCCGGGAGGTCGCCAAGGCAGCCGAGCGATTCCGCTCGAAATGGGGCCGCGCACCCGAGCGAGGCGAGCTACGTGCCCTGAAGCTGGAGAACCGCAAAGCGAAGACGCTCGTCACCAAGGCCGACCTACAGCACTCCTGGAAGGAGACCGCCACGCGCTTTCAGACCCTGAGCGAGCATGACCCGAATGAGGCTGAGCGCGTGCTCGAGAACCGCCGGCCACTTGCCGATCGCGTCGAGCAGCGCCTGACCGAACGCGCCGCCACCTTCCAGCCCGGCGAGCTGCGCGCGGTCCTCTTGGAGCAATCCGCCGGGGACCTCTCCCCCCAAGAAGCACTCGCGTTCACCGGGACGATGATCGCCGAGCGCCGCGTCCTGCCGTTGGAGGGCGGACTGATGACCACCTTGACGGTCAGGGCGCGCGAGCAGGCGATCGAGCGCAGATTCACCACGCTCGCCGAGCCCTCCGGCAGGGACGTCGGCGAGGCCGCACGCACACTCGCAAGCAACGACCTGGCCGAGCGCATCGGCGGCCAACTCACAGACGAGCAGACCCACGCCCTCCAGATCATCACCGGCGGTGAGCGCGGCGCGATCCTCGTCGGGCCAGCCGGCACCGGCAAGGGTGTTGTCATCGACGCCGCGGCCCGTGCCGAGCAGCACACCGGACACCAAACATTGGGGATCGCGGTATCCGGGTCCACCGCGCAAAGGCTCGGCTACGACAGCCCCGCACTGGCCGGACAGACCCTCACCTTGGACGCCCTAGTGTCCCGCGTACAGCGCGGCCAGCTCGACGTCGATCAGACGACGACGATCTACTTCGATGAGGCCGGAATGGCAGACACTGACCGCCTTGACCGGCTCACCGAAGTCCTGGAGAGCACCGGGTCAAAGCTCGTCGCGATCGGTGATGCCGCGCAGCTTCCCTCGATCGGTGCCGGTGGCATGTTCGAGCGGCTCACCAACATCGCACCAACAGCCGAGCTCTCCAATGTTCGCCGCACTCTCGATCCCGCTGAACAGCGCGCGTGGGCAGACCTCCGCGCGGGACGCTCCGACAGGGCGATGGCGCACTACTACTCCCGCGGACGCCTCCACTTCAGCGACACCCGCGATGAGGCGGTCGAGCACGCCGCCCAAGCATGGGCGAAACTCACTGAACACCATGATCCCAGCGAGGTCGCGCTCATCAGCCACGCCTCAAACCAAGAGATCAACAGGCTCAACGCCCGCGCCCAGCACTTCCGCGCCGAGCGCGGCGAACTCGGCGACCACGAGGTCCCGATCCCCGGAGTCCACTACGGCGTCCGCGCCGCAGACCGCGTCGCGCTGATCGACAAACACCATCAGCCCGGCCAAGAACGCATCGAGAACGGCACACGCGGACAAATCCTCGACATCACCCCCGACGGCGCCGTACTCATCCAGTTCGACGCCACCGGCCGCTGGCACACCATCCAAGGAGAAGACCTCGCCCGCCTGCGACTCGCCTACGCCCAACACATCCACCGCGCCCAAGGCGCAACCGTCAACCGCACCCTCGTCGTGACCGGCGGATGGCAAACAAGCAAGGAGCCCGCCTACGTCGAGGCATCCCGCGCACGCCACGGAACAGACTGGTTCGTCTCCCGCCAAGACCTCGGAACCGAAGGACACGACACCCAGCGCATCAACCACCTCGCCCAAGCAATGCGCCGCAGCCACGCACAAACACCCTCCCTCGCGCAGCCCGAACTACCCGACATGGACTACGGGCCAGGCTACCGGCCCCTAATCGCACCCAGCCGCCAACACACCATCCCCGGCCTCGCACGCACCCTCCAGCATCTCATCCGACAACCCGAGCGAACCCAGGAACGATCACGATGAACCGCAAGATCCACATAGTGCTACTCAAACCCCCAGCCGACCAGCTCGCGGAACTCGCCGCTGACAAGCGCATTGATCTACGTGGCTCACAGCCCGGCCGTCGGACCACCCGATCCTTGGCCGCTGGGCTCATCACCGGGCGGAGGAGTCCTCAGCGCGCGCGCCTGTCGCTCGCGGCGCGCCCAGATCATGACGCCCAAGAGAGCGAACAGTAGCCCTATCGATGGCAGCACCGCCAGGATCACATTGTGGCTCGCTATACCCAGAGCGATTGTCGCAGCGGACGCGCCACCGCTCCAGAGGGCAGCGCTGCGTGCGAATCTAACGGGGTCGCGCTTTGATCCGGCTCTATCGCGCTTACGAGTCGGCATTCTAATCGAGTTTCTTATCAGTCATTAGCAACCAGTGATCTCATGGGCGAAGTCAAAGCCAACTCCTACTAGATCCGAAAATCCTGATGCTACAAACAGCGGACCGCTCACCTCCGGTCCTGCTAGGGATCCCACAACACCAGCACCGCCATAGTACACAGCCACGCCAGCAGCACCTACACCTATCCCCTCACAGGCGGTTAGATTATGGCTGGTGCTCGTCCACCGCTTTACTTGCCACTTGTGCACCCACAATACCCAACCTAGACGCTGACCCTTATGGTTAC
>DASXOX010000078.1:0-42757 GCA_036493975.1 Solirubrobacteraceae bacterium
CAACAGGAAGAAGAAGCCGCCGCGGCGGCTCTCAAGAAGAAGCACCAGGAAGAAGCCGCCAAGAAGAAGCGACAGTTGACAAAGGCTCTCAAGCAGTGCAAGCGCCAGCCGAAGCACAAGCGCGCCCAGTGCGAAGCCAAAGCCAAGCGGCGCTACGGCACCAAGAGCAAGCAGAAAGGCAAGTAGGGGCTGCGAAAGGCGCCAGCGCGAGCTAGCGCCTTGGGCCGGGGGATGCGCTAGTCGCGCTTCCCCCGCCCGTACATCAGCTTCAGCAGCCGCCCCAGCCGCTTGGTCCCGCGCCGCGTGTAGGGGAAGAAGTGCATTTCGCGCTTCAGCGCGAGGCGCGGCGTGACAAGGATCGCCTGCTGGGAGCAGTACTTGCGGATTCCACCCGCGCCGTGGCGCGAGCCGAGGCCGGATTCCTTGGCGCCACCCATCGGCAGCTCCAGAGCGGCGAAGTTGATGACGGCGTCGTTGACGCAGACCGCGCCGGCTTCGACGCGTCGTGCTAGCTGCTCGGCGCGCGCGGTGTCGCGGCTGAAGACCGAGCCCGCGAGACCATAGGGCGAATCGTTGGCCAGGCGCAGCGCCTCCTCGGCGTCGGCGACCTTCATGATTGGGAGGGTAGGCCCGAAGGTCTCCTCCTGCATGATCTTCATCGAGTGGTCCACATCAACGAGCACGGTCGGCTCGAAGAAGTGCCCCTCACCCTGGCCACGGTGGCCGCCGGTGAGCGCGCGCGCGCCCTTGGAGAGTGCGTCCTGGACGTGGTCTTCGACGATGTCGACCTGCGGCGGAAACGTCATCGAGCCCACCTCGACTGTTCCCGGCCCGCCGTCGGGACGTCCCTGGCGCAGCGCGCGGACCTTGTCGGTGACCTTCGCGACAAACTCGTCGTAGACCGGCGCCTCGACGTAAGCGCGCTCGATCGAAATGCACGTCTGGCCGGAGTTCTGCATCGAGTAGTACGTCGCCACGTTCGCCGCGCGCTCGATGTCGGCGTCGGCGAGCACGATCATCGGGTCCTTGCCGCCGAGCTCCAGCGAGGCAGGGATCAGCCGTCGCGCGGCCGTTTCGGCGACTTTGCGCCCGGTGCGCGTGGAGCCGGTGAACATGATCATGTCCACCTCCTCGATCAGCGCCGCCCCGGTCTGCCCGCGACCGGTCGCGATCTGGAAGACGTCCTCCGGGATCCCGCACTCGCGCAGTCCCTCGGCGAGCAGCAGCGAGGTCAGCGGCGTCACCTCCGAGGGCTTGAGGATCACGCTGTTGCCCGCCGCCAACGCCGGAACACAGTCGCCGAAGGAGTTCGTCAGCGGGTAGTTCCACGGCCCGATCACGCCGATCAGCCCTAGCGGCTGGTAGCGCAGGATCAGCTTCTTGCCCGCGATGATCACGTTGCTCGAACGCACGCGCTCGTCGGCGAGGTACTCCTCGGCGTGCTTGGCCCAGAAGCCGAACGCCGCGCCGCCGTAGGAGATCTCGGCGAGCTGCGCGTCCTCGTAGGTCTTGCCTGTCTCCGAGACGATCGTGCGCACGATCCGGTCGGCGTTGTCCATCACCCACTTCTGCATCCGCAGCAGCACGCGCCCGCGGCCCTCGAAGCCGTAGGCCTCCCAGATCGGCTGCGCGGCGCGACCGCGGCGGGCCAGCTCGGCGACCGCCGCCGCGTCGAGGTCGGGGACGGTCGTGACGATCTCGCCGGTCGCCGGGTTTTCGACCGGGATGCGATCGACAGATGCCGCCGCGCCATTAGGCGCCGAGCCGTTGGAGGTTTGGGGTGCGTGCTGCTCGACCGTCGCCATCTTCAATCCCCTATCTCGCTCGCGCGTAGCCGTTTAGCTCCTAACAACTAAGGCTAGCTCATCGACAGAGGCCACGAGCGGACGATTTCGGTCCTTTGGAGCGCTACTGCGAGAGCTCGATCGAGGCGATCCCGATCGGCTCTTCGGGCCGGTCGCCGCCGTCGGTCGCGGCCCCCTCGAGGCGATCGACGACGTCCATCCCCTCGCTGACCTGCCCAAAGACCGTGTGTTTGCCATCCAGCCACGGACACTTCTGGGCGGTCACGATGAAGAACTGCGAGCCGTTGGTGTTGGGCCCCGCGTTGGCCATCGCCAGCGCACCGCGCACGATCTTATGCGGGTTGATCTCGTCCTCGAAGGTGTAGCCCGGACCGCCGGTTCCGGTGCCCTGCGGGCAGCCGCCCTGAATCATGAAGTCTTTGATGATCCGGTGAAACGTGAGCCCGTCGTAGAAGCCCTCAGCGGCTAGCTTGCGGAAGTTCTCGACCGTCTTGGGAGCCTCGTCGTCGAACAGCTCGAAGACGATCGGTCCCTCAGTTGTTTGCATCGTCGCGGTAGACATGGGCCTACCCTACCCGCTCGAGCCGCAGCGAGTGCCCGCGGACCTGGCGCCCGTCGAGCTGCTCGATCACGCGATCCGCCTCGGACTCCGGGACCGATAGGAATGAGAAGCGATCGAGGACCAGCACCTCGCGCACGGCCTCGCCGTCGAGGCCGGTCGCCGAGGTCACCGCCCCCACGATGTCAGCGACCTGAACGCCGCCCGCACGGCCCGTGGCCAGCAGCAGCTTCGTATAGGACTCCTTGCCATCCCGATCGCGCACGATGCGCGGCTTGGAGTGCCTGCGCGGACGCTCCCGCACCGGCGTCGGAGACCCCGCGGCGCCCTTCTCCCACGGGGCGATCGAGGTGCCGATGTGGCGCTCGATCGCCTCCAGCTCACGCTTCTGGCGATCCTCCACGAACGTGATCGCACGCCCAGAGCGCCCCACGCGACCCGTGCGCCCGATGCGATGCACGTACGTGTCCGGCGACGTCGGGACGTCGTAGTTGACGACGTGGGTCACAGTCGAGATGTCCAGGCCGCGCGCCGCCACATCGGTGGCGATCAGGATCGGCACCCGGCCGCCCTTGAACGCCAGCATCACGCCGTCGCGTGAGCCCTGTGACATGTCGCCGTGCAGCGCGCGCACATTCATCCCACGGTCGCGCAGCGTGCGGTACAGCTGGTCGCAGCGGATCTTCGTGCGAACGAACACGATCGCCTGGTCCGGCGCCTCAGCGCTCAGCACCTCCACGAGCTTCTCCGCCTTGTTCTTCGCGTCGACCGCTAACTGAAACTGTGCAACCGTGTCGATCGTCAACGTCGCCGCCTTGACCTTCACGACAACCGGGTCATAGAGATAGGCGTCGGCGAGCTTCGCGATCGGCGGCGGCATCGTCGCGCTAAACAGCGCCGTCTGGCGACCGCTGGGCGTCATCGAGAGGATCCGCTCCACGTCCTCCAGGAAGCCGAGGTCGAGCATCTCGTCGGCCTCGTCGAGCACGACGAAGCGGCAATCGTGCAGCACCAGCGAGTGGCGTGAGATCAGGTCCAAGACGCGGCCCACCGTCCCCACGACGACATGCCCGCCGGCCCGCAGCTGTGCCTGCTGCGTGCGGATCGGCGCCCCGCCGAAGACCGCCACGACGTCAACCCCGCGATGCGTGCCGTATGCGCGCAGCGCCTGGGTGACCTGAATGCAGAGCTCGCGCGTCGGTGTCAGCACGAGCGCCTGCACCTCGGGTTCCTCGGCGTCGATGTACTCCATGATCGGAAGGCCGAACGCCGCCGTCTTACCGGTACCCGTCTGGGCCTGGCCGATCATGTCGCGTCCTTCCAGCAGCGGCGGGATCGCCTGCTCTTGAATCGGACTCGGGGCCTCATAGCCCACGTCGCGCAACGCGCGTAGGGTCTGCTCGGAGAGCCCGAGCTGGGCGAACGTCTTGGACATGTCGGACGAGGAGCTTACGTGCTCGCTCACGCCGCCGGGTCTAGCAGCAGCTTTCCGGTGGTGCGACGACTGCGCAGGTCGATGTGGGCCTGTGCTGCCTCAGCCAGCGGAAAGGTGTGTCCAACGACGACTCTCAGCTCCCCACGCGCTGCTTTCGCGAACAGGTCGACAAGCGCCTCGGTGAACATCCCCGGGCGCTCCAGGCAGTGGAAGATGTAGAGGCCGACAATCGAGCGCGAGTGACGCAGCAGTGAGCCGCTCGAGATCCGGTTGGGTTCCTGTGAGGAGATCCCGCAGACCACGATCCGCCCAAAATGCCCGAGCGCTTTGTAAGACGCCTCGAACGTCTTCCCGCCGGCCATGTCGAAGACCACGTCCACCTCTTTGCCCCCGTTGGCCTCGATAAGCCGCTCGGTGAGCCCCTCGGGCTCCGGATCGATCGCGATATCCGCGCCCAGCTCAAGCGCAAGCGCTCGCCGCTCGGGGCTCGAGGCCGTAGCGATCACGCGACCCGCGCCGAAGGAGCAGCCGAGCTGGACCGCGAGCGACCCAACTCCGCCGGCCGCGGAATGCACCACGACGCTCTCGCCCTCGCTGAAACGAGCCGCCGTGCGATACAGATGCCAGGCGGTCGTGCCCTGCAAGAGCAGCGCCAGCGCCGTGCCCTCGTCAAGCCCGTCGGGAATTCCGAACACGTGCTCGCTCGGAGCCTTCGCGTACTCCGCATATCCGCCCACGCCCGTTAGCGCCACGACGCGTTCGCCGGTGTCCTCCCGCACACCCGCGACCTCGCTCCCTGGCACAAGCGGCAGCGTCGCCTTACGCACATACGAGTTGGTCCGGGTATGGGTGTCGGCGAAGTTCAATCCCGCGCGACTCACCCGAATCAGCACCTCTCCCGCACCGGGCTCCGGGCGCGGAAGCTCAACGAGCTTGAGCACCTCGGGACCGCCGAACTCCGTCATCTGGATCGCTCGCATCGCGCAGCGCAGGCTAGCGGCCCGCGGGGTCGGGGTTTTCGTTTCGGCATCCCGCCGCGTGCGCGTGCGCGCGCGGCGGGGTCGATCTATATCGTCCGCCCCGATGCCCATCACCGTCGTCGGATCGATCGCCTATGACACCGTCACGACGCCCTTCGGCGAGCGCAACCGGATGCTCGGCGGCGCGGCGGTGCACTTCGCGCTGGCCGCGTCCTTCTTCGAGGAGGTTCGCGTCGTGGGTCCCGTCGGAGACGACTTCGGCGAGGACGAGCTCGACGTGATGCGCCACCGCGGCGTCGACATCACCGACGTCGAGCGCATCGCCGGCGGCAAGACCTTCTTCTGGCGCGGCAAGTATGGCTGGGACCTCAACTCGCGCGAGACGCTCGACACCCAGCTTGGCGTCTTCGAGGGCTTTCAGCCGAAGCTCTCTGAGAGCTCTCGCTCCAGCGAGGTGCTGTTCCTCGCAAACATCCAGCCCGACCTGCAGCGCGATGTGCGCAGCCAGCTCCCCGACGCCCGCTTCGTAGCGCTCGACTCGATGAACCTCTGGATCGAAGCAGCGCGCGATTCGCTGGTGAAGGCGATCGCGCAGTGCCACTGCCTGATCCTCAACGACTCCGAGCTGCGCCAGCTCACCGGCAAGGCGAGCCTGCTGGCCGCTGCGCGCGAGGTCTTCTCGTGGGGCCCGCCGACGCCCCGCGTGATCGTCGCCAAGCAAGGCGAGTACGGGGCTGCGCTGATCACGCCAGAGAGCTTCTTCGCACTACCGGCGTTCCCGTTGGAGACCGTCATGGACCCGACCGGTGCCGGCGACACGTTCGCGGGGGGTTTCGTCGGCTACATCGCCGCCCACATCGAGGAGGAGCTCTCCGACGACCTTCTGCGACAGGCGATGGCGCACGGCACGGCGCTCGCCTCTTTCAACGTCGAGGAGTTCGGCACCGAGCGCGTCGCCCACCTCTCCGGCCCGGAGATCGTCGCGCGCGTGCGCCAGCTGCGGGAGTTCACGCAGTTCTCCGCCGCCGCTCTGCCGCTCGGCGACTGATCGGCCGGCACAGCTCGGTGCATTGCCGCCGCTCGATGCAGCGGCCAGCCCATCCCATGTGGGGAAAGGGGTGGTGGGAGCAGCCAAGGCGGGGTAGCATCTAGCACGCGTGGACGCTTGGACCTTCATCTGGTTGATGGTGATGCTGAAGATCCCGATCGTGGCTCTCTTCCTGCTCGTGCGCTGGGCGATCCGCCAGACGCCGGAGGAGTCCGCACAGGAGGACGGCGGCATCGGCTTTCGCCCGCGCCCGCACCATCCTCACCGGCCGCGCCCCCACCTGCCGCGCGCACCCCGCCGGGGCCCTCATCGCGGTGCCGCGCCGCTGCTCGCGCCAACTCGGATCCGGTCGGTCACCGCGCACGGCCGGATCGCGCATCGCTGAGTTCCAGACGCGTCACACTCAAGGCGAACACAAGGCGCAGCGGGCAGCCGAGCCGTGCGGGGCCGCCGCTCCCGTCAAGCCGCTACGGTGTAGCCAAGAGCGGCCGACAGGAGGAAATATGAGCACCGAGACCCAGGTGGGCAAAGAGGGCGAGGCCGTCGGCCAGCAAGCCCAGAGCAACGGCGCGGGGAGCGCGCCGACGCTGACCGTGACCGACAACCGCACCGGGCGCACGTACGAGTTGCCGATCACCGACGGCACCGTGCGAGCGATGGACTTCAGGCAGATCAAGACCGACGAGCAGGACTTCGGGTTGATGGCCTACGACCCCGCCTACACCAACACAGCCTCCTGCCGCAGCGCGATCACCTACATCGATGGCGACGCCGGCATCCTCCAGCACCGCGGCTACCCGATCGAGCAGCTCTGCGAGCACTCCACCTACCTCGAGGTCGCCTATCTGCTCATCAAGGGCGTGCTGCCCACCCAGGCGCAGTTAGACGAGTGGATCCACGAGATCACGATCCACACCTTCGTGCACGAGAACGTCAAGGACTTCATGCAGGGTTTCCGCTACGACGCCAACCCGATGGGCATGCTCGTGGCCTCCGTCGGCGCGCTCTCGACGTTCTACCCCGACGCCAACCAAATCCGCGACGAGGCCGTGCGCGACATACAGATCATCCGCCTGCTCGCGAAGATGCCGACGCTGGCGGCGTTCGCGTTCCGCCACAACATGGGCCAGCCCTATGTGTATCCCGACAACGATCTCGAGTACGCCGGCAACTTCCTCGGGATGATGTACAAGATGACCGAGCTCAAGTACCAGCCCGATCCGCGGCTGGCACGAGCGCTCGACGTTCTGTTCATCCTGCACGCCGACCACGAGCAGAACGCCTCAACCAGCGCCGTTCGCTCGGTGGGCTCGACCCAGGTCGACCCCTACTCGGCCGTGGCCGCCGGCGTCGCCGCGCTCTACGGCCCGCTACACGGCGGCGCCAACGAGGCCGCGCTGCGGATGCTCAAACGAATCGAGAAGGTCGAGAACATTCCCGGCTTTCTGGAAGGCGTCAAGGCCGGCAACGAGCGCCTGATGGGCTTCGGGCACCGCGTCTACAAGAACTACGACCCCCGCGCGCGCATCATCCGCAAATACCTCGACGACGTCTTCGAGGTACGCGGCAAGAGCCCGCTGCTGGACGTCGCGACCGAGCTCGAGAAGCGCGCGCTGGACGACGAGTACTTCACCTCGCGCAAGCTCTACCCCAACGTCGACTTCTACTCCGGCTTGATCTACGAGGCGCTCGGCCTGCCCGTCGCGATGTTCCCGGTGATGTTCGCGATCGGTCGCACCAGCGGCTGGATCGCGCAGTGGCTAGAGATGGTCCAGGACTCCGAGCAGAAGATCGCGCGCCCACGCCAGATCTACACCGGCGAGCGCGACCGTGACTACGTGCCCGTCGACCGGCGCAGCTGAGGGACCCCCACACGATCACGACGTTGGCGTGGCGGCCGGATGCCGCCACAATCTCCTCGATGGCCAGTCACTGGACGTTGACGGTCCGCAATGGGCCGCGAGTCGAGCGGGTGCACTTCGACACGCTCACCCAGACGTTGGATGCCCTAAAGCACCGGCTCGATGAGCTCGCACCCGACGCCGGCCGGCGCGCGGTGCAGTTTGCGCGTCGCCGCTACGACCCCGCACGCCAGGTCGCGGTGCGCGCCGAACTCACCGGGCCGGGCGGTCCGCTCAGCCGCTCACACGGCGGCGTAGACCTGCGCGGGGACGGCTCCGCCGAGGCGTACACCGGCCGGATCAAACGCCGGCTCGTGGACCTACTGCCGGGCGAGACACCCTACGCGGCGCTGCGCCGAGCGCTCGATCCACGAGCGGACGGCGACTGACGCACTCACAGCACCAGCGTCGCTCCGTGCCGGCGCAGCCAATCGCGGTCCTCGCGCCAGCGCGGCCAGCGGCGCTGCACGAGCTCCCAGAAGCGCGGTGAGTGATCGAGGACCTCGAGGTGGCAGACCTCGTGCCAGACCACATAGTCCAGGACGCTCTCAGGCGCGAGCAGCAGGCGCCAGTTGAAGCTCATCCGCCCCGCCGCCGAGCACGAGGCCCAGCGGGTGCGCTGGCCGCGGATCGAAAGTCCGCTGTAGGAGGTGCCGGCGAGCGCCGTCGCCCGGTCCAGGCGCGCCGCGATCTCGCTACGCGCCGCACGGCGGTAGAAGAGCTCCAGCGCCGGACGCGGATCGCCGCTGGGCACGAGCAGGCGATCGCCCCGCAGGTGCGCGCGGCGCCGGCCGTCCTGCGCGACGAGCTCCAGCGAGCGACCCAGGTAGGGCACAGTGCCCCCGCGCCGTGCGACCTGGGCGAGCGCCGCGTGGGCCTCGGCGAGGCGCCGCTCGATCCAAGGCCGCAGCTCCTGGACGGCGGCCGCCGCGGCACGGGCGGGAGCGCGCTGCGGGAGTACGACCTCCACCTCGGCGCAGCGAGCGCCGGCTGGCGTATGCACGTTCACCCGTACGCGGCGCGCGCGGGGAGAGCGACGAACGGTGTAGGGGATGTCTCCCATCGGCCCATCAGGGTACGCGGGCGTGCGGGTGCATAATCCCCCCGCAATGGCGAGATCGATCGTGAAGCTCCCAAGCGACGTGCGTCCTCCTTACCAGGTCTACCTCAACGGCGTTCCCCAACAGCTCGGCGACGACTACCGGATCGAGAACGGCGCGCTGGTCTTCGAGCGCGAGCTGCGCAAGGACCGCATCAGCGGCTGGCGCTGGCTGCTCGGCGCTTGGGGCGTCGGAACCTATCGTCAGAACGACTCCGTCGACGTCCGCTACGAGTCGCCCGACGGCTCGCCGCGGGTCGCCGAGGGGCTCGAGATCGAGCTCGTCTGAGCCGCTCGCTCCCAAGGCCGTGCGAGCTTTAGCGCCCCGAGGATCGCGCGTGTCGCCGGCGAGCGGTTGAGCGTGTAAAAGTGAATGCCCGGGGCCCCCGCGGCAAGCAGCTCCGAGCATTGCAGCGTCGCGTAAGCCACACCGAAGTCGAGCACAGCCTCCGGTGAGTCCTCGCGTAAGTGCAGCTCGCGTCGCAGACCCTCCGGAATCGACGCCCCGCACATCGCGGCCATCCGCTCGATCTGACCCACCTGGGTGATCGGCATGATCCCGGGGATGATCGGGACCTCGATCCCCGCGGCGCGGGCGCGCCCCAGGAAGTCGAAGTAGCACGCGTTGTCGAAGAACAGTTGGGTGATCAGGAAGTCCACGCCCGCGCGCACCTTCTCCGCGAGATGTTCGAGGTCCGCTTCGGGGCTCGTCGCGTGGATGTGGGTCTCGGGGAAGCACGCAGCTCCGACCGCGAACGGGTAGCCGTCGCGCACGACCGCGACCAGCTCGCTCGAGTACTCGAGGCCACCGTCTGTCTTGACCCACGCCTCCTGCCCAACGGGTGGATCGCCGCGCAGGGCCAACACGTTCTCGATGCCCGCGCCGACCATCTCGTCGAGCGTGCCCTGCAACTGCTCCACCGTCGCGCCGACGCAGGTGAAATGCGCCATCGCCTCCAGTCCATACTCCTGCTTGATCCGCTTGACGATCTCGATCGTCTTCTCGCGGGTCGAGCCACCAGCACCGTAGGTCACCGACACGAACGACGGTTCGAGCTCGCGCAGCTCCCGCATCGCCGCATCGAGGTTCTGCTCCCCGCGCTCGGTCTTGGGAGGAAAGAACTCGAAGGAGAAAACCGGCCCGGAGCCGGAAAGAAGCTCGTCGATGCGCATCGCCGCTCAGTCTGCCACGGCCCAGCGCTCGGGCTCGCCGGGGATCCGACATGCGCGCCCAGTCACCTCGAGATGCAGCAGCAAGGCGAGCGTCTCGGTCAGCAGCCACGCGGCTGTCAACGAGGAGAACGGCACGTCGTCGTAGATGCGCGGCGCCGCCTCGAAGGCCGTGAGGGGCTCAGGCCCGATCACCTCCAACGTCCGCCGCAGGCGCTCGGCGACGAGCGTCCGGTTGCCCTCGATATGAGCCTGCACATCGGCGAACGTGCGCCCGTGGCCGGGCAGGCACAGACGCGCGTTCAGATCTTGTACGACGTCGAGCGAGTGCACGAATTCGCCGACCGGGTCTGGCGAGTAACCGTAATCGAAATACAGCGAGATCCGCCCCAGCAGGTGATCGCCAGAGATCAGCAGGCGCCGCTCGGGCTGGAACAGACAGACGTGCGAGGGCGCGTGGCCGGGCGTCTCGTGCACCGTCCAGTCGCCGAGATCCGTCGGGATCGTCACGCCGGGCAGCAGCGCGCGATCGGGCGGGATGACGGCCGCGATCCCGGAATCGTGCGAGCCGCGCTCGGCTGCGTAGCGGCGCAGCGGCTCCTCGGGTACCCCGCTCTGACGCGCCACCTCCAGACGCCGTGCGATCGCGGAGTCGGAGTCCTCGGCCCAGCGCGCCATGTGCTCGTAGTTGGGGTGCATCCACAGTTCGCACCCCGTGCGCTCCACGATCGTGGCCGCCTGACCGTAGTGGTCGGAGTGCGCGTGAGTGCAGACAACGAGACGCACATCCTGCAGCCGAAGGCTGCACATCTCCATCGCTCTTTCGAGCTGTGCCAGCGAGCCTGGTTCGTGAATGCCGGTGTCGAACAACACGACCCCATCGCCCGCGGCGACCGCCCAGGCATTGCCGTGAGGCACGCCCGGCCACGGCAGTGGCAGGCGCAGCCGGAAGACGCCCGGCAGGATTCGTTCGCCCCGACCCAGCTCGCGCCTGCTGTGCGCTCTGTGATCGGTCGCTTCGGCCACGGGGAGGGAGCCTATTCGGCCGGCGGGGTTCGGTGTTTCTTCGAGCCGGCCCGCCGCGCGCATGCGCGTACGCGCGCGGCGGGCTGTTTTTTCAGACCGCGTACGACGGGCGCCGGTTGCGCCAGCGCCGGCGTGCGTCTCGTGCTCCGAGCGCCCCGAGCTCACTCAGCAGACTCCTACGCCCCGGACGGCGCAGCAGACGGGCGCTGGCTCGCAGCACGCGCGGCGGCGCCAGCACCTGTGAGGGCCGCGCGCGGTGGTTGAGGAGATCGAAGAACAAGCCCGCGCGGCCCTCTGCATGCAGGTCGCGCAGGATCTCCACGAGCACCGCCGGGACCCCCCCCTCCTCTTCGAGGTCATAGGCGAGCCAATAGTGCCCGGCGAACTCACGGTCGCGGCGGCGCCCCCAGCGCCGCATTGCACCGTCGAGCGCCGCATCCCCGCCGTCGAGCGCCCCGAGGATCGTGGTGGCAAGACTCTCGGCCTGGATGAACGCGTCGCCGATTCCGCGTCCCGGCCCCGGACTCTTGAAATGTCCCGCGTCTCCGCAGAGCACCCAGCCTCCGCCAGAGGACTCACGAAAGAAGCCCTCCCAGCTCACCGCGCCGAGCACCTTGCCCACCTGGCGCGCACCCGCAAGCGAGTCCGCAACCGGCTCACAGGTGCGGGCGTGCTCGACGAACGCCGCATCGACATCCGCGCCGAAGCGCTCGCGTTCTGACTTTTCGGGCCAGATCAGGACCTGATGGAGGCCGCTGTCGGACGGGGTCGAGAGGATGAAGCGATCGCCCCACCGGTGCGAGAGAAAGGTCGGCTCCGGCCCCGCGTCGGCGCCTTCGAAGAACGCCCAGTAGAGCAAGCGGCGGTTGGGGGTGAGGTTGTAGCGACGCGCGCCGCAGAGCTTTGCGATGGTCGAGTGACGTCCGTCGGCGCCAACCACCAGCCGCGCCCGCAGCTCGGTCTGCTCGCGCTCGCCCGCACCGCCGGCGCGCACTCCTGTCACGCGATCGCCGTCGTACACCAATGCCGTGACCTCGGTGCGGGTCCGCAGCTCGGCGCCGGCCTCCTCGGCCGCGCCGGCGAGCAGCGGGTCGAGTAAGTGCCGCCGCACCGACGCCATCCCACCAACGTCGCCCGGGCTTTGGGGCAGAGCGATCTGCAGGCTCACGTCCTCCACGCGCGTGTCGGTGCGGTTGACCATCGGCGCACCGGTCGCGCGCAAACCCTCGGTGACGCCAAGGCGGTCGAGGAATGCCAGAGCGTCGGCCTCGAAGAGGTGGCTGGAGAGCGTGTCGCTGGGGAAGCTCGCGCGCTCGAGCAAGGCGACGCGCGCGCCACCGCGGGCGAGCAGCGCGGCGAGCGACGCGCCCGCACAGCGCGCGCCGACAACGACGACGTCATAGCGGTCCGGTGCCATTGCGCCTATCCTTTCGCCACGGGCTTGCCTAACGATCGTTAGGTACGGTGGGAAGCTACCTAGCGGGGATTAGGTTGTCAAGCGACAAGAAGACGACGCGCAAACGTCTCACAGGGCCGGCTCGGCGTGAGTTGATCGAAGCGGCCGCAAGCGAGCTGTTCGCCGAGCGCGGCTACGGCGGAACCTCGATCGACGAGATCGCGCGCCGCGCCGGCGTGACGGCGCCGGTGGTCTACGACCACTTCGCGTCCAAGCGCGAGCTGCACCGCTGCCTGCTGGAGCGCCACTTCGCGGAGCTGCGCGCACTCTGGCGCGAGCAGCTCGCCGGAGACGAGCCACCCGCGCAGCGCATCCCGCAAGCGATCGACGCGTGGTTCACGTACGTTCAGGCGCACCCCTACGCGTGGCGGATGTTGTTTCGCGACACCACCGGCGAGCCAGAGGTGCACGCGATCCACGAGCAGGTGATCGCGGCGAGCCGCGCGGCGATCATGCCGCTGTTTCTACGTGAACGGGCCGTCGCGGCAAACCTCTCGCAAGCTGACGGGGACGCGCTCGACATGGCATGGGAGGCGATGCGCGCCACCATGCAGGGGCTCGCTTTGTGGTGGTACGAGCACCAACACGTACCGCGCGAGCGGGTCGTCGCGACCGCGATGAATGCGATGTGGATCGGCTTCGAGCGAGTGCTCGGCGGAGAGGTGTGGGAGGCGTCCAGCCCCTAGACTTAGCCATTCGCCGCAACACCCGTCCAAGGAGCTTGACCGATGGCCGCAGACGACGAGGAGAGCATCGCGAGGGCCGCGAGCAAGGTGCAGGAGGCGGCCGCGAACATTCAGCAGGCGATGGCTAGCTCCGCCCGCCCGGCGGGCCGCAGCGAAGCCGAGACCATCGCGCGGCAGTATTTCGAGGCGATCAACGCGCACGACCTCGACGCGGCCGTGGCGCTGTGGGCGGTGGGTGGACGTGAGAACGTCCGCGGCCAGGTCGACGTCACCGCTCCGGAGGGCGTGCGAGCGTTCATCGGGGACCTGATTGCGGCGATGCCGGACCTACGCTTCGAGCTGGTGAGCACGACGACCGAGGGCGATCGCTGCGGAGTGCAGTGGCGGCTGACAGGAACGTTCCTCGGCCCCGGCTCGTTGAACGGTGTATCCCCGACAGGCCACCCAATGACGCTCGAAGGCTTCGACCTGCTGACCGTGCGCGACGGATTGGTGCAGCAGAACGACGCCTTCACGGACACCATGGAGGCCCCACGCCAGATCGGGTTGATGCCCGCGCGCGGGTCGGCCGCCGAACAGGGTATGGCGCAGGCGTTCAACGTGAAGACGCGCATCGCCAACCGCGCGATGCCAGAGGCGAAGCTGGTCGCGGAGGGAGTGTGGGTCGTGCAGGGCCAGCCGGGCCGCTGCAACGTGTACCTGCTCGAGGACGACGGTGGGGTCACGCTGTTCGACGCCGGCGCACGCACGATGGTGCGCGCCCTGGCCTCGGCCGGCGCGAAGCTCGGCGGAGTCCGCCGGATCGTGCTCGGCCACGGGCACACCGACCACCGCGGCGCCGCGCCCGGGCTGGGTGTGCCCGTGCTGTGCCACCCCGACGCGGTGAAGGACGCCGAAGGCAGTGGGGGCTTCGACTACTGGCCCGAGGGACTCGCGACGCTGCCCACGCCGCATCGCCAGATCCACCGTGTCTTGCACCGCTTCGCATGGGACGGAGGCCCAGTGAAAATCGCCGCCACCGTCAACGAGGGGGACGAGATCGCGGGCTTCCGCGTCGTCGACATCCCCGGCCACGCCCCGGGCCAGATCGCGCTGTGGCGCGAGTCCGATCGCCTCGCGCTGGCGACCGACGGCTTCTACACGCTGGACATGTGGGGCCGCGACAGCGCGCCGAAACTGCCCGAGGCGACGTACAACTTCGACACCGAGCAGGCCCGCGCGAGCCTGCGCAAGCTCGCGGCGCTGGAGCCCGCGGCGGCATGGCCGGGGCACGCGAAGGCCGTCACCGGCGACGTCCGCGGGCAGCTGGAGCACGCGGCCGACACAACCTGAGGGTGACCCGACGCAAGCCGAAGCCCAAGCAGCGCCCCGAGCGTCTGAAGGCACCGACCAGTGAATACAGCGACGCGCAGGGCAACACGCTCGCGCTGCGCGGGTCGCTGACGGCGGCGACCCGGGTGCGCTATGCCGAGGTGCTCGCCGGCGCTCACGCCAGCGCGGCGACGACGCGCGAGGACGCGTGGCAGCGCGCGGTGGAGTTGCTGTTCGAGCAGCTCGCCGTGCGGTGGACGATCGCGGGCGCCGCGATCGAGCGCCAACGCGAGCTGCTGGCTCGCTTTCGGGCGGCGAGCCCCGCGGAGCGCACGTGGGTGCGCGACACCCTGCGCGAGCACTGCGAGGAGCATTTCCCGGATGTGAAAGCGCCCTGACGCACACGGGGATCACTGTCGATACCGTGCGGGGCATGCGCCGGCGTACGAAGATAGTCGCGACGATCGGGCCAGCCTCGCGCGAGCCCGAGACGCTGCTGCGCATGGTGCACGCGGGGATGGACGTCGCACGGCTGAACTACTCGCACGGAACGTTGGAGGAGCACGCCGAGACGGTGCGTCGGGTACGCGACGCCGCGGGCAAGGCCGGGCGCCCGGTAGCGATCCTGCAGGATCTGCCAGGCCCGAAGTTGCGGATCGGACCGCTGCGCGAGGGCGTCGTGGAGCTCAAGCCAGGGGATCGTGTGACCTTCGACTGCAGCGGCGCCGACGGCGATGGGGATTCGGAGCGGATGACGATCTCCTGGCCCGGCCTGGCTGAGGCGCTGGAACCAGACGCCGTGATCTACCTCGCCGACGGCTCGGTCAGGCTGCGCGTGAAGGACGTGCGGCCAAGCCTCCAGGAGGTCGAGGCCGAGGTCGAGATCGGCGGCGCCGTCGCCTCGCGCCAAGGGCTGAACATCCCGGGCCCCGTGGATGCGCTGCCCGCGGTGCCGGAGGAGGACCTCGCGCTGCTGCGCCATGGAGAGTCGATCGGGGTCGACATGGTGGCGCTCTCGTTCGTGCGCAAGCCCGAGGACATCGAACTGGTGCGCGAGCACACGCGCCTGCCGCTGATCGCCAAGATGGAGAAGCCCCAGGCGGTCGAGCGCGCCGATGAGATCCTGCGGGCCGCGGACTGCGTGATGGTGGCCCGCGGGGACCTCGGCATCGAGCTGCCGATCGAGCGCGTGCCGATCGTCCAGAAGGAGCTGCTGCGCCTCGCCGGGTGGCTCGCGCGGCCGTCGATCACGGCAACGCAGATGCTGGACTCGATGGTCACCTCCTCGCGCCCCACGCGCGCCGAGGTCGCGGATGTCGCGAACGCGATCCTCGATGGCACCGATGCGGTAATGCTCTCGCAGGAGACCGCCGTCGGGGCATACCCGGTCGAGGCGATCGAGATGATGGCCGCAGTCGCCGTGCAGGCGGAGTCGATCGCGCCTTACGAGGAATGGAACGCGTCGCGCGTGCGACGCACCGAGGCCGACCCCGCATACACGCTGGCACACAGCCTCTGTATCGCGGTTCGTGAGCTGAGCTTGGACGCGATAGTCGTACCAACGCTTTCCGGACGCTCGGCGCGCTTGGTCTCCGCGCACCGCCCGACCGTGCCGGTCTACGCGCTCTCACCCGGCCGCGAGACCGTGCGACGCTGCGGACTGATGTGGGGCGTGCGCGCCGCCTCGATCCCGCGTCACGAGACCACTGAGGCGCTGATCGCAGACGCGGCGCGACGTGTCGTCGAGCTCGGCTGGTGCGAGCGCGGGCAGCGCGTGGGGATCACCGCCGGACTGCCCAGTGGGCGGCCGGGGACGACCAGCCTTGTGCAGATTCAGGTGTTGTAGCGCTCAGCTCGCGGCGCCGACGCCGCCCTGTAAGTAGAACTCGGCCTCTTCGCGACCTAGCTCGGTAACGGGCTCCTCGCCGTAGATCCACTCGCGCGCGATGCGATGCCAGTTGGCGCGGGCACGCAGTTGGGAAAGAACGGCCAGCGTCAGCATCTCCATACGCCGCCCAAAGAGGTGCTCGGGGCGCATGTCTTGGTGGCGCATCGAGCGGAAGTAGCGCGAGCGGGGGTCGGAGCTCTCGATCATCACCTGCGTCGCAATCTCCGGTGTCAGCTCGATCACTTCGTCGCGCGTGTACCACCCGATGGCCTCTCCGATGAACTCGAGCAACTCGCCGGGATCGACGCGGCTCGGATCCGGCAGAAAGCCGGACTCGGCGAGCAGCGAATGCAGCGCCACGGCGTCGCCCTCGACAACCGCGCGTTGGGCGGCGAGCTCGAGCTCCACCGGCGCCCGGTCGAGGCGCTTGAAAAGCCCGAAGTCGAGAAACGCGACCCGTCCGCCGTCGAGCAACATGAAGTTCCCCGGGTGCGGATCCCCGGAGAACTGGCGGTGGCGGTAGAGGCAACCCAGGAAGAAGCGAAACACGATCTCGCCGATGCGATCGCGCTCGGCCTGCGAATAGCCCTTGAGCTCCTCGAAGCCAACGCCGCGCACGAGCTCGGTCACGAGCACGCGCTCGCGCGAGAGCGAGCTCACGACGTCGGGCACGACGATGAAAGGGTGCCCCTCGAAGATTCGTACCAGCGAGCGCTGGTTCTGAGCCTCGAGCTCGTAGTCGAGCTCCTCGACGATGCGGTCGCGGATCTCGGCCGCGACCGCCTTGACATCGAGCTGCGGCGTCATGCGCTTGAGCAGCCGCATGATCATGTCGAGGTTCTGCAGGTCCGCCCGCACGGCTGCGGCGACGCCCGGGTATTGGACCTTGACCGCGACCTCGCGACTGCCCTCACGCAGCCGCGCACGGTAGACCTGACCGATCGATGCCGCCGCGATCGGCACCTCGTCGAAGTCCTCGAAGACCTCGCCGACGCGCTCTTCGAGATCGTCCTCGATAACCTTGCGCATCTGCTTGAACGACACCGTCGGCGCGGCGTCGCGGAGCTTAGCGAGCTCGTGCTGGAACTCCTCGCGGTACTCCTCCGGCACGAGCCCGACGTCCAGGAACGACATGACCTGCCCGAGCTTCATCGCCGCGCCCTTCATCGTCCCGAGCACCGCGACGATCTGCTTGGCCGTCTCCACCTGGCGGCGCGCCAGCGCCTGCTGCCCGGCCTCCTCGCTGCGAGTCACATTTGCCGCGCGCGTGCCGAACTGCTTGACCGTCTCGGTAGCCGCCAGGCGACCCACCGTCGCGGTGCGGCGCACTCTGGAGGTCGGGATCTTCTCGCGCGCCACGTACTCGATCTTAAGCGCTGGCGCGCGCTCTCACCCGAGCTGCTCGACGCGTGATCCAGGCACGATGTCGTCTGAGCCATCCGACCAGCGCACCCAGGCCTTGTAGCCACCGTCGTAATCGCCGCACAGCAGGACCAGCGTCGCGGGCTCGCCCAGCGCGGTGCACTGCTCGGTGCGCTCCGCGTCGAGACCTCGCCATACACGGATGAAAGGGTTCCCGTTCCACTCCTGAGCCACCGTCGTGAGATCGGCGTGACCGGGAGCGATGACGGTGTCCGGCGGTAGCTCCATCAGGGTTCCCATGATCGAGTCCTTCAAGTCGGTGTACGTCGTGTGACCCGGCGCGCGGACCCCCCCGACGGAGCCCTGGAAGAGCGTGTCGCCGGTGAACACCACGCCTTCGTTGCCCGTGAACCCACCCGGAGCGATGCTGGTGCCTGAGCGCGAGGGGCGCGAGGATGGCTCGCCGACGAGGAACGAGAGCATCCCCGCCGTGTGCCCCGGCGTCAGCAGCGGCCGCACCTCCAGCGTCCCGAACTGCAGTGTCTCCCCGGGCTCGATCGTATCCCAGTCGACATCCTCGGCTACCAACTCGCGCTCGCCTGGATGGATGAGGACCTTCAGCTTCGGCCAGCGCTTCCGTAGCGCGCCGACCTCACTGACGTGGTCATAGTGGTGGTGAGTCAGCAGGACATGCGTCGGCGTGAGCTCCAGCTCCTGCGCCTTCGCGATCAGCTCCTCCACCGGGCCGCCGGCGTCCACGAAGAAAGCCGGCCCGCCAACGCCGTCGGCGACGAGATAGGTGTTCGAGAGGAACTGCGGATGCAGCGCGCGCTCAAGGATCATGGGCGCCATCCTTGCACGAAGGACGCCGGCGGGCGTTCGAGCGGAGCGTAAACTGCCCCGCATGCCCCTCATCCATACGTGCTACCGCATCACCGACATCGACCGCTCGGTCGCCTTCTACAACGCGCTCGGCTTCCAAGAGGTCGGCCGCATCCCGATCAAAGACGAGGCCGTCAACGTCTTCATGAACCAGCCCGGCGACGGCGACATGCCGCGCCTGGAGCTGACCTACAACTTCGGCGTCGACTCCTACGAGCTCGGTACCGCCTATGGCCACATCGCGATCAGCACCAGCGACCTCGACGCAATGCTCGCGCGCCTCGCCGAGCAGGGCATCGAGCCCGAGAAGCCACCCTATTCCGTCCGCGAGGGCGGATCGCGGCTTTGCTTTGTCAAAGACCCCGATCAATATCGCGTGGAGATCATCGAGCAGCCGTAGTACATGGGTCGTGCCCTAGTCTGCTGAACTGGATTCGAGACCTGACGATTCGAGTAGGGTCAGGCTTCAACGTACGTCAACCGAGGGGGAGCCATGACTGAGCAGCATGTCGAGTGGGTCAAGGGCATCTACGGTGCGTTCAGTCGAGGCGACATCCCCACCGTGCTCGGAGCATTTGCTGACGACATTGAATGGTTCGAGGCCGAGGGCATGCCGTACGGGGGCCTGTACCGCAGCGGCGAGGCGGTGCTACAGAATGTCTTTGGCCCGATCGCAGCGGACGTTGAGGGCTTCGCGGTGACGCCCGAGGAGTACATTGCATCGGGCGCAACCGTCGCGGTGATCGTCCGCTACACGGGCACCGGCAAGGCAACCGGCAAGGTCCTGGACGAGCCGGCGGTCCACGTCTGGGAGCTCCGCGACGGCAAGCTGGCGCGCTTCCGGCAGTTCATCGACACCGTCAAGTTCGCAGAGGTCGTCCCGGCGGCCTGAGTTGCAAACCGTCCACCACCTCGACGGGTACAGAATCAAGTTATTGGAGATGGGCTGAATACCCAGTATTACAGCCAGATTCTTGTACTTCGTGCAGTAGCTCCGTCGCAACCGCCGGTACCGGCGTGCGAGAGCAGCTAACGCGCGTAGATCGCGGGTCGGTAGCGCGGTTCGGGGATCGGCTTGCCGGCCTCGCGCGCCGCAGAGAGCCAGGCCTCCTTAGCGCGCTCGACCTCCGCCAGAGCCTCTTCGGGGCTCGCACCCAGGGCGGAGCACGCATCCAGGTCGGGGACATCAGCGACGTAGGCTGCATCCTCTTCGCTGTAGAAGACGTTGATGTGGTAGTCGCTCATGGCTCAGTTCCTCAGCCTTAGATCGTAACGCTCCACCAGCCGAATCAGCTGCCGTGAGCAGGTTAGATCAGCGCAGCTCCAGCTACCACTGACGGGCATGGGACGGACTCGCTGGCCGGGTTGGGCGGAGCTGGGCTCTATGGAGCCGTAGCCAGACCTGCCTCGCGAGCGGCCTCGACGCCGTCGAGCAGCCGCCAGTTACCCTGCAGCGCAGCCTGTGCGCGTGTGAGCATCCGCTCCCCGGCCGCTCGCGCCTGCGCCTCGTCCTGGGGCATCAGCTCCGCGATCAGCTCGCGCGCTTGACGCGCGTGCTCGACGTCGAGCGTCGCGTGCAGCCTGAAGTACCCCGCGCCCGCCGAGTCGGCAGCCACGCCGTAGTGGGTCGCCAAGCCGTCGAGCTTCGTCGTCGAGATCGCCGGCTGGCTCGCCTCGACCGTGTAGAGCACCGCCAGGCTCTCCAGCAGATCCGCGCCCGCCGTCCACGACTGGGCGCACTCGCGCGTCTGCGCAAGGGGCTCATGGATGCCCTGTGCATCACCGCCGACCGCGCGCGCGAAGTCGTCCCACAGCTCCACGTGCGCCTGCTCCTCGACCGCGTGCCGCTCCAGTCCCGCCCGACGCTCCGGGTCCGCCTGCGCCGCCGCCTGCCGCGAGGCCTGCGCCAACGCCTGCACCGCGTGACGGTACTCGCCGGCGTACAGCGCGAGCTCCTCAGCCTCCAGTTCGCCCGCGCTCCAGCGCTGGTAGAACGGGTGCTCCAGCACATTGGTTGCACTGCGGGCTTCGTCAAGCAGAGCGAAGATGTCCATCGTGTCCCCTTTTTGATCGGCGGTCGTCGTCACGGGGGAATCGTATGCATGGCGGCGGCGCTACGCTTCCACCGAGAGCCCATGGCGGACACCGGCAAGATCGCCAAGAACCTCGAGCGCTTCGCGCAGGCCGTCGCCGCGCACGACCGCGAGAACCCCACGCACACCGCGCACGGCATCGGCCTCGCCCACTTCGACCTGGAGCGCCTCGGCTTCGAGGAGGGCGAGGAGATTCTCCCCGGCATCACGATCCACGCCGACAGCGGCGTCACCGGCAACTTCCGCGTCCTCTGCGACGGCCAGCACGACGAGGAGCGCGAGGAGTCCGAGCAAGAGGTAGTCGAGGCGATCGCCACCCATGCCATCCCCGCCGCCGCGCCCGAGACCCCGCGCTTTCGGCCCTTCGGAGAGTAGCTCCCATCCACCCATGGGGAGTGGCAGCACCTCGTTGGCCCGGTTCGGCACAAGCCGGGCCGCGGCCCGGGCGGTCAGCTCGCAACCAGCGGCGCCGGCACGCCGGCGCGCTGCGCGATCCGCTCCACCAGATCCTCGATCGTCGGACACCGCAATCCATGGCGCGCCGCCGCGCGCAGCACCGCACCCGGGATCGCGTCGAGCTCGGGCGGGCGTCCCGCCGCGATGTCGCGCTGCATCGAGCTGCCGAGCGTCGCGTGCGCGTCGCTCAGTTCGCCCAGCGGGTCGCTCGCATCGACGTTCGCTCCCTCCGCGTTCGCGACCGCGCAGCCCTCCTCGATCGCCCCCACCAGCGCCGCCCGCAGCACCGGCGTATCGCGGATCTCGCCGAGCAGCTTGTCGAACGCGCTCGTCGTGCACGCCAGCGCATTCAGGCGCACCAGCTTCGACCACATCACCTGTGGCTCGGAGTCCCGCACCCTCGCCGGAATACCTGCGTCCCGGAGGCGCGCAGCAAGCGCGTCCATCCCCGGACGCGCCGAAGCAAAACGCGACGCCATGTCCACGCGCAGGAACGGGCTCGTATGCACGACCACTCCAGGCCGCGGACGATCCGCCTCCACGCGAATCGAGCCCGCCACCACGCGCTCCTCCCCGAAGCGCTCCCGCAGCATCGCCACATGGTCCACGCCGTTGAGCAGCGGCAGCACCAGCGGGGGCTCTGCCTCGATGCGCTCCAGCGCCGGCGCGAGTCCCGCTGCCTTTGTCGCCACCACCAGCGCTTTGACCGGCTCCGCGAGCTCCGCCACTGCGCGTGGGTGCACGACGAAATCCCCCAGCCGCACCGAGCGCACCTGCAGGCCGTGCTCGGTGATCAGTTGTGCCGTGGACTCTCGTGCCACCACGATCGCGCGATCTCCAGCGCGGTTGAGCGCGCCCGCCACCAGCCCTCCGACGCCGCCAGGTCCCAGCACAGCGATGGTCATCGCGGAGGGGCCTTCTGCGCCACGGCCGGTGGGGTCGGGTCGATGAGCACTCCCGGATTCATGATCCCGGCCGGATCCACCGCCGCCTTCGCCGCTCCCAGCGCCCGCGCGAACGGCTCCGGCCGCTGGCGGTCATACCACGGCCGATGATCGCGTCCCACCGCATGGTGATGGGTGATCGTCGCACCCACATCGATGATCGCGTCCGACACCGCGCGCTTGACCGCTTCCCATTGCTCGATCTCCTCACCGCGACGCCCCTGCGCGAGCACCGTGAAGTACGGCGCCGGACCGTCCGGGTAGACATGCGTGAAGCGGCACATCACCCGCGCCTCGCTTGCACCTACCTCGCGCAGCGCCTCCTCGGCTGCACCTGTCACACGTTCGTGCAGCGCCTCGAAGCGCTCCCACGTGATCGCCGTCTCGAATGTCTCGCTGATCAACCCCATCGCGACCAGCACGTCACGCAGATAAGGCACCCGCAGGAAGGCCTCGCGCCAAGCCCCGACCGCGCCACCCCCTCCCCTCCCCTTCCCCTCTCCTCCTCGCTCCTCGGCCTCACCACCATGCTCCCGGCACAGCCGCAATGCCACATCCAATAGCCCCTCCACCGGATGCTCGCCCGACTCGAAACCCAGTACCAGCAGCGCCGCCGACCCGTCGCCCGCAAACGTCAAAAGCGCCTCCTGAGGGTCGATCAGCCGGCAGTTCGCCGGGTTCAATCCCGACTGCGCGATCGCGCGCACGCATTCCGCCGCTCGCGAGAAGTCCTTGAAGCGCACCCCCGCCGACGCGCGGTGCGCAGGGCGCGGCTGCACCCGCATCCACGCCTCCACGATCACGCCCAGCGTCCCCTCCGACCCCGCCAACATCCTGTCCGGGCTCACTCCCGCCCCCGAGCCCGGCAGCCGCCGCGACTCCCACACGCCCGCCGGTGTCAGCGCCCGCACCGACTCCACGAAGTCCTCGATATGTGTCCACACCGTCGCGAAGTGGCCCGCCGCCCGCGTCGCGATCCAGCCGCCCAGCGTCGAGAACTCGAACGACTGCGGGAAATGGCGCAGCGTCAGCCCGTGCTCGCCCAGCTGGCGCTCCAGCGCCGGGCCGCTCGCCCCGGCCTGGATGCGCGCCGCACGCGACACCGGATCCACCTCCAGGACCCGCCCCAGAGCGCCCATGTCGATGCTGATCGCCCCGTTGTACGACACGTCCACCGCCGGCCGCACCCCGCCCACGACGCTCGTCCCACCTCCATACGGAATCGCCGCTACGCGCTGCGCCGTGCACCACTCCAGCAGCCGCTCCACATCGAGCTCCGCGCGCGGATACACCACGAAGTCAGGCGCGTCTTCGAAACTACCGCGAAAGCCACGCACGACATCGACGTAGGACTTCCCACTCGCATGCGACGCCCGCGCGTACACATCCGTCGCGCAGATCTCCGCAAGCGCCGCCGGCGGTGCGACCCGCGGCGCCGCCAACTCGACCGCCTGTAGCGCCACCGGCTCCTCAACTTGCGGCTCCGCGAGCCCGAGATGACTCGCTAGGCCCTGCGCCGTCGCGTGCACCTGCTCGGGCGAGGGCTGCTCGTCCTCATAGCCCCAACCCCAGTGCTTGCGTCTGCGCTCCGGCACGAGCGCCGAGTCTATTGGGCGCTGCGCCGCCGCCCGTCGGGGGAGTGCCCCGCTCCTCGCAGGGGTCACTCCAAACCTCGCAGGAGTCACTCCAAATATCGACCCCGCCGCGCGTGCGCGCGTGTGCGCGTGCGCGGCGGCGAGGTTCGACAACAAACGCATCACGCCCCAGCACGAGCCGCCCACTAGCCTTCTAGCTAGGACATGGCAGCTGAGCCCAAGCCCACAGAGCGCGAACCCCCCAGCGCCGAGCAGTCCCACGACCGCGCCGAGATCCTCGCGCGCGGCCCCTGGCCGCTCGAGCAGGTCGCCGCGCGCTGGAGCGAGCACGAGTTCGAACCCCAGCCCGCCCACGTCGAGGCCGCCGACGCCGCAATCGCCGCCCTGCAGGAGCGCGGGTCGCCAAGCCACGACGGCGTCGCCGCACGCCTAGCCGGCTTCCGCGAGCTCGACGGCGGCATCGAGATCGAGCTTCAGCCCGTCCGCTGGGCGCTGCGGCTCGTCGCCGGCGATGCCAGCAGCAGCATCGCCGCCCTGTGCGTCACACGCGCCGCCGACGGACGCTGGCTGGCGGGCCGCCGCGCGTCGTGGCTCGCCTCGTGGGCCGGGCGCTGGGCGCTGGGCGCCGGCGGCGCCGTCGACCTCGGCGAGAACCCCGCCCACACGCTCGTGCGCGAGCTGCACGAGGAGTGGTCGGTCGCCCCCCAGCGCGTCCACGCCGAGGCGCTCATTCGCCTGCCTCAACAGCTCGTCATGTTCGTCGGTCAAGCCTGGCTGCCCGAGGGCGCCGAGGTCGTCCCCGACCACGAGCACGACGCCTTCGCCTGGTGGCCCGCCGAGATCGACGCGTGGCCACCCGAGGCCAGTGAGGGATTGCGGCGTATGGCGCGCTGGCTGTCGGAGTGAGCGCTTGCCCGCAACGCACATCTTCACTGGGCTGAAGTGGGTCTCGTTCACCCATTCCTGCATCTACGCCGCGCTGCTCGTCTGCGCCTTTGCCGCCGGCAATCCCCAACCCGAGACCTTCGTGCTCGGGCTCACGCACGGGCTGTTGTGGATCGCAATGTCTCTCACCTGCATTCTCTGCGTCCGTCTGCGCATCGTCCCGTTGCGACTCGCAGCCGCCGTCGCAGTGCTCGGCGGAATCGGCCCTTTCTTCGGCAGTTACGAGTTCGTCCGCGAGCAGCGCCGGCGACGCTCGGGGACAGGCGACGCCGTCCCGGCCTCCCCAGCCGTGCGGGCTCGTGTGAAGGATGGGTGAAGACAAGCACCGGCGCGGCTTACCGCCCACCCGCCACGCTAGAGTGAGTCCAGATGGCGGCAAGCACGGCGACTGGGCAGACAATCGACGTCGTCACACCCGCCGCCGGCGAGTCGGTCACCGAGGGCACCATCCTCGAATGGCGCGTCAAGGCGGGCGACTTCATCAAGCGCGACGACACGATCGTGGAGATCTCGACCGACAAGGTCGATGTCGAGCTTCCCGCACCCGCCAGCGGCGTCGTCAGCGAGCTCCTTGTCGAGGAGGGCGACACGGTCACGGTCGGCCAGGTCATCGCGCGGATCGCCCTCCAGGACGCTGCTGACGGATCGCCCTCCAACGGCTCCGCCACCGAGGGCACCGTGACCGAGGAACAATCGTCGACTGCATCGACATCCGCCCTGCCCGATGGTGTGCGCGTCTCGCCTGTCGCCGCACGAGCAGCCGCCGCCGAGGGCGTCGACCTGACCGAGGTCGCCGGCAGTGGCCCCGCGGGGCGCATCGTAAAGGCCGACGTCCTGCAGGCCGCCACCGGCGACTCGGCGGGCAACGGCGCAGCGACGTCCGCTCCCGCGGGCGCCGAGCTCATGAAGGGCGGCGCCGCAGCCCTCGCCCGCTACATGGACCAGTCGCTGTCGATCCCCACCGCTACGAGCTTCCGCACGCTCACCGTCACCGTCCTCGACGCTCGTCGGCGCGAGCTCAAGGCCGGCGGGCGCAAGGTCTCGTTCACCCACCTCATCGCCTACGCGATCGCGCGTGCCGCCGCCGACATGCCCGTCATGGCCGAGCATTTCGCCACAGTCGATGGCCGCCCCCATCGCGTTCGCGACGGCCAGGTCAACCTCGGCCTCGCGGTCGACGTCGAGAAGAAGGACGGCTCCCGCACGCTGATGGTGCCCGTCATCGCGAACGCCGCCAATCTCCCCTTCGACCGCTTCTTGACCGCTTACGACGCGCTCGTCGAGAAGGCGCGTACCAACACCCTCACCGCCGACGACCTCGTCGGCGCCAACATCACCCTCACCAACCCCGGCGGCCTCGGTACCGCTGCCTCGGTCCCGCGCCTCATGAACGGCCAGGGCACGATCGTCGCGACCGGCGCGATCGGCTACCCCCCGGGACTCGGCAACATCGGCGCGATGATCGGCGCGGAGAAGGTCATGACGATGACCTCCACCTACGACCACCGCGTCATCCAGGGCGCCGAGTCCGGTCGCTTCCTCGGCCGTATCGAGGAGTATCTGCAAGGCGAGCGCGGCTTCTACGAAGGGGTCTTCGCGCCGCTGGGCGTCGTGCTCGGACCCGCTCCCGCTCCGCCCGCGCCAGCTGCCGCTGCGGCCGCAGCCGCGGCCAGCGCGGAGAAAGTCGCCTCCCACGGCCCACCCGACGAAGAGCTCTTGCAGGCCGTGCAGGCCGCCACTGCGCTGCTGAAGGCATTCCGCACCCACGGCCACCTCGCCGCCCATCTCGATCCGCTCGGCGTCGAGCCCGAGGGCGATCCCGCGCTGGATCCCGAGCCGCTCGGTCTCACGCCCCAGTTGATGGCGCAAATCCCGGCCAAGATCCTGCGCATGTGGGTACCGGGCGCCACGCTCGCCGACGCCCTCCCGCACCTGCGCGAGACCTACTGCGGCACGATCGCCTACGAGATCGAGCACATCGCCTCCCACCGCCAGCGTGTGTGGCTGCGCGAGAAGATCGAGTCCGGCGCTTTCCGCGTACCGCTCACCAGCGACGAGCAGCAGACGCTGCTCAAGCGACTGATCGAGGTCGACGCGCTGGAGCGCTTCATGCACAAGGCATACCTCGGTCAGCACCAGTTCTCGATCGAGGGCCTCGATATGACCGTCCCGATGCTCGACGAGCTGATCCAGCTTGCCGCCGTCCACGGCGGCAAGGAGGTCGTTATCGGCATGGCCCACCGCGGGCGCCTCAACGTCCTCGCGCACAACCTCGGGCGACCCTACGACACGATCTTCGCCGAGTTCGAGGGCGCCTCGACGCTGGAGGCCGTCACTACGATCCCCCAGGGCGGCACCGGCGACGTCAAGTACCACCACGGCACCCACGGCTCCTATGACCTGCCCACCGGCGGCACGATCCAGGTCAACCTCGAGTCCAACCCCAGCCACCTCGAGTACGTCTCGGCTGTCGTCGAGGGCGCCACCCGCGCCGCCCAGACCACGCGTCAGGGGCCGCGCGCGCACCAGGACACCGACGCCGCCGTCCCGATCGCGATCCACGGCGACGCAGCGTTCCCCGCCCAGGGCGTCGTCGCCGAGACGCTCAACCTGCAGGGCCTCGACGGCTACAAGGTCGGCGGCACCGTCCACCTCATCATGAACAACCAGGTCGGTTTCACCACCGACCCCGACGACGCGCGCTCCACACGCTGGGCATCGGATCTCGCGAAGGGCTTCGACGTCCCGATCATCCACGTCAACGCCGACGACGTCCCCGCCTGCATGAGCGCCGTGCGCCTCGCGTTCGCGTTCCGCAAGGAATTCGGCCACGACGTCCTGATCGACCTGATCGGCTACCGCCGCTTCGGGCACAACGAGTCCGACGAGCCCGCCTACACCCAGCCCGAGATGTACGCCAAGATCAAGGGCCACAAGCGCGTCTCTGGACTGTGGGCCGAGCGCCTGGCGACCGAAAGCGTCGTCAGCAAGGAGCAGGTCGACCAGCTCGCCCAGCAGGTCTGGGACAACCTCACCACGCTCCACCAGCGCCTGAAGACCAGGATCGAGACCGCCGCCGAGCAGGGCGACGAGGGCACCGGCGAATACCAGCTCGACCGCTCGCCGAGCCCCGAAGTCAAGACCGCCGTGCCCGCCGAGCGCCTGCGCGAGCTCGGCCGCGAGCTGCTGCGCGTGCCCGACGGCTTCACCGTGCACCCCAAGCTCGTCAAACAGCTCGAGCGCCGCGGCGCCGCGCTGCAGGAGCACCCGCCCCACGGCGAGGAGCCCGGTCGCCTCGACTGGGCGCACGCCGAGGCGCTCGCGTATGCCTCGCTGCTGACCGAGGGAACCCCCGTCCGCCTCACCGGCCAGGACACCGAGCGCGGCACGTTCAGCCAGCGTCACATGGTGCTCCACGACGCCAAGACCGGCCAGACCTTCTGCCCGATCCAGAGCCTCCCCGAGGCGCTCGCGCCGTTCGAGCTGCACAACAGCCCGCTCTCCGAGCTCGCCTGCATGGGCTTCGAGTACGGCTACAGCCAGGAGGCCCCCGAGACGCTCGTCCTCTGGGAGGCCCAGTTCGGCGACTTCGTCAACTCCGCCCAGGTCATCGTCGACCAGTTCATCGTCTCCGGCCTCGCCAAGTGGGGGCAGACCTCCCGCCTCACGCTGCTACTGCCCCACGGGTACGAGGGCTCCGGGCCCGAGCACTCCTCCGCGCGCTTGGAGCGCTTCCTCTCCCAGGCCGCCGAGGGCAATATCCGCGTCGCCAACCTCACGACTCCAGCCCAGTACTTCCATCTGCTGCGCCGCCAGGCCCTGATCGCCAAGCAGCGCCCGCTCGTGATCATGACCCCCAAGTCGCTGCTGCGCCTCCCTCAAGCCTCCAGCGAGATCGCCGACCTCGCCGAGGACAGCCGCTTCCAGCCCGTGCTCGCCGAGCCCGGGGTCGCCGAGGAGAACGTCACCCGCCTCGTGCTCTGTACCGGCAAGATCTACTACGACCTCGTCGGCCACCCCGACCGCCCCGCCAACAAGGGCGTCGCCGTCGGGCGCGTCGAGCTGCTCTACCCGTTCCCCGAGCACTCGATCCGCGAGCTCATCGCGCGCTATCCCGCTCTGCAGGAGATCGTGTGGGTCCAGGAAGAGCCCCGCAACATGGGCGCCCGCGCGCACATGTTCCCGCGCCTCATGCAGATCCTGCCCCAGCACATCCACTTCGGCTACATCGGCCGCCCCGAGCGCGCCAGCCCAGGCGAGGGCTACCCCGCCGCGCACATCGCCGAACAGAACCGCATCGTGCGCACCGCGCTGGATTTGACGCTCGACACCTCTCAGTATCCGCGCAAGGCGCCTGGGGAGCGGTAGGGCATGCTGTGGCGGCGGTTCTTGAACATCTTGCGCCAGCGCCGGCGTAGGCGGCGTATGCGCGGTTAGAGCAGCGCAGTCCGACGGCGACCAGGAGCGGTGGCCGATCTGCACCGAGCCGCCTTAGTGGATTGTGGGATGGGGAAGGGATCATCCGCGTGTGTCGGCCTAGCATCGATGGGTCGTCTGCGAGAGGCATCCGTGCCTCTCGTCCATGGCGATCGCGGGCGACGAGATTTGCGTGGACGCCGCAGACGGCCCGGCGCGGGGGCCGAGTCCGCTCGACCTGGGTCGCCTTGTGGGGTGGATCGACTCGAAGAGTTGTCGGGGCGAGCGGGCCGATCGGCCTCGGCCCCCGCGCCGGTCCTGGTTGACTGATTCGCGCATTGCGTTGCGGAGCCGCATAGCCAGTGGAATCTCAGCCAACGTGAGCTACGGAGGCGTCAGCGAGCAGGACCAGCGGTGAACTGCGTCCTGCTCGAAATCTTCTTTGCTGATTCACCCAATAGGGCTACGTAAAAGACGTACTTCTACAAGAGAGTGCCCAAATCGGTATTGATGCTCAACGGCTTATTCGGAAAATTGACCCCCAGCTTGGAGTGCCTGCTTGGCAGCCCAGCGCAGATGCATCTCGTCAAAGTCATTCACGTACACACGCAGCAGATCACCCAGCCTCAGCTCCGAATCATCGTGCCCAAGATCCTTACGCACAAGCAACAGCAGCTTTTCATAGTTCAGGAGGCTTGTTGGGTTGGTTGGGTCATCAGCAGACACGCCGTGAAGGCGGAACTCAATCCATTCCTTGATGATTGGCGCTGGTCCATACAGCAGTAGCTTCGTTGTGAGGTCCTTGAAAAACTCCGCTGTCTCGGCTTCCTCGGGATTGTCCTTCAAGATGCTGACCAACTGCTCGTATATAGGCGACATCTGCTCGCGGCGCAATCGCTCCAATTCCTGGCCCTTCTCCCATCGTCGCTGGAGGATCGCTGCGATGATGACGCCGATTGCCCCTGCAACAGGTCCGCTCACCGCAGGGTCTTCGACTAGCCCATATACGAGCGCTGCCCCAGCAACGAGTATGACGACGAAACCGACGAAACCGAGGGCAATCGTGGTTAGAGTAATGCCTGCTTCCTGATGGGACGATGAGGCCATAGAGACTTCAGCCTGACATGGTTGCCGGACGACTTTCGCAGTTCGTTTAGCCGCCATATCGCAGCGCTCTATCTACAGTGATGTAGATAGAGGTACTTTAGGTAGCTGAACCTCGGTCTTAGGGATCAGTCCTGATATGAAGGCTCGAATCTGGCACAACGAGCCAAGAACGCGAGTTTCGCCGATCCCTCTTAGTGGTCCGCGTCCGGCTCCTCAAGCAGCCTTACGGTTTGAACACCCCAGCCCCTGAGTAAGATGCGGGATCTCCTCCTCCAGATGCGTCGAGGAGCGCAGCCGGCTGTAGGCCGACGCACACGAGCCCTCCACACGGCGCATTCGCTGGCCGATCGGACTCACCCCGCCGCGACCAGGCAGAGCGTGTGGCTCTTACCTACCCCGCCACACCGGCGGGCGCTTCTCCTTAAACGCGCTCGCGCCCTCTTTGGCGTCCTCGGAGGCAAACACCGGTCCGGAGATCGCGCTCTGCTTTTCCCACATCTCCGCGGTGGACCAGTCGAATTGCTCCTGGAGGATCTGCTTTGAGGCCGCGAGCGCCAGCGGACCGCTCGCCGCAACCGAGGCCGCCAGTTCTAGCGCGCTCTCAACCGCGCTCCCCGGCTCGACGAGCCGGTTCACGACACCGAATTCGTGGAAGCGCTCCGCGGGCTGCAGTTCTCCGGTGAGCGCGAGCTCCATCACGACGTGGTAGGGCATCCGCCGCGGTAGCCGCAGCAGAGCTCCACCAGCGGCCACCAACGAGCGCTTGGCCTCCGGGATCCCGAGCTTCGCCCCGCGCGCCGCCACGATCAGGTCACACGCCAACGCGATCTCCATGCCGCCCGCCACCGCGAAGCCCTCGATCGCCGCGATCAGCGGCTTGCGTGCCGCGCGCTGCGCGATGCCCGCAAAGCCGCGATCGCCGAACCACGGAGACTCTCCCTTGACGAACGCGCCCAGGTCCATGCCCGCGCAGAAGAAGCCGCCCGCGCCCGTAAGGATTCCGACCGACAGATCGTCATCGGCGTCAAGCTCCTCCAGCGCTCCCGCAACACCCGCCGCCAGCGCCGCATTGACCGCGTTGCGCACCTCCGGGCGGTTGAGCGTGATCAGCAGGACGTTCCCGCGGCGCTCGGTTAAGACCGCGACTGCCGTCGCCTCCTCGGTGGTGCTCGTCTCGCTGCTCATCGGCCAGCAATCTTACGCTGCGAACAGCGTCAGGTCGGGCTCCCGTTCGCCGCGCAGCACTTCGAGATCGACCTCGATGCACTCGATGCCGCGCGCCTGTGCAAGCACGCGCGCCTGCGGCTTGATCCGCTGCGCCGCCAGGACGCCGCGGCAGGCGCCCATCGCGGGGTCCAGACGGATGCGCTCCAGGTAGCGCGTCAGCTGCTCCACCGCATCGATCGTCGCGATGCGCTTGATCTCCACCGCGACCCACTCGTCCTCTTCGTCGCGGCACATCAGGTCCACCGGGCCGATGTCCGTGGGCCACTCGCGGCGCACCAGCCGGAAGCCCTCTCCGCACCACGTCGGGGCGTCGGCGAGCAGCTCTTGAAGTTCGCGCTCAAGACCCTCCTTCTCAAGCGACACCAGCATGTCGAGCTCGTGCTCGATGTCCGCCACGATCTCTCCTAGCGCGATCTCCAGGCGATCTTCGTGGCGCTGCTTGCGCACGACCAGGCCCGTGAGCTCGCCTTCTGGACCCCGCTGCTCCTCTAGGACCGTCGGCGGCGTCATCCAGTTCAGTGGCTTCACGTTGGGACCGCCGCCGTCGGCCCACACCATGAACGTGCCGTCGGACTTCAGCATCAGCAACCTCACCGCCTCCGGCAGGACCGTCGTCACACGGCCGATGTAGGAGACCTCACAACGGGCGACGATCAGGCGCATCCGGGGACCCTATCTGGTGTCCCGGATCGTCGACCACGACCGCGTCGCTGCTCGTGTCCTCGTCTTCGCCGCTCAGCGCGTGGCGGAATTCGCGCATCCCGCGACCCGCCGCGCGCGCGAGCTCGGGCAGGCGCTTGGGGCCGAGCACGACCAGCGCGACCGCCGCCAGGAAGAGCAGGTGCACAGGGTTCTCGATGCCCATGCTCAGAGGCTAGCGCGACCGCCGCCGCGCCTCGTACCCTCAAGCGCGTGGCGCAGGAACCATTCGCTGTGCAGGCTGGGCGCCCATACCCTCCCGCGCCTGCCTCCGAGCCGTTCTGGCCCGCCCAAGCCACGATCCTCGCGGCGATCGCACTGCAGCTCGCACTGCCCGACCGCCTCACGGTCGGCCCTCGCTTCCTGATCCCCGGCCTGGAGGCCGCATTGCTCCTCGGAATGTTCATGGCGACACCCAACCAGCTCGAGCACGAGCACCCCCGGCGTCGCCGCACAGCGCTGGGCCTGACGGGGTTCGTAAGCGCCGCCAACATCTACTCGTTGAGCGCCCTTACCCACTACCTGCTGCACCACAACGTCAACCAGGGGCGCGAACTGATCACCTCAGGCGTCCTGATCTGGCTGACCAACTTCCTGATCTTCGCGCTGTGGTACTGGGAGCTCGACCGCGGCGGGCCCGGCCGGCGCGCCGCCGGACACGACGGCGCGCCCGACTTTCTCTTCCCGCAGATGTCAGACGACCGTATCGAGCCGCGCGACTGGCGGCCGCGCTTCATCGATTACCTCTACGTCTCGCTCACCAACGCCACCGCATTCTCGCCGACCGACACGATGCCACTGACGCCGATGGCCAAGATCATCATGGGGGTACAGTCGCTCGTCTCGCTCGTCACGATCGGGCTGATCATCTCGCGCGCGGTCAATATCCTCGCGTAGAGGCCACCGCTCCGGTCGAGTCGGAGGCCGGGTGGGACTTGAACAGAGGCGGATGCTGAACGCCACCTAGCCGGCGGCGCATGACCTCGACCGCCTCCGTATTGCTGTCGACGAGCACGTAACGACGCCCAAGCGCTCCGGCCACCGCGCCAAGCGTGCCGCTGCCGGCAAAGAAATCGAGGCACCAGTCTCCGGACCTCGTCGATGCCTGGATCATCCGTCTGAGAATGCCTTCGGGCTTCTGTGTCGGATAGCCCGTCTTCTCCCGGCCGTTCGTCGGGACGATCGTGTGCCACCACACGTCCGTCGGCAGCTTCCCCCTCGCGGCCTTCTCGGCGCCGACGAGACCGGGCGCCATATACGGCTCGCGGTCGACGGCCTCGGCGTCGTAGTAGTAACCCTTTGAATCCTTGACGTACACGAGGATCGTGTCGTGCTTCGCCGGCCACCGACGGGTCGATCGCGCACCGTAGTCGTAAGCCCAGATGATCTCGTTGAGAAAGCACTCCCGACCGAAGATCTCGTCCAGCAGCAGCTTGCAGTAGTGAGACTCGCGATAGTCGATGTGAAAGTAGAGCGTCCCGCTCGGCGTCAGCAGACGCGCGGCTTCGCGCAGGCGAGGCCCCAGGAAGGTGAGGTAATCGTCAAACGTGTCGAGGTAGGACGACTCGGCCAACAGGCGCGTCTTGTAGCGGCGACCACCGAAGCCCGTGCGATCCCCCCGCTGATCCCGAGCGGTCGCGAGCGTCTTGCGGGCCTGCACCCTGCCCGTGTTGAAGGGGGGGTCTATGTAGATCAGCTGGAAGGACTCGCTGGGCAACTGGGGGAGGACATCCATGTTGTTGGCATGCCAGACCGCATCGCCGTCGGACCGCACACCCGCGTCGGGGTCGCTTGGCATCACGCCTCCGACATCTGCGGCTCCATCGCGAGCGCTTGGACCATCAGATCCTCGACCTCGCCGTTGGCCCCCAGGCTGCGCGCGCGGTCGAGTGCTTTCAGCGCACCCTCGCGGTCCGCGAGGCGCAACCGCAGGCGACCCAGGCGCTCCCACGCGCTGGCGTCAGATGGACCCCGTTCGGCCGCGCGCTCGGCAGCTTCGGCGGCGAGGTCAACGGCGCCCACGTCTTCGTAGATGCGCGCCGCGAAGCGGTGTGGCGCGGGGCGATCGCCGTCGACGCGCGCCCAGTCCCGCACCGCGCGCGCCGCCGCCTCGAGATCGCCGGCCTGCCAGAAGGCGAGCGTCATCAGGCGCAGCACCCCGACGTTGCGCGGTTCGGCGTCGCGCGCGTAGATGAGCCGCTTCGCTGCAAGCTCGTATTCCCCTTCAGCCATCGCGCGCTGGGCAGCGACCATGAAGCGCTCCACTCGCTCCTCCGCGGGGTCGGGTTTGGAGAAGTCCACGAACCGCATGCTCCCCGCCGGCACCGTTCGGATGCCGTGACTGAACTTCACGCGCGCCCACTGCTGGACCTCGTCGCCGTCGAGACTGTCGCCGGTGAAGTAGATGCCGGCGACCGTTCCCACGCCCCACTCCGGGTAGGCCATGCAGCGCGCGTAGCGGTGCACGACTGAATGGTCCGGGACGCGCGCCCCAAAGGGGTCATGCTCGGCGCGGTCTTTGGCCGCCGCGCGCGCGCGCTGCTCCTCCTCGTAGGCCCGCCGCCCCGCCTCCTCGCGCGCGCGCCGCGCCGCGGCCGCGCTCACGCGCACGGCGTTGCGCGAGACGCTGCCCCCGCGCATGCCCTCCGCGAGACGCTCGAGCTGGTCGGCGGCCTCGTTGATCGCCTTCAGGTGGCGCTCGTGCTCGAACTGCTGCCCCGGCGGCGCGAGGTCGGGGTGCCAGCGCTTGGCCATGCGCCGGCGCGCGAGCTGCACCGCCCGCTTGTCGAACGGGGGCTCCAGCTCCAGGAGCAGCATCTGCTGCTCTACATCCAGCACCGTGGGCATGACCAACAAACGGTAGCGCGGGCCGGCGGACCTCTATCCTGGCAGCCGCATGTCCTCTCAGTACATCTTCACGATGCACCGTCTCTCCAAGGTGCATCCCCCCGACAAGACGGTGCTCTCCGAGCTCACGCTCGCCTTTTATCCCGGCGCGAAGATCGGTGTGCTCGGCTACAACGGCTCCGGCAAGTCCTCGCTGCTGCGGATCATGGCCGGAGTCGACCAGGAGTATCGCGGTGAGGCCGCACTCGCCCCCGGAGCGACCGTGGGGATGCTCGAGCAGGAGCCCCACCTCGATGAGAGCAAGGACGTTCTGGGTAACGTGCAGGAGGGTGTCGCGGAGACCAAGGCGCTGCTGGACCGCTTCAACGAGCTCGCCGCCGAATACACCGAGGAGAACGCCGCGGAGTTCGAAGCCGTGCAGGCCAAGATCGAAGCCGCCGACGCGTGGAACCTCGACACGCAGCTCGAATACGCGATGGATGCTCTGCGCCTGCCGCCGCCCGACGCCGAGGTCGGCCCGCTTTCGGGAGGTGAGCGCCGCCGCGTCGCGCTCTGCCGCCTGCTGCTGAGCGCCCCCGACCTGCTGCTGCTGGACGAGCCCACCAACCACCTCGACGCGGAGTCGGTCGCGTGGCTCGAGCAGCACCTCGCGGAGTACAAGGGCACGATCGTCGCCGTCACCCACGACCGCTATTTCCTCGACAACGTCGCCGGCTGGATCCTCGAGCTCGACCGCGGCAAGGGCATTCCCTACGAAGGCAATTACTCGAGCTGGCTCGAGCAGAAGCAGGCCCGCCTCGCGCAGGAAGAGCGCGCCGAGAAGGGCCGCCAGCGCACGATCTCGGCCGAGCTCGAGTGGGTCCGCACGAACCCCAAGGGCCGGCGCACGAAGTCCAAGGCGCGCCTCGCGCGCTACGAGCAGCTCGTCGCCGAGGAGCGCAACGTCAAGCTCGAGGACGTCCAGATCCACATCCCTCCGGGCCCCCGCCTCGGTGCGGAGGTCCTAACCGCGGGCGATCTGCGCAAGGGCTTCGGCGAGCGGCTGCTCATCGATGGCCTCTCCTTCGACCTCCCGCGCGCCGGCATCGTCGGTGTGATCGGCGCAAACGGCGCCGGCAAGACGACGCTCTTCAAGATGATCACCGGCGAGGAGTCTCCCGACGGTGGGACGCTCAAAGTCGGGGAGAGCGTGCAGCTCGCCTACGTCGACCAGTCGCGTGACGCGCTCGACCCCGCGAAGACCGTGTGGGAGGAGATCTCCGACGGCCTCGACCACCTCAAGGTCGGCGAGCGAGTCGTGAACTCGCGACAATACGTCGCGGGTTTCAACTTCAAGGGCTCCGACCAGCAGGCCCGCATCGGCAACCTCTCCGGCGGCGAGCGCAACCGCGTCCATCTCGCCAAGCTGCTGCGCTCCGGCGGCAACCTGCTGCTGCTCGACGAGCCCACGAACGACCTCGACGTCGACACCTTGCGCGCGCTCGAGGACGCCCTGCTCGGGTTCCCCGGCTGCGCCGTGATCATCTCGCACGATCGCTGGTTCCTGGATCGCGTCGCGACGCACGTGCTCGCGTTCGAGGGGGACTCCCAGGTCGTGTGGTTCGAGGGGAACTTCGAGGCCTACGAGGAGCACCGCCGTGAGCGTCTCGGGGCCGCGGCGGATCGGCCGCACCGCCTCACGTACAAGCGGCTCGTGCGGGGGTGAGGTCGAAAGCCGAGGTGTAGCAGAGTGCTGTATACTGCGCGGTATATGGCTGCTACACGCACACAGGTGTACCTGACCCAGGAGCAGCGCGATCGCATCGAGGAACTGCGCTCGCGCGACGGGCGCACGCTGGCCGAGGTCATCAGGACAGCGCTCGACGAATACCTCGCCACGCACGGCCGCCAGGCTGAGGAAAGAGATCTCGTCGAGCGCCAGCGGGTGCTCGACGAAACGTTCGGGGCCTTCCCGGACTTCGAAGTGCCGCCACGCGAGGAGTGGAATCGCTTCGACAGCGACTGGAATCGGATTGAGCCAGACTCTGCTGGACACTGACGTCTTGATCGACCACTTGCGCGGGCATCGGCATTTGCGCCTGTCAGATCCCAAGCTCCAGATCTCCGTAGTCACCCGCTGCGAGCTGTTCGCCGGACGCAACGCCGACGGGCCAACCTTGCGTCGAACGTTGAACGTGCTCAAGGAGATCTCCGTGACTCGGGCGATCGCGGAGACCGCCGGAAGCATCCGGCGCACAACCGGTATCCCGGTACCTGATGCCCTCATCGCCGCCACCGCACTGGAGCACGAGATGGCATTGATGACTCGCAACCGGCGTCACTTCGAGCGGGTCGCCGGGCTCACCCTGCGTGATCCACAGCCCGCGAACTGAGTCGATGAGTACCACCTTCGATCGCGACACCGCGGTGCGCCGCCGACCCACTGCGAGCCACGACGCGCCCACCCCCGACAACGATGGCGGAGCGAGCCACCATGGCGCTAGCGCTGCGGTCGCGACCGCAGCGCTAGCCACGACCGCGATCTTCGACGCCGACGTCTCCCCCGACTGGCGCGCTGGCCGCGGTCCCCACGGCGGGTACCTCGCGGCGATGCTACTGCGCGCACTCACCGAGACGGTCGCCGAGAAGCAGCGCGCGCCGCGTTCCCTGACGATCCACTACGCCCGCGCACCTGAGCCCGGCCCCGTCGAGATCCACACGGCGATCGAGCGCGCGGGGCGTTCGCTGAGCACGCTCTCCGCGCGCATGGAACAGGACGGCAAGCTGATGGCGCTGGCCCTCTCCGCCTTCTCGGTCCCATGGCACGCACCCGAGATCTCAGAACTGCCGCTGCCCGACGTCGAGCCCGCCGAGCCGCGCGTCGACGGCCCCCGTCCACCGCACCCGATGGCCCCGCCGTTCGCACGGCACATGGAATTCCAACCGCGCATGGGCACGCGGCCGTTCACGGGCGCCGACGCCCCGATGGAGGTCGGCGGCTGGATCGCGCTCTCCGAGCCCCGTCCCTTGGATGCGCTGGCTCTGGCGTTCTTCAGCGACGCGCTGTTCTCGCCGCCGTTCATCCGCATGAGCGCGCCGGCCGTGACCCCCACGATCGACCTGACGATCCATTTCCGCGCGAGCCTCGCCCCAATCCCCGATCGCGCGACCGATCTCGATGAACATTGCTTCGCGCGCTTCAGCTCGACGGTCGTCCACGAAGGATTCTTTGAGGAGGACGGCGTGATCTGGGCCGCCGACGGCACAGTCCTCGTGCACTCGCGCCAGCTCGCGATCGTGATGCCGATCGCCCCCGACGGTCACGTTCGTCGCTAGCGGCCGAGCTCAGTTGCTTCACAAGATCCGCTCCTGATTTCAAGTAGCATCTCGACCATGAGCGACTACACAGCGAAGCAAATAAATGAGATGGAGGCCGCCTTCGGCGGCGGGTTGAAGAAGGCGCGCGCCGAACTCGGCGTGGAGTCTTTTGGCATGCAGGTAATCGACCTCCCACCCAACTACCCCGACTACCCCGAGCACGATCATGCCTCAGACGGCCAGGAGGAGGTCTACTCGGTGATGCGCGGCTCCGGCGAGCTCGACGTCGAAGGTGAGCGCATCGCGCTGAACCCCGACGTTCTCGTACGAGTCGGACCCGGCGTAAAGCGCAAGATCTACCCCGGCGCCGAGGGGCTGCGGCTGCTGGCGCTGGGCGGCACGCCTGGCTCGGCGTATCAGATCGCCGAGTTCACGCAGCTGAGCGGCGAGACGTCCTAGCGAGCTAAAGAGGTCTCGGCGTCCAGCGCCTGCGCGGTGGCGGCGATCAGCCGCGCGCAGGCGTGGACGTCTGAGAGCTCGACGAGCTCGACCGGCGAGTGCATGTAGCGCATCGGGATCGAGACCAGTGCGGTCGGCACCCCGGCGCGGCTGAGGTGTACGGCGTCGGCGTCGGTCCCCGTGTTACGTCCGGCGGCCTCGACGGTGAACGGGATCCCCTCACGCTCGGCGGTGTCGTGCAGGAGCTCGAAGAGGCCCGGATGCAGCGTCGAGCCGCGACTGAGCACCGGACCGGAGCCGAGCTCGTGCTTGCCGGCCTGCTTGACCTCGACGCCCGGAGCGTCGGTGGCGTGGGTACCGTCGACGACGATCGCGGCGTGTGGCTCCAGGGCAAATGCGCTGGTGCGCGAGCCGCCGAACGTCGTCTCCTCCTGGACGGCGGCGACCGCGAGCACCTCCCAGGGCGCACCGCCCTCCTGGGCGACTAGGCGCGCGGCCTCCAGCGCGACGAACGAACCGAGGCGGTTGTCGAGCGCGCGCGCCGCGACCCGCCCGTTCGGCAGCTCCAAGGGGTCGGCGTCGATTACGGCGACATCGCCGACCCGCACCAACCCGGCCGCCTGATCGCCGTCGCGAGCGCCGATGTCGATGTGGAGGTCGCGGACGTCGGCGACCTTCTTTCGATCGTCCTCGCGCAGCAGGTGAATCGGCTTGCGCCCGATGACTCCGCGCAGCGCGCCGCCGCGCGTGGCGATGCAGACGCGCTGACCGACGAGCACCTGGGCGTCCCAGCCGCCGACCTCAGCGAACCACAGGTACCCCTGCTCGTCGATGTGCGTCACGATCAGCCCGATCTCGTCGATGTGGCCCATCACGAGCAGACGGCGCGCCGGGGCGCCCGAGCGATCGGAGGCGGCGACGCGGGCGCGTGGGGTCCCGAGCACGTCTGTGTCGACGTCGGCGCCGAAGGACTCCGCGGCCGCGCGCCAGACCGCGGCCGGGGCGGTCTCGTTGCCGGAGGGCCCGTGCGCGGCGAGCAGTTCGCGCAGAACCTTCGGAAACGCGTCGGCGTGCTCTGCGCCGGCGGCCTCGCTCACGATGCGAGCAGTCCTCGCAGCACGTACTGCAGGATCCCGCCGTGGCGGAAGTAGTCGGCCTCGCGCGGAGTGTCGATGCGCACGCGCGCCTGGAAGTCGACCACCTCACCGTCCGCGCGCCGCGCCGTCACGCGCACCTCGCGCGGCGGCGGATCACCGGCGTTCAGCGGCTCCGCGAGCCCGGAGATCTCAAAGACCTCCTCCCCGCTCAGGCCGAGCTCCTCTGCGCCCCGGCCGTCGGGGAACTGCAACGGCAGGACGCCCATCCCAATCAGGTTGGAGCGGTGGATGCGCTCAAAGCTGCGCGCGATCACGGCGCGCACGCCGAGCAGGCGGGTACCCTTGGCGGCCCAGTCACGCGAGGAGCCCGAGCCGTACTCCGCGCCGGCGAGCACCACCAGCGGCACGTCGTCCTGGGCGTAGCGCATCGCGGCGTCGTAGATCGAAAGCACCTCACCGGCACCCGCACCGGACCCGAGGTAACGCGTGAGCCCTCCCTCGGGCAGTCGATCGCCGCCGCCGAGGAGGTTGCGGATGCGAATGTTGGCGAACGTCCCGCGCACCATCACCTCGTGATTGCCGCGCCGCGAGCCGTATGAGTTGAAGTCGCGCGGCGCCACACCCTGCTCTTGCAGATACAGACCGGCGGGGCCGTCGCGCTTGATCGCGCCGGCCGGTGAGATGTGGTCGGTCGTGACGCTGTCGCCGAGCTTGACCAGGACGCGCGCGCCCTCGATGTCACGCAGCGGCTGGGGCTCGGCGGGCATGTCCTGGAAGTAGGGCGGCAGGCGCACGTAGGTCGAGTCCGTGTCCCACTGAAAGCGCTCGCCGGTGGGAATCTGCAGGGCGTTCCAACGCTCGTCGCCGGCGAAGACCTCGCTGTAGCTCTTGCGGAACATGTCCGACTGAACGGCCTGCTCGATCGTGCGCGCGACCTCGTGCTCGTCGGGCCAGATGTCGCGCAGGTAGACCTCCTCGCCCTGCTCGTCACGACCGAGCGGATCGTTTAGGGGGTCGAAGTCCATCGTGCCGGCGAGCGCGTAGGCGACGCACAACGGCGGCGAGGCGAGGTAGTTGAGCTTGACGTCCGGGTTGATGCGGCCCTCGAAGTTGCGGTTGCCCGAGAGCACCGAGGCGACGGCCAGATCGGCCTCGCCGACAGCCGCTGAGATCTCCTCGGGCAGCGGCCCGGAGTTGCCGATGCAGGTCGTGCAGCCGTAGCCGACGAGGTTGAAGCCGAGCTGCTCCAGCGGCTCGGTCAAGCCCGCGCGATCGAGGTATTCGGTGACGACCTTCGAGCCCGGCGCGAGCGAGGTCTTGACCCACGGCTTGCTGCGCAAGCCGCGCGCGAGCGCGTTGCGCGCGAGGATCCCGGCCCCAATCATGACGGAGGGATTGGAGGTGTTCGTGCAGCTCGTGATCGCAGCGATCACGACGTGGCCGTGGTCGAGCTCGAAGTGCTCGCCGTCGAGCGTCACGGCGGTCGCGGCCCCGCCGGCAGCCGGCCGGTGGCCGGGCGCGCCGTTGGCGGGGGGGTCGGAAGCGGGATAGGACTCGGCGACGGCCTCATCATGAGCATCGGCCTGGGCGCCCGCGGTCGTCACGTAGTCGCGCAGCGCCGTCCGGAACGCCTCGCGCGAGCGACTCAGCGGAATGCGGTCCTGCGGGCGCTTCGGACCGGCGAGGCTGGGCACGACCGAGCCGAGGTCGAGCTCGAGCTTGTCCGAGAACACCGGCTCCGGGGAGCTCTCGTCGTGCCACAGCCCCTGCTCGCGGGCATAGACCTCGACACGCTCGATCTGCTCGGCGGGGCGCCCGGAGAACTTCAGGTAGCGCAGCGTCTCGGCATCGATGGGGAAGATCGCGCAGGTCGAGCCGAACTCGGGCGACATGTTGCCGATCGTCGCGCGGTCGGCGATCGGCAGGCGTGCGAGGCCGGGGCCGTGGAACTCGACGAACATCCCCACGACGCCGCGCGCGCGCAGCGTCTCGGTAACGGTCAGCACGAGGTCGGTCGCGGTCGCCCCCTCGGGCAGTTCGCCGTGCAGCTCGAAGCCGAGGACCTGCGGGATCAGCATCGACATCGGCTGGCCGAGCATCGCGGCCTCCGCCTCGATCCCGCCGACACCCCAGCCAAGCACGCCAAGCCCGTTGACCATCGTCGTATGCGAGTCGGTACCGACGAGCGTGTCGGGGTAAAGCTGCGGCAAGCCGGCACTTGCACCTGACTCCTCGGTGTCGAAGACGACACGCGCGAGGTACTCGAGGTTGACCTGGTGCACGATCCCGGTGTCCGGCGGAACGACCGCGAAGTGCTCGAAGGCGCCCTGCCCCCAGCGCAGGAACGCGTAGCGCTCGCGGTTGCGCTCGAACTCACGCTCGGCGTTGATGCGGAAAGCGTCACGGGTCCCGAAAGCGTCGACCTGAACGGAGTGGTCGATCACGAGCTCCGCCGGCGCGAGGGGGTTGATCTTGGCTGGATCGCCACCCATCGCGGCCATCGCATCGCGCATCGCGGCGAGGTCCACGACGGCGGGGACGCCAGTGAAGTCCTGCATCAGGACACGCGCAGGGGTGAACGCGATCTCGCGACTTGGCTCCGCGGCGGGATCCCATTCAGCTAGCGCCTGGACATCGGCAGCGCTCACCGCGCCATCACCCTCGGTGCGCAACAGGTTCTCCAGCAGGACCTTCAGCGAGAACGGCAGTCGCGCGACGTCAAAGCGCTCCTGCAGCGCGCTGAGGCGAAAGATCTCGTACTCGCGCCCGCCGACGGAGAGCGTGCCGCGCGCGCCAAAACTGTCGTGATCGGCCATGCCCTGAGTCTATGGGCTACGCGGCGCGCTCGACGCGGCCCTTGCCGGCGCGCTTGCTGCGCAGCAGCGCGCCGTCGCACGCTGCCAGCAGCTCTTCGGCGGTCATCGGCGGCTGCCACTGCGCGACGCCGACGGAGGCGAACACGCCGGG
>DASXOX010000079.1:0-80006 GCA_036493975.1 Solirubrobacteraceae bacterium
TGCGCGCCCAGCCCGGCGAAGCCGGCCGCGATCTGTGTGTCGAAGATGTTGTGCACCTCGGTGCCAAAGCGCCGGCGCACCAGCGCGACGTCCTGGCGGCCGGCGTGCACGACGAGCTCGATCTCGGGGTCCGCGAGCGCGCGGGCCAGGGGCGCTCCGTCGAGATCCTCGCGCAGTGGGTCGATCAGCTCGATCCTAAGGCCCGCTGTGTCGTCGGCGATCGCGAGCTGCACGAGGCACAGCAGCGTCCGGTAGCGGCCCTCGCCCATGAACTCCGTGTCGAGCGCCAGGCGACCGCTGCCGGTGGCCTGCGCCGCGAGCGAGGGCAACGCGCCCGGCGCTTCGATCGGGCTGGCCGGCTCGGCGGCGTCCGCGGTGTGATTCGGCGGCGTCGCGCCGGTGCGTGCTCTGCGGCTCATACCTGTGCGCGCTCCTCCACTCCGGCGCCGACCGCGACCGGCAGCGCCAGCACGAACGTCGCCCCGGGCCCCTCCCTGGAGAGCTGCAGTGCTCCACCCATACGCACGGCGAGCTCGCGGCCGATCGCGAGGCCCAAACCAAAGCCGCTGCGGCCGCCCGTGGTGCTGCCGCGCTGGAAGCGCTCGAAGATCAGCTCGCGCTCGGCGTGTGGCACGCCGGGACCGTGGTCGCTGACGGCGATCTCCGCCCACGAGCGCTGGGCGCGCGGCTGCAGCACCACATGTGAGCCCTGCGGGGCGAGCCGTAGCGCGTTGTCGAGCAGGATCCTCACGATGCGCGCCACCGCTCCCGGGTCGGCCTGCGCCCAGCACGGCCGCTCGCTGCGCTCGAGGTCGATTGCGATCCCGCGCGTCGCGGCGGTGAGCTCGAACTCCGCTGCCACCGCACGGCACAGCTCGCCGAGCTCCAGCGGCTCGTTGCGTAGCCGAACGTCGGCGTCGAGGCGGCTGAGATCCAGCAGATCCGAGGCCAGCTGTGAGAGGCGCCGCGATTGCTCACGAGCCTGAGCGGTGCGCTCGCGGGCGTCCTCGACGTCAAATGCCGTGCCCGCCTGCAGATCGTCTTGGAGCAGCTCGAGCGTGCCCTCCAGCGAGGCCAGCGGCGTACGCAGCTCGTGCGAGGCGGTCGCCACGAACGCGCGCCGCGCCTCCTCCTGCCCGCGCAGGCGCGACTGCATGCGCGCGAACGCCCGCGCGAGCTCGCCGATCTCGTCATGGCGCCCATCCGCCGGCAGCTCCTTCGCGTCGGCCCCCCGACGCTCGAGCTCGCGCGTCGCGTCGCGCAGGCGCTCCAGGCGCCGCAGCAGCGTGCTCGTCAATCCGAGGCCGAGTAGCAGCGCGATCAGCAGACCCGCCGCGGCGCCCTTGATGAACGCGCTCTGCACGACGTTGAACGCCGAGGCCACGTAGTCGAGGCGCCTCGTCAACACCAGTACGTACTGCTGTGCCGTGATTTTGAGTGGATACGCCACGACGAGGTCGTTGCCGTCGACCGTCTGCACGCGCTTGTGGGTACGCAGCGCGCGCCTGACCTGGCCGTAGTAGTCGGGCACGTTGAGATTGGGGCTTGGTCCGGCGTAGACGACGTCGAGGTCGGTATTCAACAGCGTCACCGCCGCCTGCGACCGCCGCCGCAGCGCGTTCACGGCGTGTTCGACTTCCTCCGCCTCCAGCGCCCCCGTCGGTTCGCGCACGATCTCGCCGAACTCCGGGTGCGACGCGTTCAATGCCGTGATGACCGACGATTCGCCGTCCTGGCGCAGGCGCTGCTCCAGCGGCGAGAGCAGCGCGAGCGCCGCCACCGCGAGCGTCACGGCGCTCGACAGCAGCAACGCTCCCAGTAGTCGTGGGCGCAGCCCCATGCGCGCTCACGGCTCCTGCTGGAAGCGGTAGCCGGCGCCGCGCACCGTGAGGATCAGCTGCGGCTCCTCGGGGCGCTCCTCGAGCTTCTCGCGCAGATGCCTGATGTGCACGTCGATCGCGCGAGGGTCGCGATAGGCCGAGTCGCCCCAGATCGCCCGCAGCAGCTCCTGGCGGTTCAGGAGCCGGCCCGGCTCGGACATCAGGCGCGCCAGCAGCTCGAACTCCGAGAACGTCAGCCGCACGCGGCGGCCGTCCACGCTCACCTCGCGGCGACCGCGGTCGAGTGTCACTCCGCCCGCGGACATCAGCTCGCGGCTCACCGGCCGCGCGCCCGCACGGCGCAGCACCGCCCGTACGCGGCTGCGCAACTCCGCCAGTCCGAAGGGCTTGGTGACGTAGTCATCGGCGCCCGCCTCCAATCCCTGCACCGCGTCGGCCTCCGTGTCGAGCGCCGTGAGCATGATGATCGGTACCACGTTGCGCCGCTCGCGCAGCGCGCGGCAGACCTCGTAGCCGTTGGGACCCGTCCCGAGCGCGACGTCGAGCAGCACCACGTCGAACGCTTCCGCGCTGGCCCGCGCGATCGCCTCCTCGCCGCCGGCCACCGCCTGCACCGTGTGTCCCTCGCGTGTGAACGAGCGCGTGAGCGTCTCGCGCAGCGACGCCTCGTCGTCGACGACGAGGATCTTCAACGAAACGGGCGCCTCCACGGTGCTCATGCGCTGCCTACGCTATACCCGCGGCGCCCCTGAAATCGGCGGCCGCGGCTTTTGCGACGGATTTTCATGGGAGCCTCCAGAGCATCCCGCCGCGCGGCAGCCCGGCGGCGCGCGACACGTCCACGCCATGTGCGACGACCCAGCGCGCCGGCGCCGTGCAGGCGGCGTTGGCCGGAGTCGAATGCGGCCCGCAGACGGTGTTGATGAGCGCGTAGCGCACACGACCTTCCGTCGCCAGCGCCCGCAACCGCGCGACCGGCGTGAAGACTCTCCCGTTCAGTGTGCTCAGCACCAGAATCGGGCGCGCGTCCTGCACGACCAGTTCACCCATCTTGGTGCCCGAGTCGAACGCCGCCTCGTAGTACGCCGAGCCTTGATGCGCGCGCAGATAGGCGCTCAGCGGTCCCAGCTCGCCCGCGTGCAGGACGCCGAGCCGGTTCGTGTCGGAGACGTTGTCGCGTACTCCGCGCAGCGCGCCCGAGAGCGGGATCGCCAGCAGGCAGAGCAACGACAGCGCCAGGACCGCCGCCGCGCGCGGCCCGGCGGGCGCGCGGCCCGGCCATGCCACCGCGAGCGCCCCCGCCGCGCCGAACGCCGCGATCCACCATACGGCCGGCGTGCCGAACAGCAGCCAGCGCGAGTAGATCACGACCACGATCAGCGTCGCGCTCAACGCGAGCAGGCGCCCGCGCGTGCGCCGCTCCGTCGCCCACGCCACGCCGATTCCGAGCGTCCCGGCGACCGCTGGTGCGAGCGCCTCGGTGTAGCGGGGGTGCAGGCGCGCCATGTCGCTAAACAGCGCGACCCCGATCGCCAGCCACAGCATCAGGCTGGCCGCCAGCGCTAGGCGCAGGCGCCGCTCGGGTGAGGCGCGCCCGCGTAGGAGCGCGAACAGGAGCGCCCCGCCCAGCATCAGGCCGGCGAGCGCCTCCAGGCCCAGACGCTCCCCGGAGAGCGGTCCGATGCGCGCCAGCAGGCGCGTCGCCGACGGCGGCACGATCGGGATTTCTTCGCGCTCGGCCTGCGTGTTCTGCGGGTAGTGGTGGCCGGCGACGAACCCCTGCTGGGGACCTTCCACGGCCTTGCCCTCGAGCCGGTCGAGCCCGTTGAAGACGAACGCCGAGTTCCACGCGCTGCCGTTCGTGGACCCATATGCGTAGGGCCGCTCGTGAGTGGGGTAGAGCAGCGTCGCGCCGAGCCACGCGAGCGAGACCGCGACGTACACCGCTCCGGCCGCGGCGATCTGCGCAAGGCGGCGGCGCCGGCGCCCCGGCAGGCCAAGCCACGCCAGCAGTACAAGGGGCGGCAAGGCCGGCAGCGACTCCAGCAGCTTGATGTTGAACGCCAGGCCCAGCGCCGCTGCGGCGCCCAGCAGCCACGCCGAGCGTCCGGTCTCGGTGGCGCGCACGCCCAGCAGCAGCGCGAGCGCCATCAGGGCCATCATCACCGCGTCCATCGTGTCGCTGCGCGCCGTGATCACCTCGATCGGCAACACCGCCAGCGCGAGCGCGCCGGCCAGCGCAGCGCGCAGGCCGAACACGCGCCGCAGCGCCGCGAACATGAACGCCACCGCCGCCGTTCCCGCAAGGGCCTGCGGGAGCTTGAGCGTCGCCGAGCCCCAGCCGAAGAGCTTGACGCTCGCGACCTGCAGCCACAGGTCGACTGGGGGCTTGTCGATTGCCACCGCGCCTGAAGGCTCGACGGCGCCAAAGAAGAAGTCGTGCCAGGAGAGCGTCATGCTGCGGACGGCGGCGTCGTAGAAGGGGTCGCTCACGACCGCTCCGAGGTGCGCCAGCCGCAGCCATGCCGCGCCCAGGACGACGAGCGCCGCCGCAAACCAGCCGCTGTGCCAGCCGCGTCGCAGCGCAGTCGATATCCGTCCGACGTGTGGGCTGGCCGAGCGCCTGCGGTCCTCGGGGTGGCTCTGCGCGGTTGCCTCGGGAGCGCTTGCGGGCGACATCGCGACTCGGCCCACGCTAACCTCGCCGACCATGGCGAAAGAGGCCGAAGCGTGCATGCCCTGCCGGGGTACCGGGCGCGTGATCTCAAATCTCGGCGACAAGCCGCAGGAGGTTACCTGTCCGTGGTGCGCCGGCGAGGGGGTTCGCGTCGCGGGGATCGACGCACAGGCGGCGTGGCTGGGCAAGGACGGCGGCGCGCAGAGCGACGGGGCCCACGGCGCCTCGCATCTGGCTGGGTAGTCGCGCCGATCACTCGTTGCGGCAATCGTCATCCGTCCAGGTCTCGGTTGCACGATTCAAGCGTGCGCGCCAGCGGTCGATCTTCAGGCCAATAAAGCCAGTGCCGAGGCGCCAGGGCAAGAGTGTCCTGAAGGACACGTAGCAAAGCCGGCGACTCTCACTACCGACCGACGGTTGACCCAGGGGGACGCATCGCCATTATGGGGCGGTGGGGCCGAGGGCTGGCGCCCAATACCGGATCCAGGAGGATTCAATGCTGTATCGACTGCGCCAGCGCGCCCAGGACGAGGGTGGTTTTACCCTCATCGAATTGTTGGTTGTGATCTTGATCATCGGTATTCTCGCCGCGATCGCGATCCCTGCGTTCCTTAGCCAGAAGAGCAAGGCTGTGGACGCTGGGGCCAAGACTCTCGCCAGCACCGCTGAGACGACCGCGGAAACGTATGCCACCGATCACGGCGGCAGCTATGTCGGTCTTAGCCCGAAAGAATTGCAGGAATACGAAAAATCGATCAACACGACGAACGCGAGCGAAGCGAAGCTGATCACCGCAACGGGTACCGCGACTGAATACGAAGTCGTCGCGGAAGCTCCCAACAAAGCGACGTTTACGATCAAGCGCAAGTCCACTGGAGAATTGGAACGCAAATGCAACGCGGAAGCCGAAAAAACACACGGCGGCTGCGTGAGCGGAACCTGGTCCTCGTAGGACTCGACGGGGTGGCTCGTGGCTCAAGCCGCGAGCCATGCCGGCCGATCACTCCCGCATGGAGGTCACCTTCGCGGGATTGTTCGGCGCAGTCTTCGGTTCGTTCCTGAACGTCGTCGCGTTCCGTCTGCCGCGCCGCGAGTCGATCCTCGCGCCGCGTTCGCGCTGCACCTCCTGCGGGACGCCGGTGCGTCCTTACGACAACATTCCGATCCTCTCGTGGCTGCTGCTGCGAGGGCGCTGTCGCAGCTGCTCGGCGCCGATCTCCGCGCGCTACCCGCTCGTGGAGGCGGCCACGGCCCTGCTGTGCGCCGGGGCGGTGCTCGTACACGACACGGCGAGCGCGATCGCGCTCTCTGTCGTGCTCGTGCTCGTGCTCGTGCCCGCGGCGCTAATCGATCTTGAGCATCGCATCATCCCCAACCGGCTCACCGCCACCGGAGCGGTACTGGCGCTGGCGCTCGGGGGCGCACTCGACCCCGGCGGCGAGCCCGGCCGCCTGATCGCGGGAGTCGCCGCCGGAGGGTTCCTGCTCGCCGCCGCGCTCGCCTATCCGGGCGGGATGGGGATGGGCGACGTCAAGCTCGCGGGCGTCATGGGACTCTTCCTCGGCGGCGCCGTCGCGCCGGCGCTGCTGATCGCGATGCTCGCCGGCATCCTCGGCGGAGCGGCGATGGTCGCCCGCGGCCGCGGCGATGCGGGTGCCGGCGCGCGCGCCGCCGGAGGCGCCCACGGCGATGCTGAAAGGGGTGCGCCCGGGCGCACCGGGGCGAGTACCGCGAGGGCAGTCGGCAAGACCGTGGTGCCCTTCGGCCCGTTCCTCGCCCTTGGCGGGATCGTGGCGGTGTTCGCGGGGACGCCGATCGTGCACTGGTACATGACCCACTTCGTGCATTGACGTGTTCGCTGGACGAATTGGCAACGCCGTCTTGCACGTCTACAGGCGCGCCGTCGCACAGTCGATGAGCCCCGTGTTCAGGACCGCAGCGACGCGCCGCCAGACGCGCTGCCCCGGTCCCGAAGCGACGAGCGCGAGATGAGAAAACCCACAATGCCAGCAATAGCCCGCAAGCCGAACATCAGCCTCCCGCGCGCCGCCAGGCGCGGCGGCGGCAATGTCGTCGGCTTGGACATACAGCCAGGCTATATCGCAGCCGTTCAGGCGCACATCAACGGCGGCGTCACGGTGCAGCACGCCGCCGGTGCGCCGCTGCCGCCCGACGCGTTGCGCGAGGGCGAGGTGCTCGACGAGCGCACGCTCTCCGACGCGTTGCGCGAGCTCTTCGCCGGCGGCAACCTGAGCAAGCGCGTCCGCGTCGGACTCGCCAACCAGCGAACTGTGCTGCGTACTCTCGAGCTGCCGCCGGTTACCGACCGCAAGGAGCTCGCCGCCGCGGTGCGCTTCCAGGCCGAGGACCAGGTACCGATGCCGCTCGCTCAGGCCGTCCTCGATTTCCACTCGCTTGGCATCATCGACACACCGAACGGCCCGCGTCAGCGCGTGATTGTCGTCGCCGCGCAGCGCGAGATGGTCGAGCGCCTGCTGCGCGCCGTGCGCCACGCCGGTCTGCGCCCCGAGGGCATCGACCTGTCCGCATTTGCGTTGATCCGCTCGCTCTACCAGCCCGCTGCCAACGGCACGCAGGACGAGGGCTCCCAGCGCATGCTCTACCTCAACATCGGCGGGCTCACGAATATGGCGATCGCCGAGGGGCGCATCTGCCGCTTCACCCGCGTCGTCGGGGGTGGTCTTGAGGCGATGGCCGCCGAGATCGCCGAGCGCCGTGGGATCCCGCTCGTCGAGGCCCGCAAACTGCTGGCCGACTACGACCTCGCGCGCCCGGTGTTCGCCGAGCCCGCGGTTGCCTTGGAGGCTGTCCTGCCGCCGCCCGTACCGTCCGCGCCTTCTGCGGCGTCCGAGCAGGACGACGAGCCCGCGGTCGAATTCCATGGAGCTTCGGCGGAGGACGCCGGCGCCGAGGACGCGTCCGAGCCGCCGCTGCCGGAGGTCGTCGAGACATGGGCCCTCGCGCAGGACCCCCAGGCTTCGGTCGCGCAGAATCCGCAGCCTTCCCTCGCGCAGGACCCCGAGGTCCCGCCGACGCCCGCCGAGCCAGTGGTGGCAACGACGCCGCAGCCTGCGGTCGCCTCGGACCCCGACGTCAGGATGGTGCTCGAGAACGGGATCCGCGAGATCGTCGGCGAGGTGCGTAACTCACTGGACTTCCACCGCTCCCAAGACGGCGGGGGAGAGGTGACGACCGTCGTGCTCAGCGGTCCCGTCCTGGAGATGGCAGGTTTTGCTGAGGCCCTTGAAGCGGACCTCGGCATCCCGGTACGCCGCCAGTCTGTCGGGGCGGCAGCGCCGGGCGCGTTCGCCGCGGTCTCCGAGCATCGCCTCGCGATCGCCGCGGGCCTCGCGGCTGAGGAGGCGCCTCGATGAGAGCCGTCAACCTGATCCCCGAGGAGCAGCGCGGTGGCGGGGCGATCGGCTCGCGCTCGGGCGGCGCAGCGTTCCTCGTGCTCGGTCTGCTCGCAGGTGTGGCCTTGCTGTCGCTGCTCTACGGGCTCTCGCACCACAAGCTCGAAAGCCAGCGCGCCGAAGCCGAAAGCCTTACCCAACAGGCCCAGCAGGTGCAGGCGCAGGCTGCCACGCTCGCGCCCTATGTCAGCTTCATGGCGATGCGCGAACAGCGCATGCAGGCCGTCGCGCAGCTTGTCGCCTCGCGCTTCGACTGGTCGAGCTCGATGGGCGAACTCAGCCGTGTGCTCCCCAGCAACGTCGCCCTGACCTCGATTCAGGGTGCCGTCGGGGCCGCTGTGAGCACCTCCAAAACGCTTGCCGGGTCGGCGCCGGATGCGGCGGGGACGGTGGCGTCCTCGACGCCTCCCGGCGCAATGCCGACGATCACGCTCAGCGGTTGCGCTGCCAGCCAGTCGGTGGTCGCGCAGACGCTCGTGCGCCTGCGTCTAATTAGCGGGGTGAGCGCGGTCACCTTGCAAAGCTCGACCACGTCCGGCAGCGGGGGCGCCGGTGGCTCCAGCGGAGGCTCCTGTCCGAGTACGGACCCGGTGTTCAGCGTTCAGGTTTCGTTCAACCCGCTGCCCACGCCAAGCGCGGTGAGCGCCGCTGCGGCGTCCTCCGCGTCCTCAGCGCCCGACTCGACGGCGGGCTCGGCGACTGCAAGCGCTGCTTACACACCCGCGGGAGGAGTTGCGCGATGACCGGCCGCGATCGCATGGTTGTCATGGGACTGATCCTGCTTGCGGTGATCGCAGGCGGCTGGCTGCTGGTCGTCTCGCCCGAGCGCAAGCAGGCGGCTCAGCAGGAAGCACAGGTCGCCAGCGCTCGCGCGCAGCTCCAGGGGGCGCAGGCGCAGGCCGCCAGTGCGCGTACCGCCGAGACCAGCTACGAGAGCGCCTACACGTCAGTCGTGAACCTCGGCAAAGCGGTGCCGCCGCTGCAGGAAGTGCCCTCACTGGTATACGAACTCGATCAAGCCTCGCACCAGGGCGACGTCGACTTCAACTCGTTCTCGAGCGGCGGCTCGTCGAGCTCGTCATCGTCGAGCTCATCGTCAGGCCCCCTGAGCTCCAGCGCGGCGCCGGCGGCTTCGGCGACGCCGGCGGCGTTCACACAGATGCCGTTCACGTTTGTCTTCAAGGGCAGTTTCTTTAAGCTCGCCCGCCTGCTCGGCAAGATCGACGGCTTTGCGCAAACCGCATCGGGTGGATCGGCCGGCGGCCACAAAGCCTCGGTCGACGCCGGTGGCGTTCGCGTAAATGGCCGGCTGGTGACGATCCAGGGCGTCGACATCACACTCGAAGGTGGGGGCCACACGGCGGGGCAGGCGAAGTCCGCGGAATTGACCGCGACGATCACGGCGACCGCCTACGTGCTGCCTGCCAGCGAGGGCCTGACGGCCGGCGCGACCCCCGCCGGGCCGGCCGGTGCGAGTGCGAGCGCCGCGACGAGCGCCGCACCGAGTTCACCGACCAGTCCAGCCGTCATCCAGGGGGCACCGTGAGCGATCTACTGAGCTCGTTGAAGTCGGATCTGTTGGATCGCCGCATGCTGCCGCTGCTTGCGCTGCTCGGCGTCGGCCTGATCGCGGCGCTCGCCTATGCGGTCCTCGGCGGTGGCGGATCGAGCTCAAACGCGGGTCCCACCGCGAGCGTGACGCCGACGCCGGTGAGCCCCACCGGGCCATCGCTGCCGGTCAGCCAGGCCCCCGCCGACCCGCACGCGGCGGTCGCGGAGACGACCGAAGGCGCGCGCTACCAGCATCACAGCGGCGCCCACAACCCGTTCACCCCGCTGGCCTCTGAGACGAAGCCCGCGGGTGACTCCACCGGATCGACCTCTACCGGCGGCAGCGAATCGACGACATCCGCCGGTGGGTCCTCGACGTCGTCGCAGTCGGGGAGCTCGAGCGGCGGTAGCGGCGAAACGACACCCTCCGAACCGCCCGCGCAGCCGGCGCCGACGAAGCCGAAGAAGCCAAAGACGGTGTACGTCGTAGACGTCCTCTACGGCGTCGCGCCGACGACCCCCGGTCAGGTCTCCCAGCTCACCCCCTACGCGGGCCTCAAGCGGCTGGAGCCTTTGCCGTCGGCGAGCCATCCCCGGGTGGTCTACGCCGGTGTGAACGCGTCCGGCAAAGATGCCTTGTTCACACTCGCGGGCGAAGCGATCCTCAATGGCGAAGGCACCTGTGTGCCGCGACCGACGCAGTGCGAAGCGCTCGCGCTTGGGACAGGTCAGAGCGAGGAATTTGGCTATCTCGAAGAAGACGGCCAGAGCGTGGTGTACGAGCTGAAGGTAGTGAGCATCAATCCGCGCAAAGCGAACGCCGCGACGGCGGCCCGCGTGAACCGTCTGGATCGCGCCGGCAAGGCGCTGATGCGCCGCCTGGCTCCTCCGTACATACGGCATCTACGCTTCTCCTCGGCGCGCGGCGTGCTCGTGTACGCCGCCCACCGTCACCGTCACCGCTAAGGTGCGCGCGCGTGCTTGCGAGCGCGCGGCTGGATCGGCAAGCCGAACCCACCCGGGGCCGGCCCCAAGCCGGCCCGATCAATACATTCCATGACGTGCTGCTGCGCCTGACAACCGCCGGCGAGTCCCACGGGCCCGGCCTGACCGCGATCGTCGAGGGCCTGCCGGCGGGATTGGAGCTGCGCCCGGAGGACATCGACACCGACCTCGCGCGCCGCCAGCTCGGCCACGGCCGGGGCGGGCGCATGAAGATCGAGCGCGACGCCGCCGAGGTCACAGCTGGGGTGCGCCACGGGCGCACGCTCGGAGGCCCGGTCGCGCTGCAGGTCGCAAACCGCGACTACGCCAACTGGGAGGAGCGCATGAACCCGTGGCCGGTCGAGGAGAAGGTGCCCGAGGTGCATCTCCCACGGCCCGGTCACGCGGACCTCGTGGGGACCTGGAAGTACAAGCAGAGCGATGTCCGAAACATCCTCGAGCGCGCCTCCGCGCGCGAGACCGCCGCGCGCGTCGCCGGCGGGGCGCTGGCGAAGGCGTTTCTGCGCGCGCTCGGAGTCGAGGTTCGCTCGCACGTCGTCCAGATCGCCTCCGTGCACGCGCCGGCCTCGGTCGCACCGCTCACCGCGGAGGACTTCGACGCGGTCGACGAGTCGCCGGTGCGCTGCCTGGACGCCGACTCCTCGCGCGCGATGGTCGCCGAGATCAACGCTCTGCGCAAGGCCAACGAGTCGCTCGGCGGCGTCTTTGAGGTCCAGGCGTTCGGCCTCACACCGGGTCTTGGCTCGCACGTCTCCTGGGAGGAGCGCCTGGACGGGCGCCTGGCGATGGCGATTCTCTCGATCCAGGCGATGAAGGGCGTCGCGATCGGCGACGGCTTTGGCGTCGCCGGCGTGCCGGGCTCACAGGCGCACGATGAGATCTTCTACTCCGAGGAGCACGGCTACTTCCGCGAAACCAATCGCTCCGGGGGTTTGGAGGGGGGCATGACGACGGGCGAGCCGTTGATCGTGCGCGGCGCGATGAAGCCGCTACCCACGTTGACCAAGCCGCTGCGCTCGGTGGACATCGCGACGCACGCGCCCGCCGAAGCGCTGCGTGAGCGCACCGACTCCTGCACCGTGCCCGCTGCGGGCGTGGTCGGCGAGGCGATGGTCGCGCTGATCCTCGCCGACGCCTATCGCCAAAAGTTCGGTGGCGACCACATCGACGACGTCCGCGAGGCCGTGCGCGCCTACGAGGAGCGCATCCGGTGGCGCCGCTGAGCCGCGCGCTGGTCTTCATCGGCTTCATGGGCGCCGGCAAGTCGACCGCCGCCGCCGAAGTCGCCGCCGAGCTGGGGGTGTCGTCGCTCGACTGCGACGCGCTGCTCGAAGAGCAGATGGGCCACTCGATCGCACGCGAGTTCGAGGTGGGGGGGGAGGCTCGCTTTCGCGAGCGGGAGGAGTCGCTTGTCTGCGAACTGTTGCAGCGGTCTGGGGACACGGATGGGCCAACCGTGATCGCGTTGGGGGGAGGCGCAGTTCTCTCCGCGCGAGTCCGCGCGGCACTGGAGGCTCACATCGCCGTGCTGCTCGACATCGAGCCCGCCCTCGCATGGGAGCGCGTCCGCGGGGGCCGCGGTGCCGGCGCCGGGGATCTCGTGGGTTCAATTGAGGACCCCGCCGCGCGCGCGCGTACGCGTGGGCGCGCGCGGCGGGGCGCTGAGGGAGAAGATCCTCGTGGCGAGAGCGAGCGGCCGCTCGCGCGCGACCACGCGGCGTTTGCCGCGCTGCACGCCGAGCGCCACGCGCTCTACGAGGCGCTCGCCGATGCGATCCTGCCGGCGGACGTCCCCGGTGTCGCGGTGCACGCCCTCCCCGCCCTGCTTGCGCTTGCCGCGACGAGGGAATCGGAGATGGCGGGCGGTGGGACTCTGGTGCGCGGCGGGAGTCGCCTGCTGTGGGCCGCGGCGGCCTCGGGCCAGTACCCGGTGCTCGTCGGACGTGGCCTGCTCGGTGCAGGCGCGCCGGAGGCGGTCTGGCGGCTTGGCGCCCGCACGCCCGACTCGCGCGCGTTCTGCGTGACCGACGAGACCGTCGCCGGCTTCTACACGCCGCCGCTGCGATCGCCGCACGCTCCGATCGCGATCCCTGCGGGCGAGGCGCACAAGACGCTCGCGAGCGCGGAGCGCGTTTGGCACGAGCTCGCGGGCGCCCATGTGACTCGCGCCGACCATCTCGTCGCGCTCGGCGGGGGCGTTGTGGGCGATCTCGCGGGCTTCTGCGCTGCGACCTACCAGCGCGGGGTGCCGGTCGTGCAGGCGCCGACGACGCTCGTCGCACAGGTCGACTCGGCGTACGGCGGCAAGACCGGTGTGGACCTGCCGGAGGCCAAGAACTATGTCGGCGCCTACCACCAGCCGTCCGCGGTGATAGTGGACCCCGACGCGCTGCGCACGCTGTCCGAGGCCGAGTTGAACGCGGGCTGGGTCGAGGTGCTCAAGACCGCGCTGATCGCCGGCGGGGAGCTGTGGGGGCGCGTCGCCGCCGATCAGCCCGTGGACGAGCCGATGATCCTTGCGTGCGCGCGCCTGAAGCTCGCGGTCGTCGCCGAGGACGAGCGCGACGGCGGTCGCCGCCAGGTGCTCAACCTCGGCCACACCATCGGCCACGCGATCGAGACCGCGACCGGCTACGGCCGCTACCGCCACGGCGAAGCAGTCGGTCTCGGGCTGCTCGCGGCGCTGCGGCTCTCGGGCCGACAGGAGCTGCGCGCCGAGGTGCGTGAGCTGCTGCTTGCGCGCAGGCTCCCTGTGGCGCTCGATCCGACCCCCGAGGGCCCCGGGGTCGAGGAGATCCTGGCTGCTGCCGCGCACGACAAGAAGCGCCTGCACGGAACCGTCCCGTTTGTGCTGCTCGATGCTCCCGGCGCGGCGCGTGTCGGCTGCGAGGTGCGCCAGCAGGATCTGCACGCCGCGGTCGCGGAGCTCGCCGACGGCGGCTAGGCTGCTGAGGCGATGCCCGACGCGTCCTACCGCATCGAGGTCCTGCACGGCGTGAACCTCGACATGCTCGGCCAGCGCGACCCGGCGCTCTACGGGACGCTGACGCTACGCGCGCTGGAGTCGCGCATCGAGCAGTTCGCCACCGAGCTCGGTCTGCGCGTCGTGTTCTTCCAGACCAACCACGAAGGCGAGCTGATCGAGCGCCTGCACCTGATACGCGAGGAAGCCGAGGGCATCATCTTGAACCCAGGCGCGTGGACGCACTACGCGTGGGCGATTCGCGACGCGCTCGAGATCGCGGCGAAGCCGGCGGTCGAGGTGCATCTCTCCGACGTCAAGGCCCGTGAGCCATGGCGGCGGGTGTCGGTGATCGAGGACCTCTGCGTCGCGAGTGTCAGCGGGCAGGGCCCGGAGGGCTACCGCATTGCGCTGACGCACCTGCGCGCGGCGCTCGACGCCGCGGGCGGCGCATGAGCGTCGACTCGCCGCGCGGCGAGACGCTGCGCACGACGCGCCTGGCGGAGTTGCTGCGCGAGCGCGACCTCGGCATGCTGCTCGTCAGCGAGCCCGTCAACCTGCGCTACATCACGGGCTTCACGGGGTCCAACGGGCTCGCCCTGCTCGGCGGCGACGCCGTGGGCGCAAGCGCACTGCACCTGTTCTTCACCGACTTCCGCTATGCGACGCAGTCCGTCGAGCAGATTCCGGATGTCTATGAGCGTCGCATCGTGCAGGTCGAGCTGATCGAGGCCGCGGCGCGCGAGCTCGCCGAGCGCGAGGCCGCCGATCGGGTCGGTGGAGTTCGCCTCGGTTTCGACGACGCGGCGCTCACCGTCAAACAGCACACGCGCCTGCACGAGCTGCTGGGCGCCGCATACGAGCTCGTTCCCAGCGCGGGGATCGTGGAGGGGTTGCGCGAACTGAAGGACGCGAAGGAGCTACAGCGCATCGCTGTTGCCGCGGGGCTCGCCGAGGAGGCATTGCGGGGCGTCCTCGAAGGCGGTCTGGCGGGGCGCACCGAGCGCGAGGTCGCGATCGACCTTGAGCTACGCATGCGCCGCCTCGGCGCGAGCGCCCCGAGCTTCCCCTCGATCGTCGCCGCCGGCGAGCACTCCGCGTTGCCGCACGCCGAGGCTCGCGACGTCGAGATCCCCCGCGACACGCTCGTCACGATCGACTGGGGAGCGGAGCTCGACGGCTACTGCTCCGATTGCACCCGCACATACGCCACCGGCGAGGGGGCGAGCGCCGAGGATCGCGAGGTCTACGAGCTCGTTCTGCGCGCCCAGCTCGCCGGCCTCGCTGCCGTGCGCCCCGGCCCGAGCGGACGTGAGGTCGACGCCGTGGCGCGCGAGATCATCGAGCGCGCCGGCCACGGCGAGCACTTCGGTCATGGCCTCGGCCACGGCGTCGGCCTGGAGGTCCACGAGGCCCCGCGGCTTTCGCGCACCGCGTCAGAGCAGCCGTTGCGCGCCGGCCACGTCGTCACGGTCGAGCCCGGCGTCTACATCCCCGGGCGCATCGGGGTGCGCATCGAGGATCTCGCGGTCGTCACCGAGGACGGGCACGAGGTGCTGGGCGGGGAGCTCTCCAAGGAGCTGACCGTCGTCGGGTGAGCTCCCTTGTGAGCACAGCGCGGAGGCGCCCCGGCGTGCCCCTGGCGCCGAATGTGCCGGGCCTGTACAACGCGAGCGCGAGTCCCACGGCCAGCGGTGGCGCCCACGCCAGGAACAGCCCGGCCTGCGCGTCAGCGCTGGCGTGCACGCGCAGCCATTCGAAGTCGATCCACGCCAGCGCCGTTGCGGCGAGTGCGAGCACAGGCAGTCCGCGCGGGCCCAGCGCCTCCCAGGCGGTCAAAGCGAGCAGGAACGGGATCGCGTAGTAGACGGTGTCCCAGGTGTCCAGCATGCAGCGCGCAAGCAGCAGCAGCGCGAGCAGCAGGAGGGCTTGGCGCTCGCGCATCGCGAAGCTCTCTTCCTGAACGTCCTCGGCGCGTGCGGCCTGACGCGTTCTCCGCCACCACAGCGCACCCGTGAGCGGAAGCGCGAAGGCCAGGACGAGCGGGTGGCTCAGGCCGCCGATCCATCCCGGGGCTGTGCGGTATCCGGGTTTGATCCGCCCGAATGTCCCGTGTACGACGGCGCCGTGGTGGCCGAGGAACCACCACACCTGCCACGGCTGAAAGATCGAGCTCGATGTCGATGCCGTCGCGCGCGTCTCCGCAATGAAGTTCCCAGTGTGCACCAGCGCCAGCGGTGCGAGGACGGCGCCGGCGACGGCCGCGGCGCTCAGCAGGCACAGCGCGCGGCGCGAGGGGAGTACGAGCAGCACCGGCGCGAGCGCGAGCAGCGCCCACTCCTTGTTCGCGATCGCCGTGCCCAGCAGGACGCCCGCCCACAGCGTTTGCCCGCGCGCGGCGAGCAGCACGGCGGCGACGCACAGCGCGCCCCCCAGTAGCTCCTCGGGGTGGCCGACTTCAAGGGCCGCCAGCGTGAGCGGGTTGGCAACGCACAACGCCAGCGCCAGGCCGCGCGCCAGCGGCGGGCGGCCCCTGCGGCGCATCTCGCCGGCCAGCCACACACCCAGCGCGACAGCCGCCAGCAGACACGGCAGGGCGAGGAGGCGATAGACCGCAAGGTCACCACCTCCCCAGAGATTGGCCAGCAGCACGAAGGGGGCGCGCAGCACGAGCGATCCCCCGTACACCGGGGCGAGGCGCAGGAACTCGGTGACGTGGCCGTGCACGAGCGCGTGCAGCGGCGCGCGTGCCTCGACTTCGTAGTCGGTCCACGCGAACCCGTAGAGGCCGAGCCATGCCATGGCGGCGGTTGCTCCGGTCGCCGCGAGCGCGCACGGGGCGTTCTCGCGAAGCGCTCGCCGGCTCATACCAGCGCATCGGCCACGCGCAGCGCGCCCTTGAGGCCGCCTATCTGCAGTGCAAGGCAGCTGACGGGGCCGCTAAAACGAGCTCTCGCGCAGTACCCGCGGCTAGCGACGAGCGAGCCGGCGCCCGCTCTCGGTGTCCGGGGGCGTGTAGTTGAGCTCGTAGTGGTGATACAGCGCCGACTCGTCGGCCTGTGAGAGCTCATCGCCCTGCATCTCGATGTTGGGCGCCGCCTCGACCTGGCTCTTGTAGACGGCGACCTGGAGTTCATCGGGTCCGATCTTGATCCCGCCGAGCGGCACGAACGTCAGGTGCCGCCCGATGAACCCTTCCTTGACCGTCGCGAACTGCGGCACATCGGTCTCAACGTCGACGTAGACATCCTGCAGCTTGCCGATCTTCTCGCCCTCGGCATCCACAAGCGTCTTGCCATGCCAGTCAGCCACGTTCCACTCCGCTGCCTGCTGATCGTCGCTCATGCGCCTTGCTCCTTCTGACATAGGAGGCCCGCAGCCGCAGCACTCCAGCGGGGATCGGATATATGCGGCTATTGTGGTCGAGCCGCTAGGGCCTCTACCCGCGCGGCGGTGAACCACATTGAAAGCGGCTCCAGAAGAGGCTCATGAGCACTGTCACGACCAACCAGTTCAAAAACGGCAACCACATCGACGTGGATGGCACGATCTTCAAGATCGTGGAGTTCCAGCACGTCAAGCCTGGCAAGGGCGGGGCGTTCGTGCGCACAAAACTGCGTCGCGCCTCCGACGGCGCGGTCATCGACCGGACGTTCCGGGCGGGCGAGAAGTTTCGCGCGGTGCGGACGGAGGCGCGCAAGATGCAGTTCCTCTACGCGGACGGGACGGACGCGCACTTCATGGACACGGAGTCCTTCGAGCAGCTCGCGGTGCCGGAGGGCAGCGTGGCGGAGCCACTACGCTGGATCAAGCCCTCCACCGAGGTTGACGTGCTGTTCATCGACGAGGAGCCCTCCGACGTGCAGCTCCCGAGCTCTGTGGACCTCGAGGTGACCGAGACCGAACCGGGTTTGCGCGGCGATACGGCATCGGGCGGGGGCACGAAGCCGGCGACGCTCGAGACGGGCGCGAGCATCCAGGTGCCGCTGTTCGTGAGCGTTGGTGAGCGGGTCCGCGTGGACACGCGCTCAGGCGAATATGTGTCGCGTGCGTAGCGCGGTCGACGGCACGGCGGGGCGGTGTCGCTTCGATGCGCCCCGCCGCGCGCGTACACGCGCGCACACACGCGCGCGCGGCGGGGGCCGTTAGCGAGTTGCGCCGCTCCGATCAGCGCAGGGTGGCGGTGTTCGCGCTCTACCAGCACGATCTGACGGGCCGCGAGCTCGGCGAGACGCTGGGCCGCTCGGCGTCGCTGTTCGCGCGTGCGCTGGCGCACGCGGCGGCGGACCGCGCGGAGGAGCTCGACGCGGTAATCGACCGCCACGCGCACGGCTGGTCGGTGAAGCGGATCCAGCCGCTGGAGCGCAGCATCTTGCGGGTGGCGCTGATCGAGATCCTGCATCCCGACGCGGCCCCGGCGGACCGCGAGATCCCACCGGAGGGAGCGATCGAGGAGGCGGTGGAGAGCGCGAAGGTATTCTGCGGAGCGCAGGCGCCGGCGTTCGTCAACGGGGTGCTGGCGGCAGTTTTGCGCGAGGTGCGCGAGAATTCCTCGATCTCATGAGCGACTCTGAGCAAATGACAGGGAGCGGCGCGACGAGCGTTCCGGCGGTGGATGTCCTGGACACGCTGATCGGGCGCCTGGAAGTGGCGGCGGAGCAGCTGCGCTCGGGGGACCTCTCGACGGACGCGGCGGCGACGCTGGTGGAGGAGTGCGCGGTGCTGGCAAACCGCGCGGGGACGGAGTTGGAGCGCCGCATGCACGAGCCCGCGCGCGGGCAGGGCACGCTGCTGTAGTGGGCGCGTCGGCGGTGGGCAGTGCGGTCTACCCCGAGCATCTGCGGGTCGAGGTCGAGCGCTACCTGGAGCGGATGCGGTTCTCCGAGGAGGAGTTGACGGCGGGCCTGGACGAGGCGATGCGCTACTCGCTGCTGGCGGGGGGCAAGCGGATCCGCCCGGTGCTGGCGCTGGCGACGGCGGGCGCGGTGGGCCTGAAGCCAAGCGATGTGCTGCCGCTGGCGGGGGCGATCGAGTTGATCCACACGTACTCGTTGATCCACGACGATCTGCCGGCGATGGACGACGACTCGCTGCGGCGGGGCCAGCCGACGTGCCACGTGGCATTCGGTGAAGACGTCGCGATCCTGGCCGGTGACGGGCTCTATGCGGAGGCGTTTCGCCATTTGCTGGCGTACCAGCGCTCGCCGCCGGAGCGCGTGCTGGCAGCGGCTGCGGAGCTCGCGGCGGCGACGGGGCCGGGGGGGATGGTGGGGGGCCAGTACGCGGATATGCGGGCAAGCGCGCCGCGCGACGCGGCGGGCTTGCGGCGCCTGCACGAGCTCAAGACGGGCCGTCTGATCGCTGCGTCGGTGCGCTGTGTGTTGGCGCTGGGTGGGGCGGACGAACCTGCGACAATGGCGTTCAGCCGCTTCGCGGCGGAGCTTGGCGTGTTGTTCCAAATCGTCGACGACATCCTCGACGTGACTGGCACCGAAGACGCGCTGGGCAAGCCGCGGGGTAGCGACGAGCGACACGGCAAGCGCACATACGTGAGCGAGTTCGGAATCGACCAAGCGAAGAGCCTCGCCGGCGAGTCCTACCGGCTGGCGCTGGCGGCTCTGCACGAGGCGGCGGATGCGGGTGCGGGCGCGCCGCACGACACGGGCGAGCTGGAGCGGATCGCGGACTTCATCTACACACGCACTTCATGAGCCTGATCGAGCGCATAGACGGTCCGAAGGACCTGTGGGACCTCTCCGAGGAGGACCTTCAGCGCGTGGCGCAGGAGGTGCGCGAGCACATCATCGAGACGGTGGGCGAGATCGGGGGGCACTTCGGCGCGAACCTGGGGACGTGCGAGCTGGCGGTGGCGCTGCACTCGCTGATGGATTCTCCGCGCGACAAGATCCTGTGGGACGTGGGCCACCAGGCGTATCCACACAAGATCCTGACGGGCCGCCGCGACCAGCTGCACACGATCCGCCAGTACGGCGGCGTGGCGCCGTTCTGCTCGCGTGAGGAGTCGGTGCACGACATCATGGGCGCGGGACACGCGTCGACGTCGGTTGGCTACGCGGTGGGGATCAAGGAGGGGATGCGCCACATCCGCGGCGCCGCGGGCTGGCCCTCGGCGCAGGAGGGAGGCGCGGCGGCGCAGCAGGCCAAGCCCGACGGGGGGGACCCGCGCGAAGGCAAGGTCGTGGCGGTGATCGGGGACGGCGCGATGACGGGCGGCGTGGCGTTCGAGGCGATCGGCCAGGCGGGCGGTTTGGGGACGCCGATCGTGGTGGTGCTCAACGACAACGGGATGTCGATCGCGCCGAACGTGGGGGCGCTGTCGCGGTACTTCAACCGCGTGCGCTTGAACCCGAAGCTGTGGCACGTGCGCGAGGGCGTCGAGGGCGGCCTGGCGCGCCTGCCGGGCGGGATCGGGGCGGCGTTCGAGCGCCTGGGACCGCAGCTGAAGGAGTCGATCAAGGCGTTCTGGGCGCCGGGCCTGTGGTGGGAGGAGCTCGACTGGGCGTACATGGGCGTGATCGACGGCCACGATGTGCGCGCGCTGCGCAAGGCGTTGCGCGAGGCGCTGGCGGCGGAGCGTCCGGTGGTGGTGCACATCGCGACGGTCAAGGGCAAGGGCTTCGCGCCGGCCGAGGACGGCGGCCTGGAGGGGATGGAGAAGTGGCACGCGGCGAAGCCGAAGTCGATTATCGATGGGGTCCCCACCCGCCCCTCGCCCGCTGGTCCGGCTCCGAAGGCGGCGGCAAGCGCGGCCGGCGCGGCGGCGCGGCCGGCGCCACCGCAGTACACGCAGGTGTTCGGGGAGGCGCTCGTCAGGGAGTGCGAACGCGACCCCCGAGTAGTCGGGATCACGGCGGCGATGAACTCGGGCACGGGGCTGAACATCCTGCAGAAGGCGCTGCCGGAGCGCTACTTCGACGTGGGCATCGCCGAGCAGCAGGCGATCCTGTTCGCGTCGGGCCTGGCGCTGGAGGGCGTGAAGCCGGTGGCGGCGATCTACTCGACGTTCCTGCAGCGGGCGTACGACCAGATCGTGCACGACGTGTGCCTGCAGCGACTGAACGTGGTGTTCGCGATGGACCGCGCGGGGCTCGTCGGCGACGACGGCCCGACGCACCACGGGGCGTTCGACATCGCGTACATGCGGTGCCTGCCGAACATGGTCCTGATGGCGCCGCGCGACGAGGCGATGCTGGTGCACATGCTGCGCACGGCGCTGACCCACGACGGGCCGATCGCGCTTCGCTACCCGCGCGGCGAGGGCTTGGGGGTGGCGCTGCCGAGCGAGCCACGGGCGCTGGCGATCGGGACGGGAGAGATCTTGCGCGAGGGCGGCGCCGGCGGAGGATCCTCGGCGCGGGGCCGCCGGGTGGCGCTGATCGGCTACGGCACCGGTGTGGGCAAGGCCCTGGAAGCGGCTGACCTGCTGGCCGAGCACGAGCTCGCGGTGACGGTCGCGGACGCGCGCTTCGCGAAGCCGATCGACGCGGGCCTGATGGCGCAGCTCGCGGCCGAGCACGATCTGCTGGTGACCGTCGAGGAGGGCGTGCTGGCGGGCGGGTTCGGCTCGGCGGTGTGGGAGACCCTCAGCGAGGCCGGCGTGACGCCCCCGCGGATCATGCGCGTGGGCCTGCCGGACCGCTACGTGACGCACGGCAAGCCGGCGTTACTGCACGAGGAGGTCGGTTACACCGGTAAGCGCATCGCCGAGCGCGTCGCGGCGGCGATCCTCGACCGCGACTCGGCGACCGTCGGGGCGTAGGGGCAGAAATATTTTGGAGGGACCCCTTCGGGGTCGGGATGGGGCCGGCAATCTCCATACCTGGAGCCGTATTTGGGTGTGTGTGCGCGGTCTCACATATGGGTCATCTCTGTATAAGCGCGGTTTTTGGGGGTTTGGTGTCCTGAGCTGGGTCTACGGTGCTCGGTCCCATGAACGAGTTGCCCCCCGCGCTGGTTGGACAGCCGGGGGGCGCGGCACCGAAAGGCTGGCTTCCGATGCACCCCGAATCCAATCAGGTCGCCCCTGGCGACCCCGGCACCGAACGAATCGTCCTCTTAGAGCTGCTGCGTGACGAGCGCTCCGAGCGGTGGACGCGCACCGAGCTGGAGCGCGAGCTGTACGACGTAGACCCCGATGCGATCAGCGGCTCTCTCATCTCCCTGGAGGCCGTTGGTGTCGTGAGCGTCAACGGTGAGCAGGTGCAGGCGTCCCCGGCTGTCCGGCGCATTGACGCGCTGGACATGATCTGCATTTAGGGGGCCGGGATGACTATGAACGAGAACGTTGCGTTCGGATGGCGGCTGCGGGGTCTGCGCGGCGAGCTGGGCGTCTCCCAAGACGAACTCGCCCAGCGGACGGGTATCCACGTGACCACGATCGGACGGTTTGAGCACGGCAGCCGTGAACCTCGGCTCAAAAGCATCCTGCGTATCGCTCGTGGTCTCGGCGTGAAACCCAGTGCGCTACTGGACGACCTCGATCGCATCGGGGAGCGCCGGTTGACCCCCGAGGAGTTCGAGCAGCACTTCGGGCGGCTTCCCACCGACGGCGAGGGCTGACCTCGCTGGAGCGTCACGCCCGGCATGCGTGGCGCTCCACGCGCAAAGTCGCAGAAGTCAGTACGATCCCGAAAATGGGCGATCACCTAGTGGCTGAGCGGCGTGTCCCGCGTCCGAAACCTGCGCCTCGCCCATCGCCCCGGCCTTCACCACCGCCAAGCCCTCGACCAGAACCGCGCGAGCCCTTCCGGAAACGCGGCGCGCCTGAACCATTGCCAGGAAAAGTCATCAAAGAGGCGCCGAGCAGGAAAACGGACCGTTAGGCAAGGCGAGAGAGCAGCGCTGCTGCGATCTCTGCGAGCCCAATCACCAGTACGGGCCACCACCAGCGCGACGCTTTCTCGAACGATTTGCCGCGACTCTCGTTCGCTAGCTGGGCTTCGTCGAGGATGCGGGTATAGAAGTCGATCATGTCGCCGGCGAATGCCCCCACCGGCTCCGCTACACGCTTCTTGAGCGCTTCTAGTGTCTCGCGGCCTACTTCTTCCCGCTCTCGCAGCCTCCAGACATCCGCCGCATACGCAAGGTTCACGACGAGCGCTATCGCCTGAATGGCGAGGCCGACGACCAGTCCGATTATCCAACCTTTTGCTGCGTTGGTGCTGATTGCGATTGCAGCAACAGCTTGCGTCACTGCGAACCAAGAGCCGGCGAGTGTGGCTTGCCCGCGTGCCTTTTCGTCAAGGCGATTCGCGCGCTGAAACTCGCTGTCCAGTGTCCCACGTGCGATGTCGAGGACATGCGCAAGGTTCTGCGATGTTGCGCCAGATTGCGGGTCTGTCTCCATGATCCGACTCCTCAGTCTAGGTGCGAGCCTTTGTGTAAGGCTGCTTGACAACGATGGCAGCGTAAGGTAGCCTTACACTATGCCTCCGGTAGACCGCCACGCGCCACGTCGGGCCAACTCCTCCGAGTCCACGTACTCGCTGATGGAGTTCATGCGCGAGTTCCCCGACGATGACGCCTGCCTGGAGCACCTATGGCGCTCGTGCTACGCACCGGACGGCGAACACGCGACCTGCCCGAAATGCAAGCAAGAGCGCGTCTTTCGCAAGTACAAGACAGCGCAGGGTCGCCAGTCGTGGACCTGCACCGGCTGCGGGCACCACGTCCACCCGACCGCTGGGACGATCTTCGCGAAGTCCTCGACCTCGTTGCACCTGTGGTTCTATGCGATGTACCTGGTCACAAGCACTCGTTGCGGCGTCTCCGCCAAGCAGCTAGAGCGCTCGCTGGGCGTGTCCTACCGGACTGCGTGGCGGATGCTGAACAAGATCCGCAACGAGCTGATGGCCGACGATGGCGAGACGTTGAGGGGCGACGTGGAGGCAGACGAGACGTCCGTTGACGGCAAGGCACGCAGACCACAGGGGGAGCGACTGGTGTTGCCGCCTCATAAGCGCTCGGAGGCCGCGAAACTACGCGAACGTAGTAGAGCAACCGTCTTCGCGGCCGTGCAGCGCGGCGGCAGAGTCAAGGCGACCGTCCTGCCGTCCCGTCGCGGGCCGAAGCTCAAGGAAACGCTGATCGAGTGGGTCGAGCCCGAGTCGATCATCGTCACCGACGAGTGGCCCGCCTACAACGGCCTCGACAAGCACTTCATCTCGCATAGTCGAATCAACCACTCGGCTGGCATGTACGTCGTCGGGGACACCTACACGAACACCATCGAGGGGTTCTTCGGGCACCTGAAGCCGTCGATCAAGGGCACCTACCGCAAGGTGTCCCACCGCTGGCTACAGGGCTATCTCAACGAGTTCACCTGGCGCTACAACCTGCGCTACCAGCGGGAACCGTCGATGTTCGCCGAGCTGGTCGCGCGAGCCGTTGAGCAGCCGAAGGCGAAGTGATGAGTGAAAAGACAATCCTCGAACGCCTGCGCCGAGCGGCCGAGCGCCGCGAGGTCGCCGACCAAGAGCGCCACGCCGCCGCAGCCGAGCTACGAAAGCGCGTCCAAGAGGCCCACGCAGCGGGGCTCAGTCCGACCCGGATCGCTCAGGAGACTCGTCTGTCTCGTCAGGCCGTTTACGAAGCCCTGGGCGAGAGACCTTCTCCACCACGCTAAGGAAATCCTCGCGCGAAGGGATCGGGACCTCAAGGTCGCCGTCCTTCGCGGGGATCAACTGGGTAGGCGGCTCGGGCTTCTCGTGGGCCATGCACTGAGACTAGCGTCGTGCCGTCCGACCGCTGAAGTTCAATACCTCGCAGCCATCACAACCGATGGCCCCGAGCCGCCGTGGCGAAAACACGACGACTCGGGAACCAATCAGCAGCGAACCAATCGGAGGCCATTCCGATGGTGATTTATCGACTCGCCCCTGGAGAAGTTGCTCCGTGGGATGGGACATACAGGCTCGTCGCGGATTACGGCGAGCAAGCAGGCCGCGCGGTCTCGGTCAAGCGGGGAATACGACTCCCGCTTGTTGAGGCCACAGACGACTCCGAGCTTTGGTTCATCCTCGTGGACGAACCTGGGGAAGCAGTCAACGCGGCGTAACACATGCTCAGCGGCCTCGGACTGGCGTCCGGGGTCGCTGGCATCCTTCCTTCGCCACTCGGTCAGACCGGAGCCGCCTCGGCCCATTCCCATACGCCTAGCAAGCAGGGTCGGGGTGGCTCCCTTTCTGTGGCGGAAGATCGTCGTCATCTCGGGGTCCGATCGAGCAAGCCAGTTCTCTTCCCTAGAAAGGCCCTCACGCTTGCCGCGTTTGGCGGCTTCCGTGTGCTCGATGCTGCTTAGTACTGCTATGTCGTGCTCAATCCTGCGTTGATGTGCTGCACGGTGCGACATTGTGCAACTTCGTGCGTCGTTATGCAGCATTCTAGCCCTACCCCGGACGGAACGCGCGCGCGGCAGACAGAACGCAGCTTTTCGCTCGAAAACCGCCCAAAACTGGCGGAAACCCAGCGCATAACACCGACAAACCGTCTCCGTTACGTTCGAACGCTATTCGGCCTTGCTATCAAGCCCGAACGCCGCGACGAGCCCCATTTGTCGGTTGTCCAACACAGGACTGTGCGCCCCAAAGATCCGTAGTTTGGGACGACATCGCGCCTCCCGGCTTATACAGAGATGACCCATATGTGCGCGGTCTCACACACAAACCGGCTGAGATAGCTCACTATGTCTCTCGACCCGAAGTACAGCAGCATCCCTCCTCCCTCGAAACGGCCCGCCTCCCCAGCGGGCCGTTTCTTTTTAAGATCGCTGGCCGCCCGTCGCAAAGCGGGTACCGTGTCCGGCGGCGATCCGATGCGCAAGCAGCGTCTTGACACCCTTCTGGCCGAGCGCGGTCTCTTTGCTTCGCGTACTCGCGCGGCGGCCTCGGTGATGGCCGGCGAGGTCTGCGTGGGGCCTGGGCGCCGACGCGCGCAGAAGCCGGGGGAGCTCGTTGCCGTCGACTGTGAGCTGAGCGTCGCCGAGCGCGCGCGCTACGTCTCGCGCGGCGGGATCAAGCTCGAGAACGCGCTCACCGGCACCGGCATCGGTGTCGCGGTCGCCGGTCGGCTCGCGCTGGATGTGGGCGTCTCGACGGGCGGCTTTACCGACTGTCTGCTCCAGCGCGGGGCCGCCGAGGTAGTCGCGGTCGACGTGGGCTACGGCGAGCTCGCGTACACGCTGCGAGTCGATCCGCGGGTACGTGTGCTTGAGCGCACCAACGCTCGCCACCTCACGCCGCAGATCGTGCGCGACGCCCTCGCTCGGCCGAGTGGGGGCAAGGGCGCGCAAGACGCCGAACCCGAGCTTCCGGATCTGGCGGTCATCGACGTGTCGTTCATCTCGCTCACCAAGATCCTTCCTGCGGTGCTGGGATGCCTGCGGGACTCCTGCGAGGTGCTCGCGCTCATCAAGCCGCAATTCGAGGTCGGACGCGCCGCGGTAGGCAGCGGTGGGGTGGTGCGCGACGCCGAGACAAGGCGCGCCGCGCTGGTCTCGGTCGGGCTTGCCGCCAGTGAGCTCGGAGTGCGTGTGAGGGGCTACTGCTCCTCGGGTCTGCCCGGCCCCAAGGGCAACCGCGAGACCTTCGTGTGGCTCACGAGAGGCGGGCACACGAGTGCGGCGGTTACGCATCGTGTGCCTGCGAGCGTGGCAGCGCCGTCAGCGCCGCCCGCGTCGGACCCGGTGGGGCAGGGCGCTGCCGAGCTCGAGCAGATGGCGCGCGAGGTCGAGCCGTGAGCGGCGGCGAAGGCGGCACGCCGGTCAGTGCTCCGCGGGCCAGGCAGGCGGAGGCGGCCGGTGGGAGCGTGCGCAGCATCTCCGTGCTGACGCATGGGCGTGCAGAGGAGACCGCGCCCGCGCTCGCGCGACTCATCGATCGCGCGCACGGCGCAGGGGTGACGCTGCGATTCGACGACGAGGAGGCCAGCAAGCACGGTCTCACCGTGCGACCCGGGATCGAAGTGCAGACCCTGCTGGGCGAGCGGGCCGATGGTGGTTCGCGGATCGAAGAGGAGCTGTGCGTCGTGCTCGGCGGCGATGGCACGATCCTGCGTGCGCTGCGACGCTACGCGCGTACCCCTGTGCCCGTGTTCGCTGTCAACTTTGGCGAGATTGGGTTTCTGGCGACAGTCGAGCCCGAGGACCTCGAGGATGGAATCCGGCGGGCGCTGAGCGGGGACTTCGAGCTGCTGCGCCTGCCCGCGATTTTGCTCGAGACGCCCAGCGGCGAGGAGACTGCGATCAACGACGTCGCGATCCACCGCCGCGTCGGAGAGCGCGTCGCGGAGCTCGCGTACGAGCTCGACGGCGAGGAGGTCGGCAGCGTTCGCTGCGACGGTCTCGTGATCGCGACCCCGGCGGGTTCGACTGGCTACAACCTCGCCAACGGCGGACCCGTCATGGCGTGGGGGGTGGAGGGGTTTGCGGTCTCGTTCATCGCGCCCCACTCGATCACGGCGCGCGCGCTCGTCGCGGCGCCGACCGACACGATCATGATCCACAACCGCTCCCGCGAGGCGCTTGACGTCGCCGTCGACGGTCGCCCGGTGTGCGAGCTCGCTGCCGGTGGCGCGATCAGCGCGCGTTTTCTCGACGCCGTGGGCACGATCGCGCAGCTCCCGGGCTCCTCCTTCTACCACCGCCTGCGCGAGAAGTTCGGGCGCCTCGCGCGCTAGTCGCCGGTCCGCTCGGCTTGCGCATTTAGCGCACGTCCCGGGACACCCGGCTCAAGCCGCGCGTGTCGTGCGGTGCGCGCCGAGATCGCTGCTACGCGGCAGCGAGTCGACGAAACTGTCGAGCTGCTCGCGCGAGAAGCGACGCTGGCCGCCCGGCGTGCGATAGCAACCGAGGTGACCGGCGTCCGCCCAGCGGCGGATCGTCGCCAGCGACACGCCTAGGTAGCGCGCGGCCTGTGAGCTCGTGAAGACGAGCTGGCGGTCGTTGGGAGCGAGCGGGGGTGGGAAGGGCATGCAGGCGTTCCTCTCGTGGTTGGGCGGGACGATGCGCGGCTCCTCGCCCACGCTCCCGATGCGCACAGATTCGGCCGGATGGCGCCGGAAGTTGAGCGGGGTCCACCTTTGTGGACGTTTGACCGACTTCGCCGTGGGCCCTTTCGCCCTGCAAATTGGGCCGCTTCGGCCAATAGGGCCACCAAGAACGCCTCTATTTGCAAGCAAAATTGCAAATACTTGTGCAAGATGGACAATTCCCGTACTATCCTCTCCAAACCTACTCATCAGTGCGGTTTCCTGGGAGGGTCGGAGCCAGGGTCCGCGCGCACAGATGAATCCTCGCGGGCTCGATCCAAGGAGACCACATGCACTGGCAGAAATAGTCCAAACTGCACGGCAAGCTAAAGGCTTGTCTGTCGGTGCCCGGGTAGGGGCCGGCTGCGAAGCGCCGCTGCACAGCGGCGCTTTTCGCATTAAGCGGACGAGGCGCGCCGGACGAAGCGCGCCCTAGCTGGACGTTGGCTGCGCGATCGCGCGTGCCCGACGCTCGAAGGCCAGCTCGGCCTCGAAGTCGGCGTCGTCGCCGGCGACCGCAGTTACTGGCCCGTCGTGTTCGAGCATCGCGATGAAGCTCTCCACGAGCTCCCCGTCGAACTGGCGCCCAGCGGTGCGCCGCAGCTCAGCCATCGCGTCCTGCGGGGTCTTCGGCGAGCGATAGGAGTCGCGCGAGGTCATCGTGTCGTATGCGCTGCAGACCGCGAGGATCCGTGAGATCAGCGGGATCTCGTTGCCGATCAGCCCCGCCGGGTAGCCGCTGCCGTCGATGTGCTCGTGGTGATAGAGGATCGCGTCCGCGATCGGCCCGTAGCCGTCGAGGCGCCCCACGAGCGTCGCCCCGTCCTGTGGGTGGCGGCGAATCAGGGCCCAATCCTCGTCGGAGAGCACCTCGGCGTTCAAGATCCGGTCAGGCAAGGCGAACTTGCCGATGTCGTGCAGCAGCCCGGCGGTGTGCGCGATGTCCTGTTCGGCCTCATCGCAGCCGGCCTCGCGCGCGAGACCTCGCGCGTAGCGTGCCACCGCCGCCGCGTGGCGCGCCGTCATGCGGTCCCGCAGCGCAAGTGTCTCCACGAGCGTCACCAGAACCCCGAGCTGTAGCGACGCGAGGTGCATCGAGCGCGCCTCCAGCTGATCGGCGCGGTCCTCAGAGCGCAGCAGCGCAACCGCGAGGGACTGGAAGATCAACAGCACGATCACCGTTCCCAGCAGCGCCGGAAAGCCGAGGTTCGTGTAAGCCACCGCGAGCACCGCCGTAAGCGCGCCCGTTGCGATCTGGCCCGGCAGCAGGGGCACAAACAGGTCGCGCACCTGGCCGATCAACCCGCGGCCGTAGATCACGCTGTTGTCGAGCGCGACCATCGTGAAGTTCAGGGCGTTGGTCACCATGAACACCGCGAACACGACGAGCGCGAACGTCACGCTCTGGATTTCCTGGAGGTTGCTCGGGTCGTGCACGTCACCGACGATCGCCCGCACCATCAGGCCGCCGACCACCGGGAACACCGCCACGGTCGAGAGATTGTTCAGCCACGACGTCAGCGGCAGGCGCCTCGGGGCCGATGTGATCGCCGTGATCACGATCCCAAACAGAGCCGCGGGCGCCGGCCCGAGCAGGCTCATTGCCAGTACCCATGCCACGAAGGCCGCGGTCAGCCGCTGACCGCGGATCTCGACCGTCAGGCGCTGACCGATCAGCGCGAGCCCGAGCAACAGGGCGACGAGCGTCAGCGGCTTCCACTCCTGGGCGCGCGAGGTCAGCGCGGCGACCGCGACCGCGCCGGCGAACGCCAGCGCCTCGGCGAGCATGAACAGTCGTCTGGTCAATGTTGGCGCAGGCATCCTTGATGCACCTCTGTCGTCCTTAACGGCCGATGCTGCGTCGCACTTAAAGGCCGCTCGTTGGGTTGCCGAGCGACTCGCCCTGCAGAGATTCCCCTTCCTCGGCGTCGCGCTCGCTCGCCTGCGGTGGGGAGCGGTGGCCGAGCCACCCATCCTCGCTGTCTCGCGTCATCGCTCCGTCGCTGCCGGCGGGCGCCGCCAGGCCCGCGCCGCCGTCCGCCGTTCGCCATCCCATCCAGAGCCGCAAGAACCCCAAGGTTGTCGCTGCCGCGGCGAGCCCGAACACGAGGAACGCGGTCCGCGGCGAGCCGATCGTCAGCACGAGCCCGCTCAGTGGCAGCCCGATCAGTGGGCAGAGGGCGCCGATCGATTCGACCGTTCCCATCAGGCGCCCGTGCAGACGCGGCGGCGTAAGACGTTGCACCGCTCCGATCAGCGAGGCCCACTGGACCCCGTTGCCCACCCCGCCGAGAAGCGCAGCCAGCGCCGCTAGCTCCAGCGTCGGCGCCGCGGCGAAGCCGATATAGGCGAGCCCCACAGCGAACGTGCCGGCTGTCAGCATTCCCCCGAGCGAGCGCTTGGAGCCGCGCGCGAACAACAAGCTGCCCAGCACCATCCCGACCCCCCAGGCGCTGAGCAGCGTTCCATAGCCCAGATCCCCCGCGTTCAGCGTGGCCTTGGCGTAGATCACCTCCGCCGGCGCGCCGGTCTCGAAGAACACAAGCGCCGCGGCCTCCGTCAGCAGCACCGCGCGCAGCGAGGGCGTATCGCGCAGGTATTGCCACGCCGCCCCCAGGCGTGCGCGGACGGAGGTTCCGGAATGTTCTTCGACATACGGGTAGAGGTCGATCAGCAGCGCTCCGCACGCCAGGAACGATGCCGCGTCGATCACCAGCGCCAGCGGCACGCCGAGGGCCTTCACCGTTAGCGCCGCGAGAGTCGGCCCGACGACTACGCACACCGACAGCGCCAGGTTCAAGCCCGCGTTGGCGCCGTGTGCCGCGCTTGCCGCAGCTCCTGGCTCGGCCTCCGCCAGGGTGCTCTGGGCCTCCGCCAGGGTGCTCTGGGCCTCCGCAGCGGTGCCCTGGGTCTCCGCTGCGCCCGGCCCGGACTCCGTCGTGTCGCGTGGATCCGGTCGTGCCGCCTCGGCTCGCAACAGGGCGGAGGCGGCGAGCGCGCCGGCGCCGTCGAGAGCGACGAGCACGAGGATCCCCGGCAGCCAGAAGTGCCACACCAAGCCCGCGAGCGCAGCCGCGCTTGCGCCCTCCAGGGCGTAGATCGCGCTCAGGCGCCCGCGGCGCGGCGAAGCCTCGACACGCGCTACAAGCGCTGGTACTGCGAGCGCCGGAATGAAGCGTGCCACGAACAGAGCTGTGACCGCCGCCGCGCTGTGCGTGTGGTCGTAGACCGCGACCGACAGTGCGACTGTCCCGAACCAGGTTCCGAGCTGGTTGACTGTGTATGCGGCGAGGATTCGTCGCAGGCGGGGCGAGGTCGGCAGCGCTGACACGCCGCCACGCTAACGCCTGGAAAGAACGCGCGTCGCTTTGAAAGTCACGTTGCGCAACGGTGGCGCAGGTTCGCAGCGCCTCACCCCGTGGCGGAGGCCGCGCGCGAGGAGTGCCCGCCGTGCGCCGGCCCGTTGTTCGTGAGGACCCCGAGCGCCACTACGGGGAGGCGGGGATGCCGGTGTCCCAACACATTCATCAGCGACTCCGCGGTCACTTCTGCCAGGTCGCCCGCGAGCATCACGACGCCGCTCGAGGAAGCCTGCTCGAGCACCTCCCATGCGGCGCCTGCCTCGCCGAACTGAGTGTCTTCGGGCAGCGCCTCGCTCAGCTCGCGCAGCACTGCCGCGCGCTGCTGTGGATCGGCTCCCGCGACGAGGATTCGCGAGCTCGCTTGCGCTGCCGCCCGCTCCTTCGCCGAACGCGCCGGATGCGGGCCGGGGACAGCAAGCTCAACGCGATCGTGCTCACGAGAGCTGTCGCGATCGGGACGCTGCCCGCCGCGCAGCAGGCGCAGGTGTCCGCGCTGCTCACCGCCGCGCCGCTGCTCGAAAGAGCCCAGGAAGTTCATCGCGTGTACCCGGCGTGGTCGTGCCCAAAGTGATCCCCAGAGATCCCGGAGATCCAGGTCGCGGAATCGAATGCCGGCCGTGCGTTGGTGTGGAACACCCGCAGGCCGTCGCTGGGGCTCCCTACAAGCATCCGCAGCTCGGCCTCGCCGACGATCGCGAGGTCGGAATCGACGTCACCGCGTGCCGCAAGGCGTCCCAAGCCCGAGATCGCCAGGAACGCAATCCCCGCGATCGCCAGCCAGCAGCCGACTACGACACCCGCGAACGTCATCGCCGCTGGCTCCCAGTCGCTACCGGTCCACGTGTCTGTAGGCGCTGCATCTCGGTCGGTCCTTGCCCTTCCCGCGTTCGCCGGCCGGTCCGCACCGCCTACAACTGCTTTTCTTCTCTGCCCGGAGCGGGGGCCGATTGATCGTCGTTTCCTGCAAACGACATGATGCGCCCTGCAGGGTCGTTTGTCTGTCGGTCAGGGGGTGCCGATCTTGTCGCCCCAAAGGTGCCGATTCGTGTCGTCCCGAAGGGTCCGTTCGGTCTTTTCGAGGCCCTACGGCGCCTTAGACGAAGCGTCTAACGGCATCGCGACCGCTTGACCATTGCGAATGATGGCCTGACGGTCCACGCTTTGAGCGCAGGTCTTGCCGCTCGCCGGCTCGCTACGGTGTTCGCCATGCAAGCTGAGGCACAGGCCGGTACACCCGGCGTCGACAGGCCCATCGACGTCATTATCGCCGACGACCACGCGGTCGTTCGCGACGGCATCCGCACCGTGCTCGAGCGCGAAGCCGACGAGTTCCGCATCGTCGCCGAGGCCGCCGATGTACCGGCGACGATTCGTGAAGTCCGCGCCCACAAGCCCGATTTACTGACGCTCGACCTCTCGATGCCGGGGGGATCGAGCCTTGCCGCGCTGCCCCAGTGCTTCGTCGCCCATCCGCCGCTAGCCGTCGCGATCCTCACGATGCGCGAGGATCCCGAGTACGCCCGCCAAGCGCTCCGCGCCGGCGCCCGCAGCTACGTCCTCAAGGAGGCCGAGCCCGCCGAGCTGCTGCAAGCGTTCCGGCTTGCCGTCGCTGGAGGCAACTACCTGCACCCACGGCTGGGGGCGCTCATGGTCGCTGGGGGCGAGGCAAACCAAGACGGCGTGGCCCTCTCCGAGCGTGAGCGCGAGGTCGTGCGTCTGATCGCTCTCGGCCACACCAACCCGCAGATCGCCGAGCAGCTCCATGTCGCCGAGCGCACCGTCAAGACCTACCGTGCTCGCGCGATCGAGAAGCTTGGTTTCTCCTCGCGCGCCGAGATCACCGCCTACGCGCGGCGGCTTGGGCTAGTCGACTAGACAGCCGCCGGACGTCCCGCGAGCGGGATCGTCAGGCGCACCGTCGTCCCTTTTTCAGGCGCCGGCATCAATTCGAGCTCGCCGCCCACGAGCTCCGCGCGCTCGCGCATCCCGGAGAGACCAAAGCCGCCCTGCAGCCCATCACCGCGCGGGCCCGACGGTGCGCCGCCTGCTGGCAGCCCCCGACCATCGTCGGTCACTGCGATGCGCATTGCCGCGCCGTTTTGCGCGCTCGCGATGCTCACGACCGCGCGTGTCGCCTGCGCGTGGCGGCTCACATTGGTCAGCGCCTCCTGGACGACGCGATAGATCGTGCTCTCGAGCTCCGCGTCCATGCGCTCCTGGGTCGGATCGAGCTCGATCTCCGTCGCCACGTCCAGGCCGTCGATCGCCTGTGCGCGTCGCGCCAGCGCCTCCAGGGCGGGCACGAGCCCAAGGTCGTCGAGCGCCGCCGGCCGGAGCTCGGTGATCAGATGGCGCAGCCCGTCGATCTCCGTACCAAGCCCCTCCAGGACATCGTCGACGGCGCCGTTGAGGGCCACAGTGTCCTGCTGGTCGCGCGCGTTGGCAAGTTTCAACCGCAACGCGCCGAGACCTTGCACCGTCTCGTCGTGGATCTCGCGCGCCCAGCGCGTGCGCTCGCGCTCCTGTGCCTCCATCCCATAGCGAAGCCGCTCGATCTCAACGGAGCGCTCTGCCTGCAGGCGCTGTGCGACGCTTGCCGCGAACGCATGCAGTGCCCGTCGGTCGGCGTCGCGAAAGCCGCCGTCGGTGCGCAGAGCGATGACGAGCCCGCCTCCGTGACCCTCCATGTTCAGCGGCTCGACGAGCGCGGCGCGTGCTTCGATGCCGAGTTCGTGCAGCCACGCCGCGTCGCGGCCTCGTGGGCGGTCCACTGCAACCGGCTGGCCTGCTTCGAAAAGCGCTCCAAGTGCGCTGCCCTCTACTGGGAGCACTCGCAAACGCACCGAGGCCGCGCCGCTGGAGGCCGCGACGCGCAGCTCGCGGCGCTCCTCGATCACCATCAGCAAGGCGCTTGCGTCGAGCAGCGCCAGGCCGCGATCGGCCATCAGGCGCAGCAGCCAGAGCTCAGAGCCGGAGAGCATCCCGGAAAACTAACCGCTCGCGGCCCGCCGCAGCGCGCGCCCGCGCCAACAGCTCCTCCGCGCCCATCCCTTCGCGCCATGTCGCCAGGCCCACAGCCATGCGCAGCGCTCGCCGCTCGCCGGCGTGCTCGAGCTTGATCGCGCGCAGCCTCTCCAACACGCGCCGGGCGACGATCTCCGCGCGTGGACCATCCGCGCCGGGCAGCACGATCAGCAGCTCGCGCTCGGCCGCGCGTCCGACGCGGTCAAAACCGCGCAGTTCATGACGCAATGCCAGGCCGGCGTACGCAACCGCGTTCTCGGCAAGCACGGCTCCGTGTAACCGCGCGATCTCGGCGAGGTCCTCGATGTCGAGGTGCAGGCAGCTGAGTGCGGTTCCGTGGCGGCCAGCGCGGTTGACCTCCTCGCGGACGCGCTGAGCCAGCGCAAGCGGAGACAGGAAGCAGATCGTGCCCCCCTCGGGTCCGTGTGAGTTGTCTTTGTCGCTGGCGGCCATGCCCTAGTGCGCACGAGGGGCGGATCGGCATCGTCGAAGATGGGGTCCAAGAAAATTAACGCGAGTGTATGGGCCGCTCTCGCGTTGCCCCGCCGCGCGCGTGGGCGCGCATGTACGTGCGCGCGGCGGGGTGTTGGCGAGAGAGATCCGTCGGGGCGCGCTGATACACCTGCACGCATGCTGCATGAGCTGCATGTCGAGAATCTCTTGCTGATCGAGCGCGCCGAGCTCGATCTCGCGCCCGGGTTGAATGTCCTCACCGGCGAGACCGGGGCCGGCAAGACCGTGCTCGCACACGCCCTCGACCTGCTGCTCGGCGGCCGCGCACGCCCGGGCATCGTGCGCCCAGGAGCTGCCGAGGCCTATGTCGAGGGCCGCTTCGCATTGCCGCCCGCACTGTGCGGTGAGCGTGGAGAGCTGCTCGCCGCGGACGCTGAGGAGATCGTGCTCGCACGGCGCGTTGGCGCTGACGGGCGCACCCGGGCGTACGTCGGCGGACGCTCCGCCAACGTTGCCGACCTGCGTCGTCTTGGAGAATCACTGCTTGCCTTCTACGGCCAGCACGAGCACCGCAAGCTCACCCTTGCCGCCGCGCAGCTGGAGATCCTGGATCGCTTCTGCGGCCCCGAGCAGGGCGCACGGCGCCGAGCGTGCGCCCTGGCCCACGAAGAGCTGCGCCTACTGCACGGAGAGCTCGACGAGCTTCGCGACCTTGCCGGCGCGCGTGAGCGCGAGCTCGACTTGCTCGCGCACGAGCTCGCCGAGATCGATGGCGCCGCCCCACAGGACGGCGAGGTCGAGCGCCTGCAGGCCGACCGTGAGCGGCTGCGGCGTGTGGACGGGCTGCGCGCTGCGGCCGGATTCGCGGCGCAGGCGCTCGCGCCCGAAGCGCCTGACGCGGTCGGGGCGGGAGCGTTGCTGGCAGACGCCACGGCCCGCGTCGATGCGCTCGCGGGCATCGACGAGCATCTGGATGAGCTCGCCGCGCGCTGCCGGGCACTTCAGATCGAAGCCGAGGACGTCGCCGGCGAGCTTGCTCGCTACGGGGAGGGGCTGCACGCCGAGGAGGGCGCCTTGGAGGCCATCGAGGAGCGCCTGGAGCTGCTGGAGCGCCTGATGCGCAAGTACGGCCCGACCCTCGCCGACGTTCACGAGCACGCAACCCGGGCACGCGCTCGACACGAGCAGCTCGCGGGAGCGGGTGTCGCGCTTGAGCAAGCCACGGCGCGTCTCGCTGAGGCTGAGCAGCGACTCGACGGGCACGTGGAGGCGCTTCGTGGAGCCCGTGAGCAGGCGGCGCCATTGCTCGCACAAGCGGTCCGCGAGCAGCTCGCGTCGCTGGCGATGCCCGACGCGCGCTTCGAAGCCCAGCTCACCGGGCGCGACTCCGGTCCCACCGGCGGCGACGCCGTCGAGCTGCTGATTGCCCCTAACCCCGGCGTCGATCTGGCGCCGCTGCGAGAGATCGCCTCCGGGGGCGAGCTCTCGCGGATCATGCTCGCGTTGAGCACCGTCGCGAGCGTTCAGGAGCTGGGAGGAGGGGAGGAGGAGCATCACGCAACGCTGGTCTTCGACGAGGTGGACGCCGGCATCGGTGGGCACACCGCGCGCGCTGTGGGTGAGCGCTTGCGCGAGCTGGCGGCCACGCGCCAGGTGCTGTGCATCACTCATTTGCCCCAGATTGCGTCGCTGGCGGACCGCCACTTCTCGGTCGTCAAGGACACCTCTGCGGAGACGACACGCACGGAGGTCCTACGCTTGCGCCAGTCCGATGTGGTCGCTGAGATCGTGCGGATGCTCGGCGCGAGCGAGGGCGACGCCTCCGCTCGTCGTCATGCGCGTGAGCTGTTGAAGGCCGCCTGAATGCTTCCGCGTCTGGGCCGACTAGACTCTTCAGACAAGCCTTGATGAACCCGAATCTTCCCGACCGCCCGGCCGACGCTCCGGCAAAGACCCGGTTCATCTTCATCACCGGCGGTGTCGTCTCCTCGCTGGGCAAGGGCATCGCGGCGGCGTCTCTTGGGCGTCTGCTCGTCGCGCGCGGGCTCACGGTGGGGCTGCAGAAGTTCGATCCCTACATCAATGTCGATCCCGGCACGATGTCGCCCTACCAGCATGGAGAGGTGTTCGTCACCGAGGACGGCGCGGAGACCGACCTCGACCTGGGGCACTACGAGCGTTTCACGGACTCCAACACGGGTCGTGCGTCCAACGTGACTGCGGGGGGGATCTACGACACCGTGATCCGTCGGGAGCGCCGCGGGGACTATCTCGGGGGCACCGTGCAGGTTGTGCCGCACATCACGGATGAGATCAAGCAGCGCATCGCGCTGATCGCGCAGTTCAGCGACGTCGATTTCGTGATCACCGAGATCGGCGGCACGGTCGGCGACATCGAGTCGCTGCCGTTCCTGGAGGCGATCCGCCAGTTCCCCGTCGACGTCGGTCGGCGGCGCTGCATGTTCATCCACTTGACGTTGGTCCCCTACATCGGGCACGCCGGTGAGCTGAAGACGAAGCCCACCCAGCACTCCGTCAACGAGCTGCGGCGCATCGGGATCGCTCCCGACATGCTCATGTGCCGCTCCGAGAGTCCCTTGTCACCTGAGATCCGCAAGAAGATCGCGCTGTTTGCGAGCCTGCCGCCGAGCGCGATCGTCTCGGCTTGCGACGTCGACAACATCTACAAGGTTCCCCTGACGTTCCGTGACCAGGGCGTCGATGAGTTCATCCTCGACCACTTCGGGCTGCAGGCGCCGGCGCCCGACCTCTCGCGCTGGCAGGAGCCGATCGAACGCGCCGAGCGCGCGCAGCGCACGGTGCGGATCGCGCTGGTCGGCAAGTACGTAAAGCTCGAGGATGCCTACCTGTCGGTCTCTGAAGCGCTGCGCCACTCGGCCGCGCTGCAGGACGCGCGTGTGCAGATCGACTGGATCGACTCCGAAACGCTCGAGGCCGATGGCTCGGTGCGCGAGCAGCTAGCCGGCGTCGACGGGATCTTGATCCCCGGAGGTTTCGGAGGACGCGGAATCGAGGGAAAGATCCTCGCCGCCCAGGTCGCCCGTGAGCAGGGGATCCCTTATCTAGGGATCTGTCTGGGTATGCAGATCGCGGTCGCCGAGTTCGCGCGCCACGTTGCGGGGATGGAGGGCGCCAACTCGACCGAGTTCGACCTGGAGACGCCCTACCCCGTGATCGACTTGCTGCCCGAGCAGAAGGAGGTCGCGGATCTCGGCGGGACGATGCGTCTCGGCGCCGACCCGATCAAGCTCCACGACGGCTCGCGTGCCAGGGAGATCTACGGCGAGGCCGTCGTCTACGAGCGCCACCGCCACCGCTACGAGGTCAACAACCTCCTGCGCAAGCAGCTCGAACGGGCTGGGCTGCGCGTGTCGGGCACCTCTCCCGACGAGCGCCTCGTGGAGGTGGTCGAGCTCGACCGGCACCCGTTCTTCGTGGCCTCCCAGTTCCACCCCGAGTTCAAGTCCCGGCCCGAGCGGCCCGCGCCGCTATTTCGCAGCTTCGTCGCCGCTGCGCTCGCCCACGGCGACGAAGAGTCCCGGAGCCAGGGTGGCCACGAGACGCGGTCCGACGAGGAGATGCAGGCAGGCCACGAGACGCTCGCCGGCGGATCGTGAGCGCCACGCACCGGGCCGACGACCTGCAGCGGCGCTACGTCAACGACATTTTTGCCGAGCTCTGTTCGATCGCGAGTCCCTCTGGGCATGAGCGTGCGTGCGCGCAGCGCGTCGCGGCGGAGTTGAGCGCGCTCGGCATCGAGGTCAGCGAGGACGACACCGGCTCACTAACGGGCTCTGACAGCGGCAATCTCCTGGCGCGCATCCCACCGGGTGAGGGAGGTGGAGCGGTGGATCGGAAGGCCAGCATGCTGCTCTGCGCCCATCTCGACACGGTGCCCCTCCAGGCTCCCGTCGAGCCTGTCGTAAACGATGGTTACTGGGAAAACGCTGGCGATGGAGTTCTTGGAGCCGACAACAAGGCAGCCGTCGCGGTGCTGCTCGGGCTCGCACGCCACATGCATCGCGCGGGCGCACCGCTTGAGATCGAGCTGCTTTTCACGGTGGGCGAGGAGCGCGCGCTCGCCGGCGCGCGCGCGTTTGACATCACACGGCTGCGCAGCCGCTTCGGCTATGCCTTCGACCATGCCTCTCCGATAGGGGAGGTCGTGCTGAGCGCTCCCGGCCACTATCGCCTGGAGGCCACGTTCAACGGTCACGCGGCCCACGCCGGTGTATGCCCCGAGGGGGGCCGCAGCGCGATCCTCGCCGCCGCGCGCGCGATCGCCGATATGCCATTAGGTCGCGTCGATGAGCAGTCGACGGCCAACGTCGGAACGATCGCGGGCGGCACCGCGATGAACGTCGTCCCCGACCGCTGCACGGTGCTCGCCGAGGTACGCAGCCACCAGGAAGCCCGCGCCGAGGAGCTCTTGGGCGAGCTGATCGACTGCGTCCACGAGGCCGCAAACCTGCCGGAGTGCGAATGCGACGTCGATGTCTCGGTGCAGCGCACGTTCGAGGCCTACCGCGTTGCGCCAGGCACTCCAGCGGTGCGGGCAGCCGAGCGGGCCCTGCGGACCTGCGGCCATGAGCCTGTTCGTATACAAAGCGGCGGTGCCTCCGACGCAAACGCGCTCGGCGCCCGCGGGCTACCGATGGTGAACCTCGCCAATGGCACCGAGCACAATCACGAGCCCCGCGAGCGCGTCGCCGTCGCGGCGCTCGGGGCGATGCTCGACGTCGCGCTTGCCCTACCCGACGCCGCGGCCGCAGTCCTTGCTCCGCCCCAAGCCGCCTCCGGCGTCCCCGCGGATCTGACGCTGTAGCGTCCAACGCTCATGGATCGGCACCACGCCCAGGCCGCCAACGGCGGCCCTCCCGCAGCGCTGAAGCTCGAGGGCACGAGCCTCGAGCACCCCGTTGACCCGGTCGAGGAGTCGATCGGCTGGCAGCTCACGCTGCCATTCGGCGGCGTCGTAGCGGTACTGGCCCTCCACGATCAGCTCGCCGCGCTTGCGTGGGCATTCGCGCAAGCCGCCCCTGGTGCGCGCCTCGGCTACGTCCAGACAGCTGGAGGCGCATTGCCAGGGACGGACTCTCCGGCGGTCGGAGCGCTGCGCGAGCGCGAGCTGCTGGCCGCCCATCTCACCGCGGGTGCCGCCTATGGCGGGGAGGGCGAGGCGCTGACGACGGCGGGCGCCCTCTACCACGGCCTGCGCGCGCTTGGCTGGGATGCGGCCGTCGTCGGGCCGGGGCCCGCGGCGCGCGACCAGCCAGAGCACGCTGGCTTGGCGGCGCTTGACTCCGCGCACACCGCGCTCGCGCTGGGGTGCCCGACGCTGCTGGTCCCGATGATCTCCTCAGCCGCGCCGGTGCGCAGCCGGCGCGGCATCTCACACGACACGCTGGCTGTCCTCGACCTGCTGCTGCAGCCGGTCACGGTCGCGCTGCCCGCCGGCCTGCGCTCTCCCGTCGGCGCCGACCTGCGCGCCGGTCTCGGCGCGGTGTTTGGGATCAGCAACAGTGCGCCGGCTCAGCTGGAGCTCGATGTCGCGCGTCCCGCCCGGATCGCCCGCCACGACTGGCGCCGCGCGCCCGTCGACCTGCCGGCGTTCGCGGCCGCCGACCTGCCCGCCCAGCCCGATCGCAGCGGGCCGGGCGAGGATCCTCTGTTCTATGGCGCAGCTCTGGCCGCAGGGGCGGCGCTCGCCGATCTGGTCGCCGAGTTTCGCGGTCGGCGTCACGAGGATCGCCACGAGCACCCCGAGCAGCACGAAGAAGGCGAGGGCGCGGCGGCCTGACAGCGCGCTTGCACCCGCAGGTCGAGGTGGCCCTGCGCGCGAAAACAGGGCGGTGGCCTCGACGTCCGACGACACTGCGGCAGGCGCTGTCGGTGACACCCGCCTCGCGCTTGACTTCCTCGCCTACCTTGAGCTGGAGCGCGGTCTCTCGCGCAACACGCTCGACGCCTATCGCGCCGACCTGAGCCAGCTCCGCGGCTTTCTCGCCGAGCGCGGTCTCGGCGTACTCGATGCGGGCCACGGTGACCTCGCGGCGTTCCTTTCCGCGCTCGCGGCCGGCAGCAAGGAGCGGCCGCCTGTGGCGCCGGCGACGCTGCAGCGCAAGATCGCGTGCCTGCGCTCGTTCTACCGCCACCTGCGCCGTGAGGAGCTCCTGCAGGAGGATCCGACTGCCGATCTGCGCGGTCCGCGCCGCACGCAGCGTCTGCCGGTGGTCCTCACGCGCGAGGACGTCGCTCTGCTGCTCGCCCAGCCGACCGGGGGCGGGCCGTTGGCGCTGCGCGACCGGGGGCTGCTCGAGGTCATGTACGCCTGCGGCTTGCGTGCCTCGGAGGCCGTCGCGCTGCAACTACACGACGTCGATCTCCAGGACGGCCTGCTGAGGGCGCGCGGAAAGGGCTCCAAGGAACGCCTCATCCCGATCGGACGCCACGCCGTTCTCGCGCTGCGTGCCTGGATCGAAGGGGGGAGGCCGGCCTTGCTCGGCAACGCTGCGGGGGCTTCAGTCAATGGCGCGACGCGCGTAGCCGCGCGCGCTCCGTCTGCGGTGGCGGTGGAGAGCGCGCTGTTCCTCAACCGCCGTGCCCGTCCGCTGACCCGTCAGGGCCTCTACAAGATCGTCCAAGGCCACGCCCGCCGGGCGGGATTGCAGGACCGCATGAGCCCTCACACGTTGCGCCACACGTTTGCGACCCATCTGCTCGCGGGCGGTTGCGACCTGCGCTCGCTGCAGGAGATGCTGGGGCATGCCGATCTCTCCACGACCCAGGTCTACACGCACCTCTCCGCGGAGAGCCTCAAGGATGTCTACTTCAGCGCGCATCCTCGCGCGACGCGTTAGAGGGCCGGTGGTGCATAAGCTGGGCCGCGATGCCCGAGCTACCCGAGGTCGAGACAATCCGTGGCCAGCTCGCCCCGCTCGTGGAGGGCCGGCGAATACTGCGCGTGGAGATCCTCGATGCTCGCTGGTCGCGTCCGCTGGCGCCCGCTGAGCTCGCCGACGCGCTTCAGAGGCGCCGCGTGGAGCGCCTGGCGCGGCGCGGCAAGTACCTCGTCTGGCACCTCGACGACGAGGTCCATCTGATCCAGCACCTGCGGATGACGGGCGCGGTTCTCTGCGATCCGCGCCCCGAGCCCGCCCACGTGCGTGTGCGGATCGAACTGGGGTCGCGCACGGGTGCCGGCGAGCGCGGAGCGAAGGGTCCCCGTCGCCGGCGGCTGGTCGTTGTCGATCCGCGCCGTTTCGGTACCGGCGAGCTCGCGCTCGGCTCAGCGGCGCTTGAGCAGTTCTTCGCGACCCGTCTCGGGGTTGAGCCGTTCGACGAGGCGTTCACGGCCGCCCACTTGCGCGCGCTCGCGCGTGGACGAGTGGCGCCGGTGAAGGCGTTCCTGCTCGACCAGCGCCGGATCGCGGGCGTCGGCAACATCTACGCCGACGAGGCGCTGTTTCGTGCTCGCATCCATCCGCTGCGGCCCGTCGGGAGCCTCACGCTCGCCCAATGGGAGCGGTTGCGCGAGGGGATCCTCGAGGCGCTGCGGGAAGGCATCGACGCGCGCGGGGCGACGATCGACGACTTCCGCCACGTGGATGGTGTGCGGGGCTCCTTCCAGGACCGCTTCCTCGTCCATCGCCGTGCGGGGCTGCCGTGTCCGGAGTGCGCGACGGCAGTCGTCAAGCTCACGGCGGCGGGGCGGGGGACGTACGTGTGCCCACATTGCCAGCGGCCACCCCGCCGGGCGCGTACGCGCGCGCCGGGCCCCCTGACGAATCGGCCTAAGCGGCGGTGAGGAGCTCCTGGAGGGCGCCGCTTTCCATCGCGCTCAATGTTTCGGCGTAGCCGCCGACCACGCGATCGCCCACTAGAACCTGGGGGAACGTCATCATCCCGGTCTTACTGACTAGCTCAGCGCGACCGACGGGGTCCCTGGAGAGATTGATCTCCTCATAGGCTAGGCCGCGTGTGCCCAGGAGACCCTTCAGCCTCACACAAAAAGAACACGGATCAGTCGTGTAGACGGTGACCTTGCTCATTACTTCATAAAGTATAGAAAGCAAGCGATGTCGAGATCCAACCGCAGCGGATCCTAGACTCGACACATGCCGGGACCTGTCAAGACGGAGGCGGTGGTGTTGCGTTCGATGCGCTACGGGGAGGCGGATCGGATCCTCCACGTCTACACGCCCAACCGCGGGCGGATCAGCGCAATCGCAAAGGGCGTGCGGCGCACGCGCAGCCGTTTCGGCGGGCGCTTGGAGCCGTTCTTTCGCATCAGCCTAGAGCTGCACGAGGGGCGGGGTGAGATCCTCACGGTGACCGGGGCGCATACGGTCGAGAGCTACCCGCGGCTGCGCGAGGACGCACGTGCGCTCGATGCAGCAGCGCGCGCGTGCGACGCGGTGGGACGCCTGTTTGAGACGCCCGAGCCGCATCCGGCGGTCTTCAACCTGCTTTGTCGTCGGCTGGGCCTACTCGACGCAACCGGTGAACATGCCGCGTCCCGCGCGGCGGCGTTGCAGTTTCGCTTGAAGCTGTTGCACGCGGCGGGTCTGGCGCCGCACCTCGGCGCGTGCGCGTCGTGTGGTGAGCGCGAGCACCTCGTCGGCTTCTCGGGCGCCGCCGGTGGGGTGGTATGCGGCGCGTGCGAGGCCGGTTCGTTTCCGCTCGCGCAAGCGGCGCACGAGTTCATGACAGAGGCCCTCGCGCGCTCGCTGGCGGAGACACCGGCTGGCGCCGAGCACGCGCTCGGACAGGTCGAGCGGGCGCTCTCGGAGACCCTCGAGCATCACGCTCACGTGCGCTTGATGCCGGCTGTCGCGCGCCCCCGCTGAGCGCCGCGGGCGCTGCCACAATCGTTTGACATGCAAGGCGTCAGCGGAGTCACAGCGGTAGCGGACACTTTCGCGGCACAGCGCGCGGAGCTGGAGGAGCAGACCCTCGCGCGATACGCGGCGCGCTCCTACCCGGCGCTGCGCGAGCGCGTTGAGAGCGATTGCTCGCTGCGCACTCCATTCCAGCGCGATCGCGACCGGATCGTGCACTGCAAGGCGTTCCGCCGCCTCAAGCACAAGACGCAGGTGTTCGTGGCGCCGACCGGCGACCACTATCGGACGCGCTTGACGCACACGATCGAGGTGACCGCGATCTCGCGCACGGTCGCGCGCGCGCTGCGTCTCAACGAGGACCTGGTGGAGGCGATCGGCATGGGCCACGACCTCGGCCACCCGCCATTCGGGCACATCGGCGAGGAGGTCCTCGACACGTGCCTGCGCGAGCGCTTCGGCGGCGGCTTTCGCCACTACGAGCACTCGCTGCGGATCGTGGACTGCCTGGAGCGCGAAGGCAGAGGCCTGAACTTGACCGAGCAGGTGCGCGACGGGATCCTGCGCCACTCAAGCCGTGCGCCGGAGCCGCGGACGCTCGAGGGGCGGATCGTGCGCGTGATGGATCGTGTGGCGTACATCAACCACGACATCGACGACGCGGTGCGTGCGGGCCTGCTGAGCGAGCGCGACCTGCCGGCTGAGCCGATCGCTGTCCTCGGCCGCAGCGGATCGCAGCGGATCGACGCGCTGGTGCACGACATGGTCGAGCAGTCGGCGCGCGCGGAGGAGATCGTCCAGGGCGAGCGGGCGGCGCAGGCGATGGCGGCGCTGCGGCAGTTCATGTTCGAGCGCGTGTACCTCGGTCCGCAGGTGCGCGCGGAGCGCGAGCGCATCGCGAGCGTGCTGCGGCGGTTGTTCGAGCACTACGTCGCCCATCCGGAGCTGTTGCCGGGGACGCAGCTGGTGCCCAGGGCGCAAGTGGATGCGCAGGGCGAGGGAGGCGCAGGGCACAGCGAGGCGGACTCGGACGTCGCGCGGCGCGTGACGGACTACCTGGCGGGCATGACCGACCGCTACTGCATCCGCGAGTACACCGACTTGCAGGTCCCGCGCGCGTTCGCGCCGTGAGCGGTTAGCGTAGGGCTACGAGATGCCGCTCTACACTCCGGACTCCAAGGACCGCGTGCGCGATGCGGTTGACATGGTCGAGCTTGTCTCGACGCGCACCGAGCTGCGCCGGGCGGGCCCCACGAGCTATGAGGGACTGTGCCCGTTTCACGACGAGCGCACGCCGTCGTTCAGCGTGGAGCCGATCAAGAAGGTCTACTACTGCTTCGGCTGCCAGGCGTCGGGCGACGCGTTCACGTTCGTGCAGGAGACCGAGGGAGTGGACTTCAAGGGCGCGCTGGAGCTGCTCGCGGACCGCTACGGCATCGAGCTGCAACTGGAGCGCGAGGATCCGCAAGAGGCCCAGCGTCGCCAGCGCCGGGAGCGGCTGCTGGAGCTGCTGGCGCGTACGGCCGCATACTACGAGCGCTACCTCTGGGAGTCCACCGAGGCGCGCCACGCGCGCGACTACCTGGAGGGGCGCGGCCTTGGCGAGGCGGTGCTGCGCGAGTATCGCGTGGGCTACGCGCCGAGCGCGTGGGACAGCGTGCTGGTGGCCTCGCGCCGCGGCGGGTTCTCGGAGGCGGAGCTCTACGCGACGGGGCTGGCGCAGCGCTCGCAGGAGAACGGGCGCCCCTACGATCGCTTCCGTGCGCGCATCATGTTTCCGCTGTGCGACATTCGCGGGCGGGTCCTTGGCTTCGGGGCGCGCTCGATACGAGGCGAGCAGGAGGGGGGAGGGAATCGCGCTTCGCGCGTGGAGGGGGAGCGCGAGCGCACGACGGCGCGCAGCCCTAAGTATCTGAACACGGCCGACAACGACATCTACCACAAGGGTCTGCACCTCTACGGGGCGGACCTCGCGCGCGTCGCGGCGGCGCGCGCGGGCGAGGCGATCCTGTGCGAGGGTTACACCGACGTGATCGCGCTGCGCCAGGCGGGGCTGCAGAACGCGGTGGGGCTGATGGGCACGGCGTTGACGGGCGAGCAGGTGGGGGAGCTGGGGCGGATGGCGCCGACGGTGCTACTGGCCCTCGACGCGGACAGCGCGGGCCAGGAGGCGATGCTGCGGGCGGCCGGCCTGGCGGCGCGCCAGCGTCTTGAGCTGCGCGTCGTGCGGTTGCCCGGTGGCATGGATCCCGCGGAGCTCGTGCAACGGGAGGGTGCGGAGGCCATGAATCGGGCTGTCGCGGCGTCGGTGCCGTTCGTGCGTTTCCGTGTGGCGCGCGTGCTGGACTCCGGCGAGCACTCCTCGCCTGAGGGCCGTGATCGGATGCTGGACGAGCTGCGCCCGGTCTTCGCGGCGCTGGCGCCGAGCGCGATGCGGATGGAGCTGACGCAGCTCGTGGCGGGGCGCCTGGAGCTGCCGGAGAGCCTCGCCGAGACGCTGCTGGCCGAAGCCCCCGCGGCGCGGCGCGGCGACCGCGGAAGCGCGGCCACCCAGGGTGCGACGGCGGTCGGTGAGGGAGGGCGTGAGGTTGGTGGCGCAGGGAGCCGGCCGCGTGCGGGCGCGCGCGAGGACGGCGCGGGGAGGGCGAGCGAAACGCGCCCTGCCGAGGTGGCGAGGGATCGTGTCGCTTTGCCGGCCGCCGGCGGCGAGGGTGGGGGCCGCCTGGCGCGCCGCCAGGAGACTGAGCGGACGTTCCTGGCGCTGTGCATTGCGTCCCCGGAGGACGGGGCGCGGGCGTTGAACGCGCTGGACCCCGAGGAGCACTTCACCAGCGAGCGCTTGCGCCGCGCGGCGGCGCATCTGCGGGCGGGGCGCCTACCGGAACCGATGGCGGGCATCGACGAGCAGGACCCCGAGCTCACGGCGGTCCTCGCGGAGCTGGTGGTTCAGGCGGGCCGCGAATTCCCGGTCCCGGCGATGCTCGAGGTGCAGCGGATGCAGCTGGAGCTCGCGCGCTTGGACCGCCGTATCCGTGGCGCCCGGGCGGCGCGGGGCGAGGAAAGCGGGGGGGAAGCGGTCAGCGAGCTAGCCCGCCGCCGCGCGGAGGTCAAGCGGGATTTCGAGCTCGCGTACGAGCGCGCGCTGGAGCAGACCGGGGGGTAGGAGTTCGCACCGCGCACGAACGTGCGTTCGTTTTTCCGTCCGGGACGTGGTAGACAATGCGGTGCATGGATCGGTACTCGCTGGAGCATCTGCTGGGCCGAGGACTTTCGCTACAAGAGATCGCCAAGCGCTTTGGTCTCCGCGAAGCGACAGTCGGCTATTGGGTCGAGAAACATGGACTGAGAGCAGTTAACGCTGAGGCGCATAAGGCTCGCGGCGCTCTTGCCCAGGAGGAGCTGGAGCGTCTCGTAGCAAGTGGGGCGACGATCGCCGAGATCGCCGAGGCGGTCGGGCGGAGCAAGGCGACCGTGCGGCACTGGCTGCGACGATTTGGGCTCAGAACGCAAAACAGTCGAGGTCGCCGGCCCACGGAGGTTGCCCAGGCCGGAAGGGACGCTGGACTCGCGGTGGTGCGCATGCGATGTGCCCGCCATGGCGAGACCGAGTTCTGGTTGGAGGGTCGCGGCTACTACCGCTGCAAGCGGTGTCGCTCAGACGCCGTCGTGCGGAGGCGGCGCAAGGTGAAGGCGACGCTTGTGAAGGAGGCCGGCGGGCGTTGTTGTATCTGCGGGTATGCACGCAACATGCGCGCCCTGCACTTCCACCACCTTGACCCCTCCGAGAAGCGAATCGAGATCAACGCGAAGGGTGTCGCTGTGGCACTGGAGAAGCTCCGCGTGGAGGCGCGCAAGTGTCTGCTTCTATGCTCTAATTGTCACGCTGAGGTCGAGGATGGAATGGCTTCGATCCCTGCGGACTTGCTGGGCACGGGCGGTGCACGTAGCATGTCCAGTTCACGATCTGGGGTAACTCAATTGGCAGAGTGCTCGGCTGTTAACCGAGATGTTGTGGGTTCGAGTCCCACCCCCAGAGCTGTCTCTCAGTGAGGAATCGAGGCCGCACGCGCTGAGACGACCAATGGCTGGCCCGCGGTCGATGCGAGGTCTTCGACAAGCCTTGCGGCGGTATCCGCCGCGTCGTGCGAGGCGGCCCAAGCACCGAGTTCCCGTGCCCGCGCCCGGATCGTCGGCTCGCCCAGCGCCCGGTCGACAGCGAGCCGCAAGGGTCGCGGCGCCACGAAGCGCTGTGGCAGGCGCACGCCGGCCCCTGCCCAGTCGACGCGGGCGGCGTTCTCGTTCATGTCGCCGGCGACTGGGCAGGCGACCACTGTGCAGCCGCTGCTGAGAGCGCGCACGAGCGTGCCGTGGCCGGCGTGGCAGACGACGACGTCACAGTGAGGCATGGTGCGCGCGTAGGAGACCCACTCCACCAGGCGGGTGTTGCTTGGGACTGGCAGCGGCTGGGAGGGCAGGCGGCGATTCCACGTCGCGAGTACGCGCACCGGCGCATCGGCGAGGCCGCGCAGGGCGGCGTGCAGCAGATCGTGGTCGGGGTCCTGTGAGGTTGAGGGCGCGACGAGAACCAGCGGCAGATCGCCGGGAGGGAGCTCGACGTCGGCTGTTGGCGGCTCCCACAGCAGCGGGCCGATCACGTGCATATGGGCGGGCGGATGCGCGCGCGGGTATTCGAGCTGCGGGAAGCTCGCGACAAGCGCTAGCTGGCGACTCGTGCCGTTGTGGACATGCGCGAGAGCCGGCAATCCGAGACGAGCGCGGACGTCGTTGAGGTCGCGCCGGCCGCGCTCCAAACCATTGCGGACGGGCGCGCTGGCGCGCCGCCAGAATGCGCGCCCGAGCACGGTACGAGGTAAGCGCGCGCCGATCGAGTAGATCGGGGCGTCGGGCTCGTTGTCGGGGTTGACGTGGGGGATCAGCGTCGCGTACGGGATCCCCTGCAGCTCGGCCGCGAGCGCGGGGGCGAGCGTGAGGATGTCCGCGACGACGACCTCCGGCGCCAACTCGCGCACGAGTGGGAGGGTGTCGCGTGTGGCGTGCACGACGGCCTCGTAGAAGTCCAGTGGTCGAGGTCGCCCGTCGGAGCCGGGGGGCCCGAGTGGGAACACGTCGTACTCCGGTGCCGCTGCGAAGCCCAAACCCTCCGCTTCGATGGGGGCGCGCCAGCGCTCCCATGTCTGAACGGTCACATCGTGGCCGCGCGCCGCCATGCCACGCGCGAGGGCAATCATCGGGAACGCGTGGCCGGGGTCCCCGAAGGCTCCCAGCAGAACGCGACGCGGCTTCATCGCGCCGCGTCTAGGCGCTGGCGAGCTCGGCGACGAGGCGCATCTGCGCGAGGCGACCCTCGGCGTCGAACGCGAGCGGCGTGATCCCGAGCGTGCCGACGCCCGCGTCGCGGTAGACCGCGAGGCGCTCGCGCACGACATCCGCTGGGCCGCACAGCGAAACCGTGTCGATCAGGCGATCCGGGAGCGCGGCCATCGCCTCCTCGCGCTTGCCTTCGAGGTAGAGGTCCTGGACCGTCTTCGCCTCCGCCTCGAAGCCGTAGCGCTGGACGAGGTTGTTGTAGAAGTTCTGCTCGCGCGAGCCCATCCCGCCGACGTACAGCGCGATAAACGGTCGCATCGCGTTGCGCGCCCCCTCGAGATCGTCGGTGATGAACACGTTGACGGTCGGCGCGATGTCGAAGCCGTCGAGCGATTTGCCCGAGCGTGCCGCGCCTTCCTGCAGCAGCGGGCGCAGCTCGGAGACGTGCTCGGGGGAGAACAGCGTCGGGATCCAGCCGTCGGCGATCTCACCCGCGAGCGCCGTGTTCTTGGGGCCGATCGCGGCGATGTAGATCGGGATGCGCTCTTGAACGGTGCCGATCGTGAGCTTCAGCGCCTTGCCCGGACCGTCGGGGAGGGGCAGCTCGAGCGTCTGGCCGTGAAACTCGACGCGCTCGCGCGCGAGCGCCATGCGCACAACCGCGACGTACTCGCGGGTGCGCTGCAGCTGTTTGGCGAAGCGCTGGCCATGCCAGCCCTCGGCAACCTGGGGTCCGGAGGACCCGATCCCCAAAATCATTCTCCCGTCAGAGAGCTGGTCGATGGTCGCCGCGGTCATCGCGGTCATCGCCGCCGAGCGCGCCGGCATCTGGAAGATCCCCGAGCCCAGGCGGATCTTCGACGTCTGCCCCGCAAGCCAGCCTAGGACTGTCGCGGAGTCCGAGCCGTAGGCCTCGGCGGTCCACACCGAGTCGTATCCGAGCCGCTCCGCTTCCTGAACGATCCCGAGCTGATCCTGTGAGCTGAGGCCGAGGCCCCAGTAGCCGATGTGGACTCCGAGCTTCATCGTGTATGCAACTTACCTTTCATCGGAAGGGAATCTGTTGCCGGGCACGAGAACGTCCCCTAGGCTTGCCGCTACCGGTCTGCGATCGGCTCCGGCGGGAGCATGGAGGCTTCCGCCGGGGGTCGCGCGCCGCGCCACAGCTTATGCGACTGATCCCTTCCCATGCACCCAGTGCCCGCGGTCGCGGTCGGCTGATCGAGGAGCTGCGCCGTGCGATCGACTGTCTTCCCGTCCAGACGCGCGAGGCGATGCTGGCCGGCGTGGGCGCTCAGCAGCCGATCATCGTCGGCGCCTACACAGACGGTGACGGCGGTGTGTGCCCGATGCTCGCCGCCCACCGCCGTGGCGGGCGCACCGACTTCCTCGCGTTCGCGCGCGCTTGGGATCGCTTCACCGGCGCCGGCCGACGCCCGCGTCGCGCGAGTCGCCGCGAGCTCGGCGTGCTCATCTCCCACCTCGAGGCGAGCCTGCTCGAGGACGCCGCCCCCGATCTTGCTCGCGCGGTCGCCGAGCATCACGAGCTGCTCGCTCGCAAGCGACCTGCGTGCGACGGCGACCCGCCGGGGGAGCGGATTCGCGTGCGGCGCCTGCTGCCGCGGCGGCTGCCCGGGCGCGCCCGGGCAAGCGCCTCCGCGTGAGCTCTTCAGCGCGTTACCGGTCGCCTACAGCGCATCTCCGGGTCGCGTGAACATGATCTCCGGGATCACGCAGGCCGGCGAGGTCCTCAGCAGGTAGCGAACCGACTCCGCGATGTCCTCGGGGCGGATCATCTCCTCCGCCTTGACCTGGCCCTTCACGAAGTCCGTCATCGGCGTGTCCACGAACGCCGGACACAGCGCTGTGGACTTGATCCCCTGCGTCCCGAGCTCCTTGTTCATCGCTTCCGTCCAGCCCACCACGGCGTGCTTGGTGGCCGAGTACACCGACAGCCACGCCTCCGCGCGCTTGCCCGAGATCGAGGACGTGTTGACGACGAGGGCGTTGCGGTGCTCCTGGCCGGCCGCCCGCAGCATCTCCAGGCACTCGCGGTAGAAGATCACGATCGAGCGCAAATTCACGTCGAGTTGCATGTCGAGATGCTTGGTCTGGATGTCTCCCGCTGGCGCCCCGATGCCGACGCCGGCGTTGTTGACCAGCACGTCCAGGCGCCCGTAGCGCTCGCGGTGAGCCGCCACGACCTTCTGGATCTCGGCCTCGTCGGAGACATTCGCCGGCACGCCTTGCACGTCGAAGCCGGCGCCCTCCAATTCGGCCACCGCGCCCTGGAGCTTCTCCGGGCGGCGCGCGGCCATCGTGATCGCGTAACCCTCCTCGCCCAGCATTCTCGCCACCGCCAGACCGATCCCGCTGGAGGCTCCCGTCACGATCGCTGCCCGCTTTGCCATGTGCGCCGCCCTCTCTCGTCGTGGTGTGTCGTGTGGACGGGAGAATCAAAGCAGCCGCGCGCGGCTGCCGTGTCTTCGAGCCGCGATGACGCGATCCGTCGGTCGGGAGCCCGGCCCCCAGCGCTCGCCGACCAGCTTGAGCGCTGGTAGCGTCTGCGAGAACCGCGCGCGAGCGCGGGGAGGGCCCGTAGCTCAGTTGGTTAGAGCTGCCGACTCATAATCGGTAGGTCGCTGGTTCGAGTCCAGCCGGGCCCATGTCGTGCGAGTGGAGCGGTTGTGGTTTCCGGCTCTCGAGTCGAGCCCCGGGCCGAGGTGGCAGCCTCTTGAGGGCGACTAGCCCAGGGCAGTGGGGCGACCGGTTGTCACCGATCGTGCCGAACTGCTGATCGTTTCGAATTCCCGATGGTCCGCATCGTGCTGAGATAAGATACTCCCATAGAGCAGAACTTGTAGGGTATATGACATGGCTCGTCGCAGATGCTGCCGCGACCGAGCTCAAAACCCCCTCATGAACGGAGTGTGCATGTTGCAAACATGCCGACAGCAGCTTGCGGAGGTGTTAGATGGAGCGCCTGACAACTCTGCGTCGTAAGATGCTCGCGACCTGCTTGGTAGTCGCAGCGACGAGTCTTATGGTGGTCGCTGTCGCTCTGGCGGACGAAGTATTCCAGCCCCGTGCCTGGGTTGGTCCATTCGGCGAAGGCAAACATTCAGCCTCAGGACTCGTAGACATCATTCAAGGCGAGGGATGGCAGTACGAATCGTGCGTTGACATCGCCTTGGAAGGCGGAGGCTACGCCGCGAAGCACTGCAACGGCGCAGGCAATTTCGAGCAGTCCGAACCTCACAACAACGGCTACGCCCGCGTCTGGAACGCCAAGGGTGGCAACAATGAAATCTGGGGGTGGGCGCGATTCTAGGCCTACACAAACCCAAAGTCGCCGCACTTGTAGTCGGCCTGCTCATTCTCGGCGCCGCCACGACTGGTGGTATCGCCTTGGCAGGCGGGTTCTCGGCACAGCCCGCGCCGTCGCCGCAGCCAGCAACTGCGACCCTGCCGCAAGAACTCTCGACGCACTTCGCTGCTCTCAGCGATGCTCCGACTGCCGACGTATCGACGTTCGCCAGCGCTGATGCTGAAAGCAAAAGTCGGATTGAAGCATCAGCGGGTGGCACCATAGCGAGCCAGTACGGTCTTAGCGCGAGCCTCGCCAGGGAGGTCACATACGGAAAGACCCACGTCTGGCTGATCCCGGGTGCAACCGGCATTAGCTTGGATGATCTGGAAACCGGAACCGGCGCTGGCGGACCGATCGCTCACGCCCTCGCGGGCACCCTCATCACTGACGTCGGTGGTAACGAAAATGGGATCACCGGCGGTGGCACCGTCTATGGGATCGCCCCGAATGGCAACTCGAAAGTCGTCGTGCATGACGCCGACGGCAGCACCGAAGACGTGCCAGTCGAGCACAACGTCTACGTCATCACTCGCCCTGGGTCCGTATCGGTCGAAGTGGCCGACGGCGCTGGGAAGGTGCAGACCGTCGCAGTACCCGGATAGCGATTGCTGGCAGCGGCTCCGGCGCCTGGAGCCGCTGTCTCTATCGCAGGCGGGACCCGCGCGGAACCGCGGGCTGAAGCACGCGCTCGACGTGCAAGCGTTTCGTCCCAGCCGGCCCCTAGCCTTCCGGCGATGAACGATGTGCCTGAGATCGCCCTGGACCGTCTACGCTCGCTCACCGGCGAGGACGGCGCGCAATTCCGACCAGGCCAGCTGGAGGCGATCCGGGATGTCGTCGTCGACCGCGCACGAGTGTTGTGCGTGCAGCGCACCGGCTGGGGCAAGTCCGCGGTGTACTTCGTCGCGACGGCCCTGCTGCGGGAGCGGAGCGCGGGGCCGACTTTGATCGTCAGCCCACTGTTGGCGCTCATGCGCAACCAGATCGCCGCGGCCCAGCGTCTGGGGTTGCGTGCGTACACGATCAACAGCACCAATCGCGAGGACTGGGATGCAGTTCGCGAGCGGCTCGCGGCAGACACGATCGATCTGCTTCTGATCAGCCCCGAGCGGCTGAACAACGCAAATTTCCGAGAAAGCATGCTGCCGCTGTTCGCCGCGTCGGTGGGGCTGCTCGTGATCGACGAGGCGCATTGCATCTCCGACTGGGGGCATGATTTTCGCCCGGACTACCGTCGCGTGAGGGACATGCTCGACGCGCTCCCACCGGAGGTCGCCGTGCTCGGGACGACGGCTACCGCGAACGACCGCGTAGTCGGTGATGTGATGGAGCAACTCGCCGCCGCCGGTGGTGAGCGGCTGCGCTCCTATCGTGGCCCGTTGGCCCGCACAAGTCTGCGTCTTGAGGTGCTCGAGTTGCCGCGGCCCGCTGAGAGGCTCGCGTGGCTGGTGCAGCACCTGCCGTCTCTACAGGGTTCGGGGATCGTCTACACCCTGACCAAGCGCGACGCCGAGCAGGTCGCCGGCTTCCTGGCGGACAACGGAATCTCCGCGCTGGCCTACAGCGGCGAGCAGGAGACGGAGGAGCGCGTCAGGACCGAGGAGCGTCTGCTGCGCAATGAGGTCAAGGCAGTCGTCGCTACCAGCGCGCTTGGAATGGGCTACGACAAGGCTGACCTGACGTTTGTCGTGCACTACCAGGCGCCTGGTTCGGTCGTCTCCTACTACCAGCAAGTCGGCCGCGCCGGACGCGGCGTGGAGCACGCCGACGTCGTCCTATTGCGCGGCCTTGAGGATCGTCGGATCCAAAACTTCTTCATCGAGCAAGCATTCCCAGACCGCGAGCGGGTAACGGCGGTGCTCGCCGAGCTCCAAGACGCCGGTGATGAGGGTCGCACCACGCGCGAGCTGATGGCCGTCGTCAATCTCGGCATGGGTCGCATCGAAGCGATGCTCAAGATCCTCGACGTCGAGGGTGCTGTCCGGCGTAACGGCACCCGCTGGCGGTCGATCCCCGGCGCAGACTGGATCTATGACTCCGAGCGCTATCGACGCGTGACCGATCTGCGCCGTGCCGAGCAGCAGGCGATGGCCGCCTTCGGAGCCAACGGGCGCTGTCTGATGCGGACCTTGCAGGAAGAACTGGACGATTCCGATGCAGGCGACTGCGGTCGCTGCTCGGTGTGCACGGCGCCGCGCTTTGCCGCGCCACTCGATCCGGTGCTGGTTGAGCTGGCCGGACGTCACCTGCGAGCCAGGCCCGTGGAGCTGGACTTCAAGAAGATGGCGCCTGACGCCACCGGCACGATGCGCAAGATCCCGGCGCACGTTCGCACGGAGCCTGGTTGGGCGCTTTCCCGCCGTGGCGATGGCGGTTGGTGGCCCGCCGTTGAGCGTGGCTTGCGCGAGCGGTTGTTCGACTCCGAGGTGGTGATAGGCCTTGCGGACATCCTCCGCGGTTTGAGCGCACCGATCGCCTGGGTGACAACGGTCCCCTCCGCGCGCCTCGGCCATGCGTTGAGTGGGCTAGCCGGATGCCTCGCCGACGAGCTCGGTGTCCTGCACGTAGAGCTCGTGGCGCGCGCCGAGGATCGCCCGTCGCAGCTCAACATGGCCAACGCCGTACAGCAGGCCGCCAATGTTCGTGGCGCGTTCAAGATCGTCGCCACGCCGCCACCCGGCAGCGGGGTATTGCTGGACGATCGACGCAGCTCCGGCTGGACGCTTGCAACGGTTGGTGGCGAACTGCGCCGTGCTGGTGCTCAACGTGTCATACCGCTCGTCCTCGAGACGGTGATCTAGAGGGGCCCTTATTCACCGCCCGTCTTGGACGGTGGCCCGCTGATCAGATGCTGAGCGCGCGCCGCAACACGACGCGTGGCTTGCCTGCAGTGACGCTTTGCGTGACCAGCAACGTCGCATGCGTCTGTCGGTGGGTACGCAGCAGTTGCGCACCGATCGCGGTGGGCTTCAGCTTCACCGTAGCGTGCGCTCCGGGCCCGAGGTCGATCTTCGCGCGCTCGAGCACTTTGGTCTTGTGTCCACGGCGCACGCTCACCGAAACCGTGCCCGCGCACGCCCCGGATCCGCGGCATGAGACCGAGAGCAGCACCCGACCGCCGACCACCCGTGCTGCGTGTGCGCTCAGCGTTCCATACGCCGCTCCGGAGCGCAGCGATGAGCCGCCAGCGGTCGACGCACCGTCGGGTATGCCGCCTCCGGACCCGCCGGACTGTGGCCCTCCGGATCCGCCCCCGGTCGGCGGCGCGAGCGTTTCAAGCGCCGGCGAGGACACGAGCGCGTCGACGCCGCTGCCCGTTCCCGTGAGCTGATCGCTGTCCGCAACGCTCCCCTCGACCCACGCCTGCGCCGTCAACGCATACGGGCTTCCGGCGCCGGCCGAAACATGCAGCACCGTGCCGGCCTCTGGCGAGGAAACGACGATCGTGCGTGGGTCGACCGGCGGCGCCGATTCCGGTTCGGGATCGACTTCAGGGTCGCCCTTGGCGGGGGTCGTGGACCCCGCCGGATCCTGGCCGACGTCGCTGCCGGGGATTTCATTGACCGTGCTTCCGTCGATGAACCCCGCCTTGCGCCCCTCCGGGTCCTGCAGGTAGAACGACGTCGGGCTCTGAGCGCTGCCCGGTTCGGTGTCGTAGACCGCAAACGCCGAGGGTTCACCCGGGGTAGCCGTCGTGGGCGCTACCGTCAGCGCTGTCACCAGCGGACGGGACTGTTTGCCGACTTTGGGTGGCGGCGGAGTGTATGGGCCGAGTTCCAGAAACCACCGCCCCGTCGTGTACGCGATCAGCCAGCCCGTCGGGTAAAGCACCTGGTAGCCGCACTCGCCCGGCCCGTAGTGTTTGGTGGGTCGCTGAAGAAGTTGCCCGCCGGATCGTCGACGAGATAGTTGGTATTCGTGCGGCTCTCGATCACGATCATGTGCCCGCCGCCCGTGAGTCCCCACGGGGTTGTGCCGAACGCGGTGCTGATCACGACGGGGCCGCTGTGTAGGGCGTGGTCGATCGCGATCTCGTTACCCGCGAGCACCGAGATCATGTCTTCCCCGAGCGGTAGTGCTTTCGCTTCCTTGAAGCCAATGCTCCGTAGATAGGGCACTGCTTTGTTGGCGCCCGAGAACACGTTTTCGCCGCTCGGTGCCTGCGCCGCAGTGCGCGCCATCGTTTTGTCGAACATCGCGCTCAAGTCGGGCAGCGCTTCGGCGGGCAGCACTTTCGCGAGTGTCATCAGCAGCGAGGACGGTCCGCAGGCGCTGCCGCCCGCCTCGCCGAACGCGCTCGGCAGTTTGTCCAACGCGCCCGCGTCGTACTGGTTTAGATACGGGTCCGTCGGGAACTGCGACCCGTCGCCGCTTGTCGGGCAGCCCCCCGTGGCGGCCGCGACGCCGAAGTGCGTGAGCGTGATGATGTTGCAGAATTTTTCAATTTCATACTTGATTTCGGGAGTATTGGGAGGGTTGAGGGGCTGCGGTCCCGGATACAGGGGGCTGTTCTGGGGGCACGCGACCGGTTTGATCGCCGGTGAGCCCGGCGCGACCGCCACCCAGTGGGTCGTGGAGTCGAGTTGCTCGATCGTGTAAGGGCCGGCGCGCGTGAGTTCTACTTCTTCCCCCGAGACCGTTGTGTCCTCGCCGACGGCATCCGCTTCGCAGACGCCGCTGTTGTCCTGGGGTATTCCCGCCCCCTGAATCGAAGGTCCGCTGAGATCTTTGGGGTCGGTTTTGAGTGTCTCTACTTCAGGTAGCTTCGCCGGTGCAAGGCGCAGCCCGGCGCCGCCGTGGATGCGTTTCGGTTCGTAGGTGAAGAGCAGCCACGACTTCGCCTCGTTGTCGATTTTTTTGTCCGCCGCGAGGCACGGCGCTTTCACGCTTGTCCCGTTGTCGAGCACCTGCCCCTCGGTGGGGATGAGCGCGCGTGCCGCCGGCGCCAGCACGAGGCCCGTGACGATCCAAGCCACGAGCACTCTGAGTCGCACCTTCACCCCCTGTCCCATCCGACGCAGATCATAGTCACCTCACCGGGTAAGGGGGAGGGGGGGCCTCAGTGATCCCGGCCCGCAGGCCGCCACCCCGCATGTGAATTGCGTACGCCGCGATCAGCACCGCGAAGGTCGCCAGCGCGGGAATTCTCCAGCGTGGGTGCCGTGTCAATGTGTACGCGCCCGCCGGATAGAAGACAGGCGCCGCCAGGAAGATCATGCGGCCCCAGTCCAGCGCGAATGTCATCGCGAGCACGCAAGCCGCGACCAGCACCAGCCCGCGACGTGAGAAGGCCATCCCGCCAAGCGCCAGTGGCGCCGCGATCCACAACGGCCCGTATACCGAGAGCATGCGGCGCGCCTCGACGAGTCCGTCACCAATCCCGGTCCCAAGCAGCGACAGTCGCGAAGCGAGCAACGGGCCGCCGTAGCCGGGCACCTGCGCTCCGCCTACCGTGGGAATCGCTGTTCGCAACGAGATGTATATGAGGAGCGCCGGCGCGCCGACCGCCAGCGCCCGACGCGCCGCGCTCGAGTCCCACCAACGCTCCGCCCACAACGCGTAGGTGAGGGGAATCAGGAAAAGCTCCGCTTCGCGCACAAGCACCCCCAACGCGAGCGTCACGGCGAGCGCCCGCGAGCGCCGCTCGAGCGCAAACAGAGTCCCCGCCATCAAGAAGAGCATCGTCGCCGCGTCGGGATTGCGACCCGCGCGCAGACCAACGATGAGCATCGCGGGCGAAAGCGCCAGCATCAACGCCAGCGCGCTCGCCACGCTCCGGGCGGCCCCGGTGCGGCGCATCAGGAGATACGCGAAACCCGCCGCGCCGCCCGCCGATAGCCACGCGAGCAACTCGAACGACAGCGTGTGTGAGAGCGGCGAAGCATGCACCAGCCACGGCACCGCGATGCGGTAGGCAAAGGGAAACGTGTGCGCGCCCAGCGGGTCGCTCGCCATCCGCTCGTAGATCAGGTCGTCGCCCCTTGGCGCCGGCTCGTGTCCGACCGCGATGCTCAGCGCCGCCAGCGCCGACGCTCCCGCCATCGCGACCGCGAGCGCGACGTGTTGCTCGGAGCCGGCAATCAGTCCCGAGCGCAGACGGTTCGCGATAGCTCCGCCGGCCGCGCGATCGACCCTGGTATCGATGAGGGTCTTGGGCGCCATCGACGAGTGCACATCGTAGTCGCGCACCGTATCCACTGGCAGCGGCCTTGCAGCTGCGCGTACACGACTGGACGATCTGGGGTGCATGCCGATATACAGGCTGTGCAGGGCGTCGCGTTTGGCGCTTGCAGTGCACGGGTAAACCTGAGCGCAGGGTCTTGGGGCGTCTGTGTGACTGGCGAGCGTCCTGGCGTTTTCCATGCGCTAATCGACCAAGCGGAGAAGAGTGTGCCGAGAGCTGTGATCGAACCGGATAGCCCAGCGAGCACCGCGGTGGACAGCTCGCCCAGGGCCGCTGGTTCGCCACCGATCGCCCTGGGTGCCAGAGCGAGCAAAAGTCGCGGAGCCGCCGGCGCTGGTCATGTCCCGCCTCAGAGCCCGCAGTCCAGAGAGGGCATCGTCGCGCGTCTGTTCGAGGCCTTCAGCCGTCGTGACCTGGAGACCACGCTGACGCTCGTGCATCCCGAAATTGTTTTCCAGCCGGTCACCGCCGAGGTGACCCAAGCAGGGGAGCCATACCGCGGACACGACGGTCTTCGCCGCTACCTCGAGGATGTCGAAGCACATTGGGACGAGCTGAGCGTGCACCCTGCGCAGATACGCGCAGCGGGGCGCGCCGTGGTGGTGCTCGGGCTCGTCAGCGGCAGCGGCCCGGCGGGATCCTTCCAGAACGCGCCCACGACGTGGGTCGTCAAGTTCAAGAACGACCTCGTCTTCCACGCGCAGATCTTCTCCGACACGCGCAACGTCGCCCACGCACTCGTCGGCGAGCAGGACTGAAGACTCGCGATCACAGACCCTCCGCTCCGAGCAATACGCTCAGGGGGATGGATGCAGACGAGAACGAGCGCCTCGCGGTCATCGACCTCGGCTCTAACTCCTTCAGGCTCGTGGTCTTCTCCGCGGCCGGCGGCTGGTGGCAGCGCACCGACGAGATCTATGAGCCGGTGCGCATCGGAGAAGGGATGGGCGCCACCGGGCGCCTCGGCGAGAAGCCGATGCGCCGCGCGCTGGCGACGCTGGACGTGTTCGCGCACTTCTGCCAGGCAGCGGGCTTGGCCGAAGATGCTGTTGACCCCGTTGCGACGAGCGCGATCCGCGATGCCGAGAACGCCGCTGAGTTCCTCGCGCAGGCGCACGAGCGCACGAGCTTGCCGATTCGCGTACTGAGTCGCGAGCAGGAGGCCCGCTACGCCTATCTTGCCGCCGTCAACTCGACAACGCTCAGCGATGGCAGCGTGTTGGACCTCGGCGGAGGATCGCTGCAGCTCGTGCGTGTCGTGGACCGTCTAACTCGGGAGTCGGGGTCATGGCGCCTCGGCGCTGTGCGCATGACTGAGCGCTTCCTTCCTGGACCCGGGCCGACCAAGCGCCGCCAGTTTGAGGAGCTCCGCGAGCACGTCGCCAGCGAGCTCGCCGACGCTTCATGGCTGCACCGCAGCGGGTCCCGCATCGTGGGTATCGGAGGCACCGTGCGCAACCTCGCGGTAGCCGCTCAACGCACGCTCGGCAGGCCGACCAACGGCGTGCAGGGCAGCGTTGTCGAGCGCGCCGTCCTGGAGGAGCTGATCCAACGGCTCGCCGCTCTCCCTGTCGCCGAGCGCAGCAGCATTCCGGGGATCAAGCCCGCGCGCGCCGACCTGATACTCGCGGGCGCCATTGTCGTGCTGGGGGTACTCGACGCCGGTGGCTTCCAAGAGCTCGAGGTCACTGAGGCCGGCCTGCGCGAGGGCGTCTTTTTCGAGCGACACCTCGACAGCGGCGCTCGTCCGCCGCTGTTCGAGAACGTCCGCCGCGCCTCGGTGATGAACCTCGCCGCGCGCTACCACATGGACGTCGCCCACACCCGCCACGTCGCCGCGCTCGCTCTCGGGATGTTCGACCAGCTCGCCCGCATGGGTTTGCACGAAGGCGATCCCGTCGAGCGCGAGCTGTTGTGGGCCGCGTGCGTTCTGCACGACATCGGGATGTCCGTCGACTACGACGATCATCACAAGCATTCGCGTTACCTGATCCTCAACGGCGGCCTGCCCGGATTCTCCCCGACGGAGGTTGCGATCATCGCGCAGGCCGCGCGCTACCACCGCAAGGGCATGCCCGAGCCCGGGCCGATGGGTCCGCTGTTCGGAGAGGGCGATCGCGAGCGCCTGGACCGCTGTGCGGCGCTCCTGCGTCTCGCCGAGGACCTCGAGCGCTCCCGCGATCAGCTCGTGCGCGACACGCTGCTGAGCGCGCACAATGGCGAGGTTCAGCTACGGCTGCTGGCAAGCGGCGAGGAGCTGGCGCTTCCGCGTTGGGCCGCCCGCCGGGAGAGCGAGCTGTTCGCGCGTGCCTTCCACCGCGACCTCGCGGTCGTCGCGTAGGCCGTCACGCCGACGTGCATCGTGCGGCCGCGCGAAAATCGCTTGCCCCGGGAGGCGCGGCTCAGGCTTGGGCGGCGAGTTTGCGCTCGCGCCCGCCGCAGTCGTAGAGCACGAGGCTGTAGATCGAGTAGCGCCGGAAGTGAAGCCAGGTTTCGTTGGGGATCTCGCGGCACGCCTTGATCACGGCGCGCGTCGCCGCGTTGCCTCCGCGGCTTGAATAGGCCCCGCCCAGCACCACGTAGCGCGCTTCGCGATTGGCCACCATGCGTGCCAAGCGTGGGCCGTTGACGGCGGGGTCGGTTCCGCTGTAGCCCCCGAGCGCACCGGCGCGGAAGCCCAGGAGGATCAGCGTCGCCGACGTATTGGAGGACACCGTCAGCAGTTGCCAACGCCGGGTCGCGCCATGCGCGTCGATGTAGCGCACCAGGTCGTCGTCGACTTTGACGTCATGCGCCGTCACTCCGTACGGGCCGAGCGCCCCCGCGACTTTCGGACCGGCCGCGGGGAACGTGCCCTCGACTGGTACCCACCACGTGGTCCTCGCGTAGAGCGTTGGCGCCAGCACCAACGCTCCCAGCGTCACCACCATTGCGGGCCACGCCAGGTGCCGCACGGCCAGCGCGGCGAGCAGCGCGACGACCCCAGCCGCCGCTGCGATCGCCAGTGGCGTGTACCACCAGTGCATGTAGTGCGCGCGATGTAGCAGCACGATCTGACCCGCCACGGTCGCCGCGACCGCGAGCGGCGCCAGCAGCACTAGTGGGTTGCGGCCCTGCGCGAAGCCCGCAAGCGCCGCCGCGCCCGCTCCGACCATCGCGGCGGTCCCAGGACCGAGTGCGGAGAGGTAGTAGGGGTGCACGATGCCCTTGGAGAAACTCAATATCAGCGCCTCCGTCAGGAACCATCCGCCAAGTACCACGAGGCCCGCAGCGCGCGGGTCGCGCCGCCAGCGCTCCCAGCGTCCGGGGGTCATCTGCGCTTCGCCGGTGTCTCTACCACTGGTGTTCGTACCGCCGGCGTTCGCGTCCGTGGCGTCGGCCGCGCTCGCGCGTGACCCAAGGCGGGGCGCGAGCAGGATCGCAAGCAGCACCGCGAGCATCCCGAACAGCGCGAACGGCACCATCCAGCCGCCCTGGTCGCCAAGACCGGCCTCCCACAGGCGCAGCGGCCCGGGCGGGACGCCGAACGGGGTCGGGTTCGCGTAATGCCCGTTGGGGAGGATCGTGTTGCGCGGCGGGAGCTTCGGGGCCCGTGTGCGCTTGGGGCTGAGATTCAGCGCCGTGTGGAAATGCTGGCCGGCGAACGGCGCGACGCCGCCGAGGCGCACGAAGATTTCGCCGGGTCCGCCGATCTCGCCTTCGACGCGGCCGAAGCCGTTGTAGTCGAATGTGAGGCCGGTCTCGGTGTTGTTCGTCGAGCCTCCCACGAACGGGCGCTGGGACGCAGGGGTCGCTTCGACATAGGCGATCCACGAGAACGACACCGCTCCCATTACAACGCCGGCGGCGAGCAGCTTGAGTAGTCGCCGCGGGAATCCTCCCGGTGCGCATACGAGGTAACCGACTGCGATGCCCGGAACCACCAGATAGGCGGCGAGCGTCTTCGTGTTGAACGCCAATCCCACGAGCACCGCGGAGGCCAGCAGACTCGGCCAACCACCGCCACGGATCGCGCGCAGCGCGGCGCCGCATGCGAGCAGCATCAGCAGGATCAGCACGATGTCGAGGTTGTTGTCGCGTGCGGAGGCCACGAAGGAAGGGAAGACCGCGAGCGTGAGCGCGGCCGCGAGCGCCGCGAGCTGGCCGAATGGGCGACGCATCACGAGATACAGCACCGCGACGCTCACGACGCCGAGGATCGCCTCGGGCAACAGGAGGCTCAGGGGGGAGAAGCCGAATATCGACGCACTGGTCGCCTGCACCCAGAGGCCAAACGCGGGCTTGTCCACCGTCACCAGGCCACCGGGATCGAAGGAGGCGAAGAAGAAGTTGTGGAAAGAGCCCAGCATCGACTTCACGGCAGCCGAGTAGAAGACGTTGGCGTAATGGTTCTGGGCGAGCCTGTGTGTGTTGAGCACAGCAGACAGCGCGAGGATCGGCGTCAGCGCGGCGTAGCCGAGCAGCGTCTGCGGGGCCGGACGCGGGACACGGGCCCGCGTGCGGGTATGCGCGCGCGACGGGGTCGGCGGGGGGCCAGACGTCACGGGAGGCGCGGGACTCGGCTCCACCGCTTGCGTCGCCGCGGACACAGCCCGTGTCGTGGCGCCGCCGTTTGCCGACTGGTCGTCGTCGCCGACGGTCGGGGTCTTGGGTGGGGAGGCGCTCATGGGCTGGGATGGACGGCGGGGCGCCACCTGCGACAGCCTTGCGGGTCGCTCGTGGCCGTGGAAAGCAAAGCGGAAACCGTGCTAAGGGAGCATTAAGACGCATCCAGCGCGTCGAGTAGGCGCGCGAGATCGTCCTCATCGTTCCACGCGCCCACCGATGCGCGCAGCCAGGGTCGGCCGGGAATGTCGCGCAGCACGACGCCGCGCTCGGCCAGCCGCTCGCGCTCGGCCACGGGGTCGGAGCTCGCGAACGAAATGAGTGTCGCGCCCTCGCGTTCGCGCTCGGACTCCACCGCCAGCGCGCGCCCGCGCGCGGAAAGCTGCTCGGCGAGGCTCGCGGCGAGCGATCTGGCGCGCTCGTGGACGGCGGTCCAGCCCGCGCCGGCGAGCACCTCGAACGCGGCCAGCGCGCAGGCGACGGCCTCGGCGCTTAGCGAGAGCGTGTCCAGGCGGCGTGCGTCCTCGTGCAACGTCGCGTGCAAGCCCGCTCCGGGATCCGCGAGGTTGGCGTAACCGCGGCGCGTCACCGCCAGACGCGCGCGCAGCTCGGGGCTCACGTAGAGCATGCCCGTGCCGTCGGGGCCGCAGAGCCACTTCTGACCAGCGCCGGCGTAGGCGGCGCATCGCAGCGCGCCGACGTCGGTTGGGACCGCGCCGGCGCCCTGCGCGCCGTCGAGCAGCAGCGGCACGTCGATCTCGGACAGCGCGGCCGGCGCGAGGCGGCCCGTCATCCAGCTCACATGCGAGCACGCCACGAGCGTCGTGCGCGGGCCGATGGCGTCGGGGAGTTGCGCCCATGGGGCCTCGCGAATCGCGACGCCGTGCACCTGAGCCGCCGCGGAGAGCGCGCCCAACAGCCCGGGATGCTCCTCGTCGCTTGTGAGGATCTCATCGCCCGAACCGAGACGCAGACCCTCGATAACAAGCGAGAGCCCCTCGCTGGTGCACGTCGTGAGGGCGATATCCTCGGGCGCGCACTCGAGTATGGAGGCATAGGCAGCGCGCAGTGAGCCGTTCAACTCCCCACGACGCTCGAAGTGCCGGTGAGTGCGCCCGTTGGCCGCCTCGCGCTCGAGCTCATCGGCGGCGGCGCTCACCGCGACGGACGGCAGCGGACCGTCGGTGCCCGCATTCAAATACGCGAGGCGTCCCAGCACTGGAAATCGAGCGCGCAGCGCCTTTGCGTCCAGTTGAGCGGAAACCGACACCGACGCTGAGAATAGCCGGATGTACGGCGGCGCCCACATCGATCCGAGAACTTGTGGTAATACTGACACTTTCGTTATATCCGAATGAGCGGATATCAACCGGAGGATGGGTGGAGGGATGAGCGTGCGCGCCGGGGACGCCGAAGACGGGCCGCTGTGGGAGCCGAGCGACGAAGATCGGGAGCGCGCGAGCATGACGCGCTTCATGCGCTGGGTCGCCGACCGGGAGCGTCGGGAGATCCAGGACTACGAGCAGCTGTGGCGCTGGTCGGTCAGTGAGCTGGAGCGTTTCTGGGGAGCGATCTGGGAGTTCTGCGGGGTTCGCTCCTCGCGGCCCTACGAGCGCGTGCTCGCCGAGGAGACGATGCCCGGGGCGCGATGGTTCGAGGGAGCGGAGCTCAACTACGCCGAGAACATGCTCCTACGCGACCGCGACGCTGAGGCTGTCGCGGTGCTGCACGCCTCCGAGCTCCGCGACCTGGCGCAGATCACGTGGGGAGAGCTCGCCGTCGAGGTCGCGCGCGTCGCCGCCGGCCTGCGCGAGCTAGGGGTGGTGAGAGGAGACAGGGTGGTTGCTTATATGCCCAATATCCCTGAGACGCTTGTCGCGTTCCTCGCCACTGCGAGTATCGGCGCGATCTTCTCGAGTGCGGCCCCTGAGTTCGGAGCGCGCAGCGTGATCGACCGCTTCGCGCAGATCGAGCCCAAGGTGCTGCTGGCCGTGGACGGCTATCGCCACGGCGGCAAGGACTTCGACCGCCGTTCCGCTGTCGACGAAATCGTTGCGGAGCTCCCATCGGTGCGCCGTGCGGTGCTCGTTCCCTACCTGTTCGCGAGCGGCGAGGAGAGTCGTCGCGAGCCACCGGCTGATTGGCCGGGCGCGCTGACGTGGTCGCAACTGCGTGAGCTCCGCGCCGATGCTGAGCTGGAGTTCGAGCAGGTCCCCTTCGATCACCCGCTGTGGGTGCTCTACTCCTCGGGCACGACCGGTCTGCCGAAGGCGATCGTGCACGGCCACGGTGGGATGCTCGTGGAGCAGCTCAAGAAGAGCTACCTCCACCTGGACCTGCACGCCGGCGACCGCATGTTCTGGTTCACGACGACGGGCTGGATGATGTGGAACTTCCTCGTCGGCTGTCTCTTTACCGACGCCGCGATCGTGCTCTACGACGGCAGTCCCTCACACCCCGATCTCGGCGCACTGTGGTCGCTGGCGGAGCGCACGGGCATGACGTGCATGGGACTCAGCGCCGGTCTGCTCTCGGCGTGCGAGAAGGCCGGGGTCGAGCCGCGGCGCGACTTCGATCTCAGCAGGCTGCGTTCGATTGGCTCGACGGGCTCACCGCTGGCGCCGGAGAGCTTCCAATGGGTCTACGGCCACGTCAAGGACGACCTCTGGCTGTTCTCGACGAGCGGCGGCACCGACGTTTGTACCGCGTTCGTGGGCGGTTGCCCGCTGCTACCGGTCTACAAAGGTGAGCTGCAATGCCGCGTGCTGGGGTGCGCTGTGGAGGCGTGGGACGCGGAGGGCCGGAGCGTCGTGGACGAGGTCGGCGAGCTCGTCTTGACGAAGCCGATGCCCTCGATGCCACTGTTTCTGTGGGGTGATCGAGACGGCCCGGGCGGCGTCGGGGAGCGCTACCGGGAGAGCTACTTCTCGACATACCCCGGCGTTTGGCGCCACGGCGACTGGATCAAGATCACACCGCGCGGTGGCGCCGTGATCTACGGGCGCTCCGACGCGACGATCAACCGTCAGGGTGTGCGGATGGGAACCAGCGAGATCTACCGCGCCGCCGGCGCGCTCCAGGATGTTGTCGACGCGCTTGTCGTCGACATACCCAGCGCCACCGATGACGGTGAGCTGCGGATGATTCTGTTCGTAGTGCTGCGCGAAGGCTTGACGCTTGACGAGTCCCTGGAGGCCGAGATCAAGCGGCGCATCCGCGAGGACTGCTCGCCGCGACACGTCCCCAACGAGGTGCGCCAAATCGAGGAGGTCCCGCGTACGCTCTCCGGCAAGGCGCTCGAGGTGCCCGTGAAGCGGATCCTGATGGGAGCTTCGCCGCAGGAGGCCGCAAGTGTCGACTCGCTGGCCAACCCGCACGCCCTCGACTACTTCGTGGAGCTCGCCGCGAACCTTTGAGAAAACCGACATCTGTCAGCCTCTTCGGGAGGACTCCGGCGCGGCGGCGTCGAACAAGGGGGCCGTGAAACGATCCGCATCTTCCACAGTCGACTCACCGCCGGCTCCGTCGTCCATGACACGCTCGGACATCGGCGGCGAGCGCCAGAGTCTCTCGGCCTACATCCAGGCGCGCTTCGATGAGTGCTCGCGCTCCCAGAAGGACGTCGCGCAGTACATCGTCGACCATCTCGACGAGGCCGCCTTCCAGACCGCCGAGGAGCTCGCGCGGCGCGCCAACACTTCGAGCTCGACCGTCGTGCGCTTCTCGCAGGCGCTCGGATTCGAGGGCTTCCCCGAGCTCCAGGCGGCGGCGCGCGAGGAGTACCGCCGCGTCCACGCCGGGGGCGGGCGTGGGTCGGACCAAATCGCGGGCGCCAGCTCGACACCGCTGTTCTCACTCGACCAAAACGAGTTCGAGGGCGCCCTGGCGGCCGACCACCTGAATGTCGAGGAGACCGCGCGAAAGGTCTCGCGGGGTGCCGTCGACGCGCTGATCGACGGGATCGTGAGCGCCGAGAAGGTGCTCGTCGCGGGTACCGACCAGATGGCGTTCTTCGCGAGCTACATGCGTCACCTGCTGATGCTGCTCGACCTGCGCGTGGACGTCGTCGCGAGCCCCTCGCAGGAGGCGCTCAGCCGCCTCGGGCGCATCGATGAGCAGACGCTCGTCATTGGCTTGTCCGCTGGGCGCCCGCATCCGCTGGTCGTGCGCGCGATGAAGCTCGCTCGCCATCGCAAGGCGCGCACCGCCGCGATCACCGACGCGACCCTCTCGGAGGTCGCAAAGCTCGCTCAGATCAAGCTCTACTACTCATCCAACAGCCCCGCCTACGTGCGTTCGCACACGGCGCTTCTGAGTCTCATCCAGGCGCTCGCCTACGGCGTCTACTCGCGCGACAGCGCGCAGTACGAGGACCGCATCAAGGCCTTCCGGCTGAAGTAGCGGGACACGGCGCCTCGGTTCGTACGCGACCCGCCTCGGCCGCCCGTTTGCGTTCTTGGCTGCCAGCTATCCTCCCATCCATGCGCGACGAAGCGACATTCCGCGTCAAGGCCGGCCTGGCCGAGATGCTCAAGGGCGGGGTCATCATGGACGTCGTCACCCCCGAGCAGGCCAAGGTCGCCGAGGACGCCGGCGCCGCCGCGGTGATGGCGCTGGAGCGCGTCCCGGCCGACATCCGCCGCGACGGTGGCGTGGCGCGGATGTCCGATCCGGAGATGATCGAGGGCATCCAGGAGGCCGTCACGATTCCCGTGATGGCCAAGGCGCGCATCGGTCACTTCGTCGAGGCGCAGGTCTTGGAGGCGCTCGACGTCGATTACGTAGACGAGTCGGAGGTCCTGACGCCGGCCGACGAGGCCAACCACATCGACAAGTGGGCCTTCAAGGTCCCGTTCGTGTGTGGTGCGACCAACCTCGGCGAGGCCCTGCGGCGCGTCGGCGAGGGCGCCGCGATGATCCGCTCCAAGGGCGAGGCCGGCACCGGGGACATCGTCGAGGCCGTCCGCCACATGCGCATGATCGGCAGTGAAATCCGCCGCCTGGGTGTCCTCGGACAGGAGGAGCTGGCGAGCGCCGCCAAGCAGATCCAGGCGCCGCTGGACCTCGTTCAAGGAGTCGCGCGTGATGGCAAGCTGCCCGTGGTCCTGTTCTGCGCCGGCGGCATCGCCACGCCGGCCGACGCCGCGCTGATGATGGCGCTCGGCGCCGAAGGGGTGTTCGTGGGGTCCGGGATCTTCAAGTCCGAGGAGCCCGCCGTGCGCGCGCGCGCGATCGTCGAGGCGACCACGCATTGGCAGGACCCCGCCCGCGTCGCTCAGGCCTCGCGCGGGCTCGGCACCGCGATGGTGAGTCTCGAGAGCTCCAAGCTCGAGCAAGAGCAGCTTCTCGCGCAGCGCGGGTGGTAGACGCCGAGGCCCCCTCTCTCGGGGCAGCTCCGGTTGGGGATCCGCCCGCGTCGTCGGCTTCGCCGCTAGTGGGCGTGTTGGCTCTGCAGGGTGGTTTCGAGGCGCACGCGCGCATGCTGCGCCGCTTGGGGGTCGACGTTCGCGAGGTCCGCGTTGCGGCGGACCTTGACGGTCTCGATGGCCTTGTGATCCCGGGGGGGGAGTCGACGACGATGACGCTCGGCATCGCCCGCGAGGGACTCGCCGAGCCGTTGCGCGAGCTGATCACACCGGCCCGTGACGGACACCACGGGAGGGAGGGTTCCGATGGTGGGCGAGACCCTGACGATCGGCGAGGCATCCCCGTTCTCGGCTCCTGCGCTGGGTTGATCATGCTCGACCGCGATCACCTCGCGCTGATGGACATCCGCGCTCGCCGCAATGCTTTCGGGCGCCAGACGCACAGCTTCGAGGCCGACGTTCAGGTCGCGGGGATCGATGGGCCTCCGCTGCGCGGCGTCTTCATCCGTGCACCGTGGATCGCCGAGTACGGCCCCGATGTGCAGATTCTCGCCGAGGTCGACGGCCACGCGGTCGCGGCGCGCCAGGGCGACGTGATCGCCGTGGCCTTCCACGCGGAGCTCACCGACGACGATCGGGTGCACCGCCTGCTGCTAGATGCGATCGCTCAGCGTCGCGCCGGCACCTGAGCGGCCCCGTTCAGCGCGAGCTTGGAGGCCAGCGCGTAGGCCTCGACCTCCCCGGGCGCGGGCGGTAGCTCGGGCTCGTCGAGCATTGCCAGGACGCAGTTGATCGCCTCGCGGATCTCCACCGCCAGCAGCCCCTCGTCGTCCAGGCGTGTCGCTTCATCGAAGGACCAAGCGCGCGCCACGTGCATGCTGGGGCGCAGATGCGCGTGGCGGCGCCCGAGCGTGTGCAGGAAGGATTCCACGCGCGCTTTGTCGCGCGCCGAGGCGTAGCGGCGGCGCAGCAGCCACGGCCACAGCTCCGTGAGTACCGAGTCCGGCGCGTGCGCGCCGACCCACGCCCAGTCCTCACCGCGCCACCGTCGCGCGTAGGTCGTCGCGTCCAGGCGACAGGAGAGATAGACGCGCGTACGCGCCGGCGCGTTGCGAAAGCCCAGCTGCGGCTGGGGTTCCACGCGCCACGCCGACCCGGCGGACTCGGGCAGCGTCGCCAGGCGCTCGGCGTGGCCTACGCCGTAGAGGTGCTCGGCCTGGCGCTTGAGCTCCCCCGGCCACATGTGCAGGATGAGCTCCTGGCCTTCGAGGTCGAGCGCGGCGCGCTGCAGCGAGGCCGTCCCAAGCGCCGTGTCCAGCCGCACGTGTGCCAGACCGATCCGCTCGGGCTGCAGGCCGCTGGCTTCGCGCAGCAGCGAGCGCAGGCGCCACTTGCGCCGCACCGGGTCCGCGCCGACGCGGCGCAGCGAGCCGAACGGCAGCAGGTGCGCGAAGTCGTGGTGCGCGTAGCCCAGCAGATCCTGCACCAGCGCTCGCTCGGCGGGCGCGAGCAAGCCGAGCTCGACCAGCCGCCACCATGACTCCAGCAGGTCGTGCCAGCGCAGCACGCACGTGCGCCGCTCGGCGAAGCGCGCGCTGCCGAGGTTGAGCTCGGCCACGCGGTGCCCGTTGCGCCGCGCCCAGCGCGTGCACACCTTGCTCTCCACCAGCACCACCAGCTCGGGGTCAAAGCGCAGCACCCCGTCGAAGCGCTGCCCGCGGTCGGTGTCGGTGACCTCGCGCACCGGCTCCTCCGGTTCGGTGTCCGGTGTCAGGAAGACGCTGACCAGCCGCTCGCGGTGGACCTCGCCGCCGGCCGCGCTCTCCTCCGAGGCCTCCACGATGTAGCTCGCCTGCATGTCAACCGTGCAGTCCGGCAGTTCGCTCAGCGAGCGCTCCCCGATCGCGCGCAGCAGCGTCTCGCGCGCCAGCGGAACGAGGCGCAGCACAATCATCGCGGCGCGCGTGAGCTGGTCCTCGTGGGTGCGCCCCAACTCGCGGTAAGGCTCGAAGACGTTCAGGTGGGGGTTGGCGGTGGCGCTATCCACAGCATCCTCCTGTTCGGCTGCCGATCCTCCCGGCCCTCACGTCGCCCGGACCTCCCCGCCATCAATGGCATTAGCCAAGTTGTCATAGACCTTATCGCACGATGGCGTTTATGACCAGGGACGCGATACTGGGCGTATGCGAATTGCGATCTCAGCCGACGAAGACACCGGCGTCGCGCGAGTGCTGAGCGATGCTCTGCGCCGGCGAGGGCACGAGGTCGGGCTCTATGGTGTGCTTGCGCCCTCGACCGAGACCGGCACGGCGAGCCGACGCGAGGGGTGGGCCTGGTGCTCGGAGGCCGCTGCCCGCGAGGTCGCCGAGGGGCGCGCCCAGCAGGCCATCGTCTGCTGCTGGACCGGCACCGGCGCGTCAATCGCCGCGAACAAGGTCCCCGGCGTGCGCGCGGCGCTCTGCGCCGATGCAGCCACAGCCGCCGGCGCGCGTCGCTGGAATGACGCCAATGTGCTCGCCCTCAGCCTGCGCGCGACTTCCGAGGCGGAGCTCGAGGAGATTCTCGACGCGTGGTTCGCAGGCGAAGCCAGTGACGACCCCAACGATCGTGAGAACGTCACACATCTCGTCGAGATAGAGCGCCGGCAGGACAAAGCGGGTTCGGCTCGCCGGTAGTTCCCGGCTTGGGGATGGCGCTACGCCGCCGCGAACCGCGCGACGCCGTCGCGCTCCTGCTCGACCGCACGGCCCGCGCCCAGCAGCAGATCTACATGCCCCAGCACCTCGGAGATTGTGAGATAGGCCTGCGTCACCGCGACGTTGCCCCACATCTCGTGCGCCATCTCGTACGCCGTGCGCGGGTGCTCTGCGATCAGCTTGTGGATCCGGTCCGCGCGCCGCTCGTGCATGTGCTTGCGCTGGTCGATCAGCTCCGCGTGGTCCGTGATCGGGGCGCCGTGGCCTGGAAGCACCAGCTCCAGGTCCATCGCCTGTGTTTGCTCAAGCGAGGCGAGGTACGTCACTAGCGCCTGCGGACGCGGACCCTCGTAGTCGCCCTCGGCCTCCAGCGGGCGCGCCAGCAGCGGGTTCGAGGAGATGTGGCCGAGGAGATGGTCCCCCGCGATCAGCAGGCCTTGGCGCTCGTCCCAGAAGACGGTGTCCGAGGGGCTGTGGCCCGGGCGGTGCAGGACGCGCAGCGTGCGATCGCGCAGTTTCAGCTCCTCGCCGTCGCTCAGCGCGCGCGGCACCTCCACCGTGCAGCCCCACGCCCGAAAGCTCGCTGAGACCGCTCGCAGCGCAGTCACGACGTCGCTCGGCACGCCGTGGCGCAGCATGATGCGACCCGCGAAGCGGTCGTCCAGTTCGGCCTCCTCGCGGAAGCTCCCGAGTCGGCGATCCAGACCGCGCAGCCCCGCGACCTCCGCACCGGAGCGCCGCGCCAGGATCGCGGCGAGCCCGAAGTGGTCGATGTGCTGGTGGGTGATCACGAGCAGCTCGAGGTCCTCGATCTTGTGGCCCCGCACCGCGAGCGCCTGTTCGAGCTCGTCCAGCGCCTTCGCCGAGTTGGGGCCCGAGTCGACCAGTGTCAGCGGGTCGTCCTCGATCAAGTACGCATTCACGCGGCCCACCGCGAACGGCGTCGGGATCGCTAGGCAATGGATGCCCTGCTCCGCCGCGCGCGCGAGCGCGGCGGCCGCCTGCTCGGAGGTCTCCTGCTCGCTCAAGAGCGAATCACGGCCAGCACCTCGTCGCGGCGGCGCTCCATGTCCTCGTGCGATACGAGCGACTCCAGGCACAGGCGCAACAGCGGCTCGGTGTTCGACGGGCGCACGTTGAAGTGCCAGTCGGCGTAGTCGATCGAGATCCCGTCCAGATCGCTTTGCTCGGCGTCGGAGTAGCGCGCCGCGAGCTCCTCCATCTTCGCCTGCTGGTCTGAGACCTCCGAGTTGATCTCCCCGGAGATGAAGTAGCGCTCGCGGTAGGGCGCCAGCAGCTCCGACAGGCTCCGCGTCTCGCGCGACAGCAGCTCCAGCATCAAGAGCGCCGGCAGCGTCCCTGAATCCGCGCAGTAGAAGTCGCGGAAGTAGTAGTGGCCGGAGACCTCCCCGCCAAACAGCGAGCCCTCGGCGCGCATCCGCGTCTTGAAGAACGCGTGGCCCACGCGGTTCATGTGCGGCGTCCCGCCCGCGCTGCGCACCGTGTCCGGGACCGCTCGCGAAGCGCGCACGTCGTACAAGATCGCCTCGCGGCGGGCAGAGATCGCCTCGCCGGGGTTCTTGGCCAGGAGCGACTCCGCAAGCAGCGCTGTCAGGAAGTCTCCGTCCACGAACGCGCCGGTGTCGTCGATGAAGAAGCACCGATCCGCGTCCCCGTCCCACGCGATCCCGAGATCCGCGCCGGTCTCGCGGACCTTGGCGATGACGAACTCCCGGTTCTCCGGCAGCAGCGGGTTGGGCTCGTGGTCGGGGAAGTTCCCGTCCGGCGTCCAGTAGGTCTCGATCAGCTCCACGCCCAGGCGCTGTAGCAGCGGTCCGACCATCGGGCCCGCCATCCCGTTGCCGCCGTCGGCGACGACCTTCAATGGGCCGCCCGCCCGCCCACGCACGACGCCGGGGTCGATGAAGCGCAGCGCCGCCTCCTGGAATTCCGCGTACACGTCGACCTCGCTAGCGCTGCCCCGTGCACCGGGGTCGGGCTGATCGAGTCCCGCCTGCACGAGCGCGCGGATGTCCTGGATGCCGCTGTCCCCAGAGAGCGCCAGGGCGCCGGAGCGCACGAGCTTCGCTCCGGTGTACGCCTTCGGGTTGTGCGACGCCGTGCACATCAGCCCGCCGTCAAGGCCGCGCGAGCCGACGAGGTAGTAGAGCATCTCCGTCCCTACCTGCCCGGCGTCCAGGACCTCGACGCCCTCCGCCAGCAACCCCTCGCGGTAGCGACCCGCCATCTCGGGTGCCGTGAGGCGCATGTCGCGCCCCAGACCCACCCGCAGCTCGCGCACCGGCTTGCCTTCCAGCTGCGCCAGGACGCGCGCGAATGCGCGGCCGATCTGCTCGGCGAGGTCGCCGTCGAGCTGCTCGCCGTACAGACCGCGTACGTCATAGGCCTTGAAGATCCCGGGGTCCACCGTGCTCGTCATCGGGGGCCCATCCTATGCGTTCGCCGTCCGGTGCGGTCCGCGCCAACCCCACGGCGGAGCGGAGCGGAGCCCTCCAAAACACTATCTTTAGACGCATGTCCGGTCATTCCAAGTGGTCATCGATCAAGCACAAGAAGGCCGTCGTCGACTCCCGGCGCGGCGCCCAGTTCACGAAGCTCGCCCGCGCCATCACGGTCGCCGCGCGCGACGGCGGGGGAGACCCCGACGCGAACGCCGCGCTGGAGAACGCCGTGCGCAAGGCCAAAGCCGCGTCGATGCCGAAGGACAACATCGAACGCGCGATCGCCAAGGGCACTGGCGAGGGTGGCGATGCCGACGCGCTGGAGTCGATCGTCTACGAGGGCTACGGCCCCGCCGGGGTCGCGCTGCTCGTCGAGACCGTCACCGACAATCGCAACCGCACCGGGCCCGACGTCCGCAATCTCTTCACCAAATACGGCGGCTCGCTTGGCGAGCCCGGCTCCGTGGCCTATCTGTTCGAGAAGAAGGGCGTGGTCGTCGTCGACGCATCGCGCTATAGCGAGGACGACCTGCTTGCCGCGGTCGAGGCCGGCGCCGAGGACATCTCCGAGGACGACGACGTCTTCGAGGTCATCACCGCCCTCGCGGACTTCACCGCCGTCCGCCGTGCGCTGGAGGAGGCCGGGATCGAGCTGGAGAGCGCCGAGCTCACCTATCGCCCGTCGAGCCTCGTCCCCGTCCAGCACGAGGGGCAGGTCGTCAAGCTCATGAAGCTCGTAGACGCGCTGGAAGACAACGACGACGTCGCCGCCGTGCACGCCAACTTCGACGTGCCTGCCGACGTTCTCGAGCGCGCCGCCGCCGGTTGAGCGGTCGCGCGGGCTTCGCCGCGCCGTTTGCACTTGACATATACCTCTCACGATGGTTATAGTCGTCCCATCGGGCACATGACTGTTGGGTGCCGGGTGTGTTTTGGAGGTACATATAGGTCTGGTTGGGTGCTGGCCCGCTGTGGTCGGCTCCAGCGCTGGCAGGGGTTTCAGCCGGAGAGGGATCGGGTCTTTCACCATCGAGGGAGTTGAGTTGAGCGTGGGTTCTCATCGGACATACGTGTCGGATCATGGCGCGCCTCTTGCGGGTGCTCTAGCTAGATGTGTCAGCACAGCTGACGCATCTCTCTCTCTCTCTCTCTCTCTTACGGCAACCTAGTAGACGTCGCCGTAAGTCCTTAGCCGCTCGCCCCCTCCTCGTCGGGGAGGGGATCGGCGCCGGCAGCTCGCCGAACGGCCCGGTTCATCGCAGCCGGCATCGGTGTCCATTCAACGTCGTGGGCACCGCGTCCACGGTCATCTCAGGCTGCCCGCGTGCGCGCGGCGTGGCTCTTGGTTCCCGTGAGGAGGGGATGTGCATATGAGTGCTCGCAGGCTCGGGTCGTTCGTCGGCGCCTGGATGGGCGCATGGCTTGTCGTGTTGTTGTCCTGTCAAGCGCTCGCCTTCGCGGCGAGCGCGCCCACCGTCGATCTCGAGTTCTCCGCGAACGTCGGCGTCAGTACGGCGACGATCGGCGCCGAGATCAACCCGCAGGAAGCTGCGACCGGCTACCACTTCGAGTACGGCCCGAGCGCCGCCTACGGTACGAGCGCCCCGCTGCCCGACGCCGCGATCGGCGCCGGCACCGGTGACGTCAAGGCGACCCTTCCGCTCGCCGGTCTGCAGGCCGGCAGCAGTTACCACTATCGGGTCGTCGCCACCAACGCCGAAGGCGTCACCGACGGCCCCGACCACGTTGTGAAGACGTTCGCCCCCGAAGCCGCGGGGGTCGAAGCCTGTTCCAACGCGGCGGCGCGCAACGCGCAGTCCTCCTCGTATCTGCCCGACTGCCGCGCGTACGAGATGGTGTCGCCTACGAATAAGAGAGGGGCGAACATCGCGGCGGACGCGACGTTTACGCAGAGTTCGCTCAGCGGAAACGCGATCAAGTACTACTCGACCGCGGCTTTTGGTGACGCGCAGGGAATCGAGACGCGCGGCGTCGAATACGTGAGCCAGCGCGGCGAAGGCGGCTGGACGACACACGGAATCAATCCGGTGCAGGCCTCGACGAGCGTCATATCGAGCTACACCGGCTCGCAATACCAGTATGTCTCGCCCGATCTCTCCCGCGGTGTGTATTTCGCGCTCACGCCCGTGACGCCGGGTCACGCGGATGTCGAAGGCGCGGCCAATCTCTACCTCCGCAACGACATCCTGAGTGGGCCTCCAGGGAGCTATGAACTGCTAAGCGACTGCCCGGTGTGCGGCTCTACGCCGTTGCCCAAACGCTCGCTGTTCGCGCAGGGCGACGAAGTTGCCTTTGCGGGCGCGTCAGCAGATCTCGGGCATATCTTCTTTGAGAGCGTCAACAAGCTGACGCCGGAAGCCGCAGGTACCAACCCGGAACTGCCAAAGCTCTACGAATGGGATCACGGCACGCTGCATCTGGCCGGAATCCTGCCGGGCGGTGAACCCGCCGAAGGGTCCGTGGCGGGAGCCGGCGCCGGTGGTGGCAACCAAATCGGAGAAGGTGGTTGGACCGAGGATGCGGTCTCCAGCGACGGCGCGCGGGTGGTCTTCACGGCCGGGCCAGGGATGGAAAGCCGAGGGCTCGGCGCGCCGTATGAAGCCAGCCTCTACATGCGCATCGACCGTGCTGAAACTATCCAGCTGAACACGAGCGAGCGCTCGGTTCCCGATCCGGGCGGCGCGCAGCCAGCCAAGTTCTGGGCCGCGACGCCGGATGGGTCGCGCGTGTTCTTCACCACCAAAGAGATGCTTACCAACGACTCACCCGAACATGCCGAAAATCTCTACATGTACAACATGGCGGCGCCGGCCGGTCAGCGGTTGACGGTGATCTCGGTAGACCGCGGAGCTGGTACTGCCGGTAGCACTTACGTAATCACGGCGGTAGCGGGGATCAGTGCCGACGGCAGCTATGTGTACTTCACCGATAACAAAGAACTGGTGCCTGGGCAGCCGCCGTTCGTGGGGGGGGAGACGGGAGGCCTGTTCGTGTGGCATGAAGGCTCGGTTCGCTACGTCGCGAGCCACGACGCCTTGGATGGCGGCACCGTCTGGGGTGAACATGGGCGCCCCAGCGAAAACAATTTCCGTGTCGATCGCTCCGGGCTGCGGGCGGTCTTTACAAGCAATGATGCTCCGATGGCCAAGAGAGCCGGCTACGAAAATGAGCCGTTGACTGTCGAACAGTGCGAACAGACCAGCTCAGTGGCGCCCTGTGACGAGGTCTATGCCTATGACTACACGGCCAACAAGCTCGTGTGCGCATCGTGCGACCCGACCGGCGCGGCGCCGCTGGGCAATAGCGGCTTCTCGGCGGCGAAAGGGATCGACACCGCCTTTGGCTTCGCCTTCAGCCCTTACTCCCGTACGCAATACATAAACAACGCGCTCAGCGGGGACGGACGGTACGTCTTCTTCGACACGGTCGACGCGCTCGTGCCGCGGGACACCAACCATCGTCGTGATGTTTACGAGTACGACACTGCGACCGATCAGGTGCATCTGATTTCGGCTGGGACGTGTGCGTGTGATTCGCTATTCGTGGACGCCAGCCCCGATGGCAGCAACGCATTCTTTGTGACGCAGCAGCAGTTGGTGCGCGTCGATGGTGATACCAACGCGGATCTTTACGACGCTCGCGTGGATGGTGGTATCGAGGCTCAGAATGGTGTGCTGTCGGCGGCGTGCGAAGGGGATGACTGTCAAGGGCCTGCCGGCGCAGGCCAGGCGTTCGCGCCGCCGTCGTCGGCGACGTTTGCCGGTCCCGGTAATACAAGCCCGCCGGCCGTTCAGACGCCCGCGAAGGTCAAGCGGAAGGTCAAGCCGAAACGGCACAAGGCGAAACATCGCAAGATAAGGCGTCGCGGGGCCGCAAAAGCGGGGCGCAGCACGCGAGTAGCGACCCATACGAAAAGGGGAGTGAGTTGAGCAACATGCGCGAGCACATGAGCGACATTCAGGGTATTTTCGCGCGGGCTCTGCTCGCAGCAGTTCTGGCGTTGGCAGTGAGCCTGGTCGCGGCGGCGGGGTCTGCGCGCGCCCAGTTCGGGGTGACAGCACTCGATCAGCAGATCAGCAGCGATGCGACAGGTGGCGTCTTCGAGCAGGCCGGTGGTCATCCGTATGCGATATCGACCACGTTCGATCTCCATGGCGTTCTCGAAGCGGAAACCAACACCCTGCTTCCCGATGGGGATGCCAAGGACACGATCGTCAGCCTGCCCCCGGGGTTGGTGGGCAATCCTACGGCGGTCGCGCAGTGCGATGCCGCCAAGCTTGTCTCGGTGGCCGAAGCCCGTACGCCCGAATGCCCGGTTGCATCGCAGGTCGGGATCGTCGAACTCAAGATCTCCACGCCATTTGCGAGCAAACCCTTCGGGATTGCGCTGCCGCTTTTCAATCTTGTGCCGCCGGTTGGTGTACCGGCGCAGTTCGGGTTCAACGCAGCCGGCGAGGTCATCTATCTGACCGGCAACGTGCGCAACGGAGGGGACTTCGGCGTCGATGTCTCTTCGTCGAACATCCCGATCACGCTTCCGCTGCTCGGTGTGGACACGACCTTCTGGGGCGTGCCGGCCGATCCCAGTCACGACTTCCAGCGTTGCGATGTGGAAGCGTTGAGCTTTGAAGTGGCGGAATTCGCGCCGCTGCCGGCCTGCCCCGGCGGCAGGCCGGGATATTCACCAAGCTCGGACCCCGAACCGCCGAAGGCGTTCCTGACGATGCCGGTGTCGTGCAACCCCGTGGGCGAAGGCTTCAAGCTTGGGCTGCGCGCCGATTCCTGGCAGGACCAGGGGGTCTTCGTCGAACGGTCGATGACGAGTCATATGCCCCCGGGTTATCCGTTGGCGCCGGGTGAATGGGGTGCGCCGGCCGGAACCACCGGTTGCGAGCTCGTGCCGTTCCAGCCGAGCATCTCCGTGGAACCGACCAACCACCAGGCGGACACTCCGACAGGCCTGAACGTCGACATCTCTCTGCCCCAGGAAGGGCTGTCAAACCCGCACGGGCTCGCGACGGGCGATGTCAAGGACGCCGTGGTCGAACTGCCCGCCGGCGAGGCGGTCTCGCCGAGCGCGGCGGGCGGTCTCGGCGCGTGCTCGCTTGCGCAGGTCGGTCTGAGCACGGGGCAGCCGGCGGCTTGCCCGGACGCCTCGAAGCTCGGCACCGTGGAAATCGATACGCCGCTGTTGAACGACCCACTGAAGGGCTCGATCTTCCTCGGCAAGCAGAGCGAAAACCCGTTTGGGTCTTTGATCGCCCTGTACCTCGTCGTGGAAGGTCACGGCGTGATCTTGAAGCTCCCCGGCCGCGTCGACCTGGACCCGCAGACCGGCAGGATAGTGACGACGTTCGACAACAATCCGCAGTTGCCGTTCGATCATTTGAAGCTGAACTTCAAGGCCGGCCCGCGTTCGCCGCTGGTCAACCCGCACCAGTGCGGGACCTATGAAACGACTGCGCAGTTCACGCCGTGGTCGGGGACCGCGCCGGTGAACACCAGCAGCGCGTTCGCGATCACGTCGGGCCCGAACGGCGGCCCGTGCCCCGGCTCTCCGCAGGCGTTCGCGCCGGGTTTCTCGGCGGGCACGACGAACAACCAGGCCGGTGCGTTCAGCCCGTTTGCGTTGACGTTCACGCGTGCGGACGGTGAACAGCAGCTTGGCGGGGTCTCGCTGAAGATGCCGCTCGGTCTGCTCGGCAGGCTGGCGGGGATCCCGTTGTGCGGGGAACCGCAGGCCGCGCAGGGGACCTGCGACGCGGCATCGCAGATCGGGTCTGTGTCGGCTGATGCGGGTGCGGGCGCTAACCCGTTCTCTGTGACCGGCGGCAAGGTGTTCGCCACGGGCCCCTATAAGGGCGCACCGTATGGTCTATCGATCGTGGTGCCGGCGGTAGCCGGTCCGTTCGATCTCGGGACGGTCGTCGTGCGGGCGTCGATCAGCGTCGACCGGCACACCGCGCAGCTGACGATCACCAGTGATCCGTTGCCGACGATTCTCGATGGGATCCCGCTCGATCTGCGCACGGTGCACGTCAGCGTGGATCGGCCGGGGTTCATCTTCAACCCGACCAACTGCAACCCGATGACCCTCACCGGGACGCTGACCGGCGGGGCGGGTAGCAGCGAGCCGGTCGCCAACGGTTTCCAGGTCACCAACTGTGGTGCGCTGGGATTCAAACCGCGGTTTACGGTCTCCACGCAGGGTCATACGAGTCGTCCGGGTGGTGCGAGCTTGGACGCGAAGATCGTCTACCCGCAGGGTGCGCAGGCGAACATCGCGAAGGTCAAGGTCAGTCTCCCCAAGCAACTGCCCTCCAGGTTGACGACGCTGCAGAAGGCGTGCCCGGCCGCAACGTTCGATGCCGACCCCGCACAGTGCCCCGTAGCTTCGCGTGTGGGTTCAGCGACGGCGTCCACGCCGGTGCTCCCGGTGACGCTCTCGGGTCCGGTGTATTTCGTCTCGAACGGTGGGGAAGCGTTCCCGAATCTCGTCGTCGTCCTGCAGGGCTACGGGATCACGGTCGATCTCGTCGGTGACACGTTCATCAGCAAGGCCGGGATCACGAGCACGACGTTCAACACGGTCCCCGACGTCCCGATCGACAGCTTCGAGCTGAAGCTCCCCGAGGGCCCCTACTCGGCGCTGGCGGCCAACGGGAATCTCTGTAAGGCGCGGCTGGCGATGCCGACCAAGTTCATCGCCCAGGACGGTGCGGAAATCAACCAGAGCACCCGCATCGCAGCTACGGGTT